>JBBSJC010000048.1:0-24719 GCA_038257655.1 Polyangiales bacterium | reverse complement strand
TTGGCTTCTCTGACTTCGTGATTTTCGAGGCTCTGTCACCCGGCCCACCTGCCTGCTCCCCTACGCTTCAGCCACGGGGTCGCCCCCGCAGCCGCAAGGGATGGCTTTCCCAGGGTCGAGCTCTTCCTGGGGTTGGATTTGTTGATTCGCCTTCACGTTTCTTCTCACCAACTTCCTCATGCCGATTTTCATCGGCGCTTTCCGTCGACGTTCACGTCAACGACATTGCGTCGAGTTAACCTGCGCATGCAACGGCAGGCGCTCAGTCGCGTGACGTTTGGCTCGCCTGCCGCCGTGCGCCCCCTCTCGATCGCAGAAGCGTCACACAAACGTGCGCTGGACTCGACCTGGGTGCTCTAAGACACGTAAGGCCAAGGGCCGACCGCACCCCGGACCTAAGGTGTGCGCCTGGACGAACGGCACTGGTTTGACCGAGGGAGCGCCATGTTGACTCAACCTATCGCTTTGGTACCCGAGGCAGGCGGCATCGCTGCGGCGGATCTGGCTCGCGTCAGCGCCGCACTGCAAATGCAGGTCACGCGCGATCTCGCGCCCGCATGGGGTCTCAGCGCGACCGTAGATAGCTTCCCGCGCCTGGAAGACGTGCCTGTGGGCTATTGGCCGATCATCGTAAGCCTGTGTGAGCTTGGACGCGAAGCTGGTGCGCACCTCGATGAGAACGGTCAACCCTACGCACAGGTTGAGGCGAGGCCCGGTTGCTCACGTTGGTCTTTGGCGGCCAGCCAAGCTTGCCTCGAGATGTTGGTCAATCCCTTCGGAGATCGTGCCATTGTGGCACCTTCCTTACGGTCTCAGCAGGGCGCTGTGGAGTTTGCACTCGAGGTAACGGGTCCGCGGGGGGGTACGGGCGATGCTTACTTCATTCATGACGTCCTCGTCTCCGACTTCTGTTTACCGGCGTACTTCGGCAGCGCGCGCGCGAGGACCTCACGCCTTACTTTCTGCGACGCCCTGAGTGCTCCTTTTCAACTCTTGCCAGGGGGACACCTTACGTGGCTCGACCCTGTGGGCAACGAGTGGTGGCTGCGCAGCTACTGGGATGACGTTCCCGTCGACACCAGGCTGGGCGCGGTCGATCGCAGAATCGTGTCTGTGCGCGAGCTGGTACGCGCACAAAAGCCTATCGCCACGCGACGCGCGGCAGATGACACACTCGAGCAGCAAGCCCGAGCAGCTCGGCGAGGTGCCTTGGAAGCATCGCAGGCCCGGGCCCATCGGCTGCGCGCCCTGCTCGGCGCACGCCTCGAATCACAGATGCTCATGGACTTCGACGAAACCCGCGAAAGTGAGACCGTCGCCGTGCCCGCGCTTACGCAAGCGAGCGGCATACCTGCGGCTGTTGTTCACGGACGAAATGATGACCCAGAAGGTCAGGCCACCAGCCTCCTCGAGCATCTCGATCCGCCGCTTCAACTGGCACTGGACGAGCAGCCTGTGCCCGCACAGGCCAGCACCGAGCTGCCCGCGACCACACCCGCAAGCCTGCCGCCTGTGGAGATCGCCGTCGGTCCTTACCCGCGCCCGCACGCTGCGTCGCCACGTTTGGGCTTGCTGTTGAGCGCGAGCGCGGGCGCCCTGCTGGTCTTGCTCGCATGGTATGCGCAGGCCCATACCGTAAGGTCCTCACACGCAGCGGCCCGCCCCGTTGCGCCTTCAATCGCCTCCCTCGTCCCCCATGCCCCAGAGGTGACGATGCACGAGGACAAGCACCCCGCCCCAGAGGAGCCGGTGCCTCCATCCAAGAGTCCCGAGAAACCTCCCCGCCACAAGACCAAGCGGAAACTCGACCTAAGCGCCAGCAAGAAGGAGCGCGTGCCCGCTGGCTCCGACGTGGCTGAGTCGACGCAAGACGACGCAAGCGAACGCACTAGCCGGGCCGCTCAGGTCACGGTGCCGGGCTCCCTTCAAGACCTGATCAGCACACGGAGATGAACGTGTCGAGGTTCCACGAATGGTCGAGCGCACAACTTCGAGTAGCGATCGCACTCGCGCTCGGACTCTTGTGTGCGAGCACGAGCAAGGCGGACCCGGAGCCATCCCCCGAGGCAGACGCGCTTTTCGCCCAAGGTAGGGCCGCGCTCGCTGCGCAAGACTACAGTCAGGCTTGCCCGCTGCTTTCGGAAAGCTATCGCCTGGATCCAGCCACAGGCAGCTTGCTCGCCCTGGCTTACTGTTATGAGTCGGACAGTAAGCTTGCATCAGCCCTGTACGCGTACCGCAAGGTCGTAACACGCAGCAAGACGGAAGGCCGAAGCGATCGCGAACAAGCCGCGCAAGAGCGCGAGAGTGCGCTAGCGCCGCAGGTCTCGACCTTGACCATTCGCAGCGAAGCAGGCCAGGACGGCTTCGACCTAATGTTGGATGGTGTTCCACTCGACCTCAGCTCCCTCAATGAACCGATGGCGATCGATGGTGGAGCTCATACTGTTTCAGCAATCGCTCCGGGTAGAGTACCTTGGAGCCTCGAGGTCAGATTGGCGACTCAGCATGACCATCAGGTTGTGACATTACCTTCCCTAGCAGCTCAAACAGAGCCGGTGGCGACCTCTTCTCCGGCAGGGCGCGTTGTGCCACTGGTCAGGCCGCTTGCGCCCCGCTCACCTGAGAGGGTCGATAGGTCACTATCACCGCTGCTGACCTGGACAATCGCGACGAGCTTGACGGCGGGGATAGCTACCCTCTGCGCAGGAGGCGTGCTCACCCTGCGCGCGGTGCACGACAACAATGTAGCGAACTCCGGTTGCAGCGACGATGGCTGCGTCGAGGACCCTGTTCAGAAACCGCTACGCCTGGGAGCAGCCGCGAACCTAACCTTGGCCACGGGGGGTGTGCTCACGGCGACGGGAATCGTGGGGTTGATCTTGGCCAAGCGTGCCAGCACCTCCTCGAGGGATCGCACCGCCGCGCTTGTCGCCCCTTGGGCGGCTGCCCATGGCGCTGGCGCAACGTTCCACACACGGTTCTGACGCGTGACTTTCAGCAAGCAGTGTCCCTCGACTTTCTCTCTGGCGCGTCCCTTCGGCGCGTGCGCTTTTGTGGCTGCGCTGTTGGGTTGTACGGCGCTCAAGAGTGCAGATGACCTTCGTCCCATCGACGACGGCGTGTTACGCGACGCGGCCACGGATGCAGGCGAGACGTGCTTGGCCTCTGGAGAGGGCACACTTCGAATCGACGTGGATGCTCCGGCGGGCGTGACTCCCGACGTGACACTCGACCCAGACGATACCGCGCGGTCGGTGCTCAAGTCCGAAGCTGTCACCGTGCCGGCCGGAGCCCATACTCTAGAGGCGCGGCGCGTGACCATCCCAGGCGAGCTCTTAGGTCGCGCGTACTCCCCCTCCGCAGCGCGACAACAGGTCTGCGTGCAGGATGATTCAGAGCATGAGCTTGAAGTGAAGTACGAGCTTGAGCCCGGCAGTCAAAAACTCTGGGTCATTCATCGCAACGGATCACAGCACACGGCATCTTTCGCGCAGGAAGCGCTGGTCGAGAGTGGCACCCCGGCAACCTCGACCACCATTGCCAGCGCAGCGCTCGATCCGGCTGGGATTGCCTTCGATCGTCACGGTAACCTCTGGCTTGCAGATCGCGTTGGGAAGGTGCTGGGTTACACACAACGTAAGATCGGAGTCGATCGCAGCGCGAGCCTGGCCGATATCGTGATCGAAGGCAGTGCCCTATGCCGCGGCGGCGTACCCTGTGGCCCGAGCGCGCTTGCTTTCGACGCAAAGGGGGACCTTTGGCTCGCACTGCCCGATCGGGTGGTGCGCGTCACTGCCGAACAATTGGTAGGTAAGACCTTACCGATGTTCGCGTCGACCCTAAGTGGACCCAGCATCAACCGACCGCTCGCTCTGGCCTTCGACGCAGAAGGCTCGTTATGGATCGCCAACGGCGGAGACAGCAGCGTCGTGCGCTTTTCCGCGCAACGACTCGGAGCAGACGACGAGAACGAGGCAGACATTACCTTACTTGGTCAGGCGTCAGGCCCGGTCTTCTCGGGATTGAGTACTCCCATCTCGATCGCGTTTGATCAGACTGGCAACCTGTGGGTGAGTTACTTCGCCCCGAGTGTCATCGTTCGTTACTCCGTGCCAGAGCAGGCAGCTTCAGGTGTGGTCGTCCCGGCGCTACAGCTTGGGCTGGCAGAGCAGGATGTCGCAGAAGGACTCGCCTTCGACGACGCAGGGAACCTGTGGTTCGCAAGCCCATCTAAGCGCGTAACACGACTCTCTGCGGCGAGCCTCACTACGGAGCCCGATCCTCTCAGTGAGGCCGTAATTCTAAGCCTGAGCGGCCCGGCCATGGACCTCGCATTCAATCCACCCGCCGCTTTCAGCCCCCTTGCCCGCTGACGTGCACGCTCATTAGAATCTGAGGCTGCAGCCCACGCCAAGCTCGCCAGGCCCGCTGCTGCAGCGCCAAGCGTGCTGGCGATCAGGTTGGCCCTTGCGCGCGCCGACGACAAACAGAACGACACCGGACAAGAGCGCTGCCGCCCCCGCTCCATACAAGCCTGTCGCGACCTTGGTGAGCCTCGGGATGCGCTCCTTCTCGTCAGCACATACCGCGCCGCGCGTCGCACCCTCGCCGTCGCAGCGGAACTCGTTCCAGTCTCGAGCGAGCTTCTCGCGCTCGAAGTGAGAGATCAGCCCCCCCGCCAATGCGCCCGCGCCCGCAGACAGCAACAAGCCACCGGCCACATAATAAGGTCTTCGCGGTGGGCGTTTTGCGCGGGCGACATAGAGTGGCTTAGGAGCTTGCGATGGCGCTGCGAGCGCAACCTCAACACCGTCCGTACGCTGCGAGGCAGGATCGGACTGCCAGAGACGGTTGCCGTGTTCGTCAAGCAACACGAGCACGTACTCTAACTCGCCACTAACCTTCCATGCGACCGGAAACGTAAGCTGGGGCGCCGTGGGCTGTACCATCTCGGAAAAAGGTTCGCGCTTGGAGGTCCGGGTACGTAGCAACACACGAACACTCAGGCGCGCGGGATCGTCCACGCTGATCTCGAGAACGTGATGGGTCTCAGTGGTGCGCACGGTCGCCGATAGCGCACGCTCGTGCTCGGACCAAAACCCACGCGCTTCCATATACGGACTTCGTACTTCAGCCGTGGCGTCCGCCTCCAGGCGGAACGCGGGATCGAACGCGAGCACGGCGATGAACGCACGCCGTGCCGCCTCGAGATGGAGAAGCCTGGCGCTGGCTACCGCCAGAACCTTATAGATCGGCAACAGCTCGTGCGCCGTGTAAGCGCCGGTCTCGATGCGCGCTCGAGCAAGATCTCGCGCCAAGCCGTAGTCGCTACGCGCAAGCGCGCGCGTCTCGGGCGCTTCCGCTTGTCCATGACACACAGTGACGTCGACCATCCACCCGAGCAGCACAAACGCGAACATCTGAAGCGAAACATGCATTGGTTAGTCGAGCACCACGCGACGACGAATGCTGTCGCCCTCTGGCACTGTCACGAGGTAGGTGGTTTCGATGCCGCGCTCAGGATTGCGCAACAGAAGAGTATGGGTCGCGGCGGGTAGCTCCACATCGATGGGAGTGATGCCGAGACGTTTCCCGTCGAGGCTGACCACCGCATAAGGTGTGCTGTCGAGTAAGAGTCGACCCTGCGGCCGCTCCTCGACGTCCTTCGCCGTCGTGGTGAACGAGGAGACCGGTTCGGGCTCAAACACCGGGGGAGTCACAGCACTCGCTTCATCGAGTGCCTTCTGCTTTCGGCGCTGGCGAGCCGACGCGCGGTCCGTACGGTCGCTGTCCTGTGCCTCAGCCTCCAACGTCGTGATGTCGGCAGAAGAAGCGTCCGCAGCCAGCGCAGGAGCGGACTTGTCGCGCGTCGCAAGGGGCGGCATCGCGAGCGCAGGTGACGGCTGGGGTTGCGGAGGGAGCAAGGCAGGCTCGACCTGGTTTACCTCGGTCCGTGAAGCTGCCGCTGGAGAGGCTGGGCCGACGCTGCGATGCTGGTAGATCAGTGCGATGAGGAGTGCGAGCACTGCGCCTACCGCGAACGCCCCGGCTTTCGGCAGGGCCTCGACCACCCAACTTCGCCGTCTTGGGTTCATAGGTAGCGGAGGAGGGAGAGATGGAGCCAAAGGGCCTGGCCGAGGTAAGGTCGGTGGAGCGACATCCGGCTCTTGACCATCCGGCTCTTGACCATCCGGCCCTTGACCATCCACGCGGGCAAGGCACTCACGCAACGTGCCGCGACGTCGCTCGATCGCGTCCGAAAACAGACTTCGCATGGTGGTCGAGACAACCACGCGAGAACGCGTAACGCGTTGGGTTGCAAGCCAGCGGTCGAGCTCCTCCTTGAAGCTCAGGGCCGTGTTGAAGCGACGGTCCGGATCCCTTTGCAGCGCCTTGTCTACGATACGCGCCAGGGGTTCGGGAACCTCCGGCGCAATGTCGGTCACCCAGGGGATGTCTTCCGTAAGGCTCGACTGCATGACGGTGACATCGTTGCAGCCGCGAAACAGTCGCTGCCCGGCTAGGCACTCCCAAAGCGTGATGCCCATGCCCCAAATGTCGGCGCGTCGATCGCTGTACTCTCCCAAGGCTTGCTCGGGCGCCATATAGGCGAACTTACCGTTGATGATGCTGCTCTGGCCATGGGCCTCAAGCGAATCCACCCGCGCGATGCCGAAGTCGAGCAGCTTTACCTGGCCATCGAACGTCACGAAGATGTTATGGGGAGAGACGTCGCGATGGATGATGCCGAGGGGCGTGCCGTCGTAGTCGCGTGCATCGTGCGCATAGTGCAGGCCCTCTAGCGCATCCGAAATGACCTGGGCGGCGATCGCCGCAGGAAGGCGTGACTCTTGCGAGCGCAGACGGTTGAGCACACGATTGAGGGGTTGACCGTCGAGGTACTCCATCGCGATGAAGTGCTGTCCCTGAAAGGTGCCGACCTTATGGGTCTGGACGACATTGGAATGTTGAAGCCGAGCGGCCAACGACGCCTCAGCGAGAAACAAATCCACCGCGGCGGCATCGTGCTGCATGTGCTTGTGAAGCCGCTTGATCGCCACCAGCTTGCGAAAGCCGCTGGGGCCCACCGACAAGGCGAGAAAAACCTCCGCCATGCCCCCTTGTCCCAAACGCGCGACCACCACGTAGTCATCGATGCGTTCAAAGGGTACCGGCGACAAGCGCGACGTGGCTCCCACGGCGGTGGTGCCGGGATGATGCTGGCGAGGATGTTCCGCGTGTGGATACATGATGTCTCCGGGACTCAGGGCGAGTTTTGCAGCTTCTCGCATTGGTCAAAGGCAATCGGTGGCTGCTTCTGACCGCGGGTGATCTCTTCGAGGTAGAGAAAGACGGCAAGGCCAGCATTGAGCGCTCCGCGCGTGATCCAACGTTGCCCAAGCTCGTCGATGACCTTCATGCTCTGTAGGCCGGGTGGGCAGAAGGGGATCTCACTGCTCGCGCCGAAAGTCGTTGACCAGTACTCCCGAATCTCTGCCGCATAGTCCGAGGGATCGTTGACCGTCGGCGTCGCCAGGCACCAAGGTGCCGTATTGCCGGCCTGAATGCCGGTGGTGAAACCAGCGCGCGAGGGGTCACCGACCAAGGCGTCTTTAGGATATTGCTCGCGAGAGTGTACCTCGCCCCCGGCTTGCGCCTGAAACTTACCGTTGTCGGCGTACCGCACGACAGTAACATGCTGCGGATTGTTGAATGTGCATAGACGCGTCCACATCTCTGCATCGCCGTTGCTGAACAAAAGACGCGACTGGTCCGAGTCGACTTCCTGCGTCTTCGGGTCGAAATACCAGCCGTTGCGCTGGAAGACTTCAGCGCATAGGTCGCGCGCGACGGTCAGCATGTTCGCGTCTTCCGCGGGCGGCGAGTAGCCCTTGCGCGCCTGCCCCATTACCGGAGCGTTTCCGATCTGGGTGAGCGCCGTGGGCGGAATGACGCGACCCGTGCCACCGAGGCCCATCCAAAGCACGTAGCGGGCGGCCCAGTCCTGAGCACTAAGGTCTGCCTGGGCTACCTGACCGAAGACACGGGTAATGTTCTCGCCAGGCGACCCCGGCGGGCCGAACAGTCCGTCACGAAGGTTGGCGACCCGGGTTTGGCCACCCGTAAGGTCCGCGATGGTGGTTGCGAGGCGACTCTGGGAGTCCGCCTGCGGGCCGTGACAGTTGACGCAGATCGCGTTGAACACATTGGCGCCCGGCGAAGTGAGATAGATGGGCTCGGTGCCTTGAATGAACTTGTCGCGTGAAAGCCAGCGCGGGCGCGCGTCACCCGTGAAGTCGGCGGCCTTTGGCTGAGAAGAAAAGTCGCAACCATCCTTCTGCTTCCAGAATCCGAAGGGCACCTGTTCGAGTGCGAGCGCCTTCAGCTCCTCGGTCACGCGGATGGTTTGCAGTAGCTCGATCACGCGCGCTTCGCCGGGCTTTACGACAGGTAGTTGATCCTTGTCCGCCACCAGAATGGCTTCCCAATCAGGTCTGCGCGGATACCAATCGCCAGGCGCTTCGGTCAGATCCGTGTCAGCCCAGTGGGCACGCTCGGGCGCAGCCAGGCTGTAGAAACCTGCGGTTTGCCCATCGGGCAAGAGCACGGGAGCGCCGCTGCTATCGCGCACCGGCCACAACTGCGAAGAGCCTGGAACGATGCGTTCTCCCGCCACGACCTTCGGGTCGACGACGTTGAGGGATGGGTCGGGACAATCATTGTAGCGTGAGCTCTCGCGGAACTCGTTCACGCGTTGTTCGGCCTGCCCTCGCTTGCGCGAGTAGAGCCTCTCGCCCGGGAGCACCTCATAGTAGGGCTGCGGGTCGGTTGCGACCTCAGGCAAGCTAGACACCAACCACTCGGGCGTGCCGGACAGCTCGTACTTCCAGCGCGAGGGGATACTCACCATCCAGGTGCCCAAGAACTGCCGCGCGCGACAGTCATACCCTGGGGTGTCCATGGGCATGTGAGGAAAGATGACGGAGTCTTCCGCGTATGCGAACGGAGCATCCACATTGCGGTACAAGAGGCTGCGCCAAGGCGCGAACAAGTAGTCCACACAGTTTTCGGTCTCGCTAGGCACACAATCTGTTATACCGATCACCTTGCTTCGTGGATCTGTAATATCTGCCGGCACATCGTACAAAGACGGAGAAAGGTAAGGCATGGGTACGGAGCCCGCATCTCCACGTTTGACACGCGGGCTGAGGCGATCGAGTGGAAACTGGAAGATGCCTCCCTGCTCGCTGGGCCAGAAGTCGAGCAGGTCGCGCAGCTCTGGTGCGCTCACCGACGGGAAGCCCCTCGGGTTGTGGCAGTGTGCGCAGTTGCCAAGCATATAGCCCTGCGCATTTAGCTCGTGCTCATTGCGAGGCTTACGCTCGCCCTGACTGTCTTCGAGCAACACCACGTCTTGAGGTGAGCTCATGCCGGTGATCACGCCGTAGTCGATCAAGCGCTGCAGTTGATTGAGCTCGTCACGCTCTGCGGGCTCGATGACGCCCCCCTCCGACATCGGACGGCGATGCAGTTGAAGCGGCGTCAGGCCGAGCACGAAGCTCTTGTTGGGTGCGCCCATGTGACAATGCACGCAGCGCGCGCTGCCTGGCACGGCATAGGTGCGAAGCACGCCTCTCTGCTCCAGCTCCTCCTGCACGTTCTGCGGACCTTCCGAAAGGATCGCGTCCGCTTGCTGCTCGTCGGTAATGTAGTTGACTAGGCGATCACGGAAGGGTTTGCCGTTGCGCAGGGGATCGCGCACCAAGACCGCCTCGCTCTCCGCCTCGTTCCAGACATAAGTTCCGAACAATGCTCCCGGCTGAAAGGAACCGTCGGGCTGCTCGACGTCAGGTCGCGACACGATAACTCGCGTCTCCATCTTACGAAAACTCTCGTTTCCTCGATAGTCGACGACGCGCTTGAAGAACGTCTTATAGATGCGAGTATTGGGAGGAATCTCGAAGGATTGCAGCTGCGCGTCGAACTTGATCGAGGTGCCACGTGGCACGCGCAACATACGAAGCTTCTTCGCGCTGTCGGCCCATAGCGTATAAGCAGGGGCGAACGCCAGCACACCGTGCCGCGCGAGCACTTCGGAATCGAGGCTAAACAAGTCGGTGTCCTCGAGCCTCTCGGGCAGCGACGTCGCCTGCTCGAACAGGGCGTCGAGTGCGCTGCTCTTTTCCTGCTCGCTGTGCACCATCTGCGCTGCGGGGATGCAGTTGCCGAGATTGGTCATGGCCATCCCTACATCGAAGGACAGCGCAAAGGGGGCCTCGGTGCCGACATTTCCTGCAGAAGGTGGGTAGAAGACATCCGCAGGGCTGCCCGCTGATAGCCAAGCGTCGAGCAGCGCTGCGAGCTCCGCCACGGGATCGCTCGCTGCGCGTTCGTCGTAGGGTTTTCCACCGCTTGCGCGCGGTGGCATGAACTCGTCTTCTGCGTTCGAGCGAATCCGCGCGAGCACGTCGCGGGTTACCTTCTGGGGGAAGGTTTGTAAGCTTACTCTGAAGTCACCGAGCGGTTGATCCACATGACATGCTCCGCAGTGCGACTGGAAGAGGCTGAATAGATCGCGGGTAAACATGCCCGCCGCGGCCTGCTTGCGACGCGACAGGACGCTCGCGCGTGGGGGAAGGAGCTCGGAGGCGAGGGCAGGTAGACACGCCGTGCTGGGCGGAGTAGGCGGTGCCCCGTCGCTAGGCGTGCTGGCGTCGACGGGCTCAGGAGTAACCTGCACGGAGCCAATGACCTTGTCTCGATAGCCACCGTCCCCACACGAAGCGGAGAGCGCCAAAAGGAGCATGGCGCCAAGAGAGCCGCGAATTGATCCGTGAAGTATCGACATCACACACCTCGTCACGCATGCGGCGCCGGCAAGCACACGCATCGCCGGGCAAGCTAGCACTCGGGCTCTACAGACTTGGTGACGATTGCGTGCCTGCTCCGCCACGCGACGACAACGGCTGAACGACGGCGACAGTAAGGGATACAACCCCACTGAAGCAGCCACACGTTGACTTCATCCTTTAATAGAGAGAGCCGACGCAGGTTGCCCGTGCGTCGGCTGAAGCCACCATCAGATTCGGCAGCGCGTTTAGACGTGGGTTAGATTAAGGACAGGCCTCGATCTCGGTGCCGGGGTTATCATCACCCAGATCGCAGTCGGTGGGCGTGCTGAAGGAGGTCGGATCGCCGGGGAGCGCTTGGTTGAAGCACGATCCGGGAGCGTCCTTGTCCGTCAGCGTGATGAAGCCCGCGACGTCAGCCGCGCGGTCCACGAAGCGACGATCTTGCCAGCAGCGCACAAGCTGAGCTTCTTGCGTGAGCGTGGGCACGCCATTGATGACGGGCGTGTTCGTCACGTTCTCAAAGCCGACGAGCGTGTTGAGGTAAAGCTTGCGCGAAAGGGGATAGCGTTCGTCGAAGTCGCCTGTGGCGCAGTCCTGCAAGAGGCGACGAATGTTGGGCTCGGTGGCTGCGATGCTGCTCGTACCGGCAGGCGTACCAAGCGCGAGCACCTTGTTCGGATCCTGTTGATCCGCGCCGAGGCCAGCAAACCCGATGCTGCAGGGGCTTGCATGAACCAAGCAACCGATCTGATTGGTGGAGCTGGCTTCCTGACAGGTGCTACCGGAAGCGTTCGTCTGCAACGTGCGCTGATGGATGCGATAGAAGCCGACGTTGAACAGCGGGCGCTGCACGACGTTATTGCCAGACTTGCGTGGCGTCGTGGGGATGGAGCCGTTCGCGCGGCGCGCGGTCATGTTGTACACGCGGCCGTCCATGGCAGAGACGAATCCGACGGTGCCGATAGGGGGACGGTTGGTCGCGGAGTTGACGCAGCCGAAGTTTCCGCTCGCGTCCACGGGCCACAAGCACGCGTTCAGCGCGCGCACGACGCCGTTGGGGCAGAGCTGCTGGGCGGCAGGGAGCAGGCTGAGCGGCATGGGTGCATACTTGAACTGCCCACCGAACCCGTTGACCGCGCAGGGCGTGTTGTTCGGGAACTGATCCGCAATGAACTCGGGGGTTACCACGGGCAGGACTAGACCGAGATCACCGCGACCTGCGGGCGACGGAGCCGCAGCGGACGTGACGGCGCCCCAGACAGGGTTGGTCGGAGCAGGATTGCCTGTTTCCTTGGCCAGCGTCGTGCGACGACAGACGTTCTCGCCGCCCGTGCTCTGTCCGTTGCCATCGCAAGGACGACGAATCGGATCGTTGTCGTCGAACTCGGTGCCGTTGCAGAAGGGCGCGTTACCGATGCTGGGCAGCGAGAGCAGGGCAAGGAAGGTATCGGTGGTACCCGAGACATCGTCGCGGCGGAAGGCGTGCTTGAGCGCCGTGCACTCACCATCCACGCAGCCCGTCTCGAACATGTTGGCCCAGTTGTTCACGAGCGTGTGACGCACGTCGCTGTCGCAGAACTTCGAGAAGGCGGGATTGCCGACGGTCGCGTTGCCGCGAGTGGGAGGGGCCGCCTGGCTGCAGGCATCGAAGGCCACCGGTGCGTGTTGACCCGCGAAGATGATGCGTAAGGCCTGCTGCCATTCGGTGAAGTTATAAGTATCGAGCACGCCATCCGCGTTGGAGTCGACGCAGTTCGGGCACTCTACGCTGCCGTTGCCGTTGGCGCTTGCGGCTACCGGCATGGAGCCCGTGTAGCGCATGACGTCGCAGGTCGTGTCTTCCGTGTCGTCGGCCAGGACGCCGATGGCATCGAGTGAGTGCGCGATGCCGCGGCCCACATTGAGCGGGGCAGGTTTTCCGCAACCGCTGCCCAAGAACTTCGACATAGGAGCTATCTGTTGCGTGATGGGGTTCGAGGACATGGCGTTCTCGCCTGCGCCCGAGCCACCGCCAACATAGATAAGGTTGGCGGGGTTGATTGCGCAGAGACTGAGCATTTCCTGCGTGATGTCGTAGAGCGTGTCCGAGCCCTGCATGGTTCGGTTCTGCGCGCTCGCTCCGCTTGCGCACAAGCCAAGCGCGAGCGAGGCCGCGATTGTTTTCTTCATGTGAGTTCCTCCTGCTGCCGATCGTGGGCAACCGATAGCCCTCATAAACGGAGCGTGTTACGGCGCGGCGGCTGCTGCATGGAGGGGCCGTGATTAACAGGAACCAGTTTGCGCAGACCCATACTTTCATCAGCGCAGGCTGAGCGTGGACTGACCTTACTTTCTGAAGACCGCCTCCGAAGGGCAGCAGGCTTGTCACCGCAATAGTTCGGACTACCCACTGAAACGTAACACCCAGGGTCTATTTCCCTTGCGGCTGCTGAAGAGTCAGCGGCAGGAGGATCCATACATGCGTTTCTTTAAAGGCATCGGCGTACTTGCCGCGCTGACCGTCGGGGCCACCACTTTCGGCGCCTGTGGCAGCGACTCGGCGAACACACAGCAAACCTCAGACAGCGACGTGAGTAAGGTCGGCAGCGTCGGCATGGCCATCACGCTACCCGACGATAGCGTCGTCAGCAGCGTGACCTACACCATCACCGGTCCCGCGGGTTACTCGCGCACGGGCTCGGTCCCGGTCGGCGACAGCACGCTACTAACATTCCGCCTGAGCGGGATTCCGGTCGGTAACGGTTACTCGATCGCGCTCGCGGCCACCACGACCTTTAGCAATAGCTGCGCAGGCACGGCGGCCTTCAACGTGCTCGACAACGCAACCACGCGCGTCAGCGTTCTACTCGTCTGTGGCGCGACCGACGGCGACGGCGACTTGATCGTCGATGGTGAGTTCGAGTCCTGCCCGATCGTGACCGCAGCGGGAGCGATTCCTGCCGAGGTGCGCGTCGGCGGCACCATCGCCCTGACGTCCGCGATTTCGCACGGCGACACGCCCGTGCTTTGGTCCGGCGCGGGCGGCACGTTCTTAGCCCCCAACGCATACGCCACCACCTTTACCTGTGAGACCATCGGCACGCACGCGCTAACGGTTGCGATCAACAGCAGCGAAGCGGCCTGCACCGATACGGACGTCGTCGAGGTCATCTGCTCGCCCTCCGCCGGTTGCGGCAACGGCGTGCTCGACCTTGGTGAGCAGTGCGACGACGGCAACACCGTCGACACCGACGCCTGCACCAACGCCTGTCGCACGGCTGTCTGCGGCGACGGCATCGCAGGACCCTCCGAGGAATGCGACGACGGCAACGGCGTCGATGCAGACGCATGCAGCAACACATGTCTTACGGTTGCTTGCGGCAACGGTCGCGTCGATCCCGGCGAGGCTTGCGACGGCGGCGCCGCTTGTAGCGCCACCACCTGTCAGCTCCTCGGTTGCGGCGACGGCATCGTCAGCGGCAGCGAGCAGTGCGACGACGGCAACAGCGTCAGCACCGACGCGTGCGGATCGTGCCAGAGCGCCCGTTGCGGCGATGGTGCGGTCCAAGCGGGCGTGGAAGCTTGCGACGATGGCAACACCGTGGCTGGCGACGGCTGCGAGAACGACTGCACGGCCACGCCTTCGGTCGGCGGCGACAATGCCAACCAGATCGCAGCTTGCCGCACCTGCCGCAGCACCGAGTGCACCAACTTCAATGGCGCGCTCGATCTGATCGCCGGCTGCTTTGAGAGCGCCGACCCCGCATTCAACCAAGAGTGCATCGATCTCATGAACTGCGCCTACACCAACGACTGCGGCTACAACGTCGCGGGTATGGCCGAGTGCTTCTGCGGCACCTTCGACCAGGGTGCATGTCAGACCGCCGGTAACCAGAATGGCCCTTGCATTCCCCAGGTTTACGCTGCGGCCCGCACCAACGTGCTCTCGGAAGTCATCGGTAACCTCGGCGCCGTCAACCTTCCGGTTGGCATGGCGTTCTACCTCCAGCAGTGCGACACGGACTACTGCCCGACATCCTGCGTTCCCTGAACACTGAGCTGAGACAGAGATCGGGCCTACGCCCGGTCTGACGGGGTGCCGATCTTGGATCGGTGCCCCGTTTGCTTGTTACCCTCCCGTCACGGACTCGGCACCCACCACTGGTACTCCTGGTTCTGCATGCCGCACAGCGCTTGTCTGACGGTCTGCAGACCTCGAAACACTGCGTTGGAGCCGTGATGGGATGGAGATCGATAGCTGGCATTCTGCTTTCCCGTGCGCTGCTCGCATGCGCGGAGGAGCCGAGCATCGATCTGCCTAGCGAGACCGACCGCGCGCCCATCGCAGACGGCGACGGCGACCTGAGCACACGCGAAGCCCCTTGTGATCAAGCCCCAGACGGCACGTCTTGCGGCCTCGAGATGCACTGCATCTTCAACGTGTGCGCCAAGAACGTCTGTGGAGATGGCGTCATCCTGGGCATGGGTGAAGCCTGTGACGACGGCAATGATCGCGATGCGGACGGCTGTGATTCACGCTGTCGGCTCGAAGTCGCACCAGGTTGTGGCAACGGTGTGCGCGAGCCGGGCGAGGCGTGTGACGACGCCGAGGGCATGCGCAACGGAACCTGCACCGGGCTTTGCACCATCCCCGTGTGCGGTGACGAGATTGTAAGCCCCGGCGAAAGTTGCGATGATGGTAATGCCAGCGATGGCGACCGTTGCTCGAGGCGCTGTCAGATCATCCCCGAACGTTGTGGCAATGGTGATCAAGACTCGAGCGAAGCCTGCGACGACGGCAACAACCTCGATGGAGATGGCTGCGAATCGGACTGCACCTTACCTATCGCGCCGATGATGGACGCAGGCATGGGTAAGCTCGACGCCGGCGACATCTTGCTCGACGCAGGCCCCGAGCCCATGGATGCGGGCAAAACCGATGCGGGCGGGCTTACGCCTGACGCAAGCCCGGCCCCCGTGGACAGCGGCATGCGACCTGCGTTTGGAACCGCCCACGAGAACCCCGCGTGCAAGGAGTGTAGGGAGCGCGACTGTGCCGAGTACTTAGGCCTCTTGCCGGTGCTCACCTTGTGCTTCGAGAACGAGGATCCAACCTTCATCCAGCAGTGTGTTGACCTCCTGGAATGTGCCTATCAGAACGACTGTGGGTATTCCACCACCGGCATGGCGGAGTGCTTATGCGGCTCCTTCGATCTCGCCACTTGCCAGACCGCAGGCAAGCAAGATGGGCCTTGCATTCGCGAGGTATACCAAGCAGCCCGCACCAGCTCCCTCAAAGTCGTCGTCGACAGCTTGGGCGATACTTCCACGCCCCTAGGGACTGCCGTGTATTTCCAAGAGTGCGACAACACGCTTTGCCCGGCGTGCAAACCGTAAGTCGCGCGTTCCTACGTTGATTCAGTCAGGAGTCGTCATGTTCAGCTCAGCTTTGAATCGCAGCGCTTGGGATCGCGGGCTTGCGGGCCTCGTTCTCGGCATGTCCCCGGTATTGCTCGGCAGCCCGAACGCCGCGGTCGCGCAGCAAGTCGAGGCCATCGAGGCCGCTCCCCTCGACATCACGAAGGTCCCTGGGTCCGAGGCCGACCTTACGCCGCCCAGCACGATCGATGAAGAGCATCCCGAGAACAGCATCCCCACACCCGAGCAGGCGATGAAGAATCCGCTGCAGATGGGATACTTGCTGATGGACTTGATCGCACGTGCCGAAGCGGCGACCCAGGCCGGCGACCATGCGGCATCGGTCCGCTACTATCGCGCGATCGCCAAGGCTGTGCCTGAGCGTGCTGTCTCGTTCTCCAAGCTGTGCAAGTCCTACGAGCTGCTGGGTGAGCAAGAAAGCGCTCGCGCTGCATGCAAGGAGGCCCTCGGCAAGGGGGGAGTGACTTCAGAAGATTACACGCGCTATGTGCGGCTGGTGCTCGCTCAACGCGGACAGTTGGCGGCGAGCGAGGTCGAAGACATCGAAGAGATCTTGAAGCACCTCAAGACCGAGCTTGCCTCGGATCCCAACAGTAAGGCACCGCTCTTGCAGCTCACCTGCGAAGTGGCGACCCGGCTCGAAGACCGAGAGCGCCTGATGGCATGTACCCAGGAGCTCGAAACCCTCGCGCCTAAGGATCCGCGCACCATTGCCTTTCGCTGGGCGCTTGCGCTTCAGAATCACGACGTCGAAGCTGCCGAAACCGCGCTGCGGGCAGCCCAGGACGCAGGCCTCGCACCCGCTGCACTGGACGCTATGCACACGCAGCTCGCTTCCGAACGAGCACGCCCGTCGGCGCTTCAGCGCTTTGCGTCAGAGTGGGGTCTCTTGCTCGGCATCGCGTTACTCGTGAGCCTTGGGTTCCTGGCAATGCTGCGCAAGAAGCCGGCCGTGTCGGCCGAACAACCGCCCGCGACCTTGCCTCGCGCCTGAGCTAGTCGCGCGACCTCTTCTGCCGAAGGCTCACTGGCGCCGCCGATCTGATCGAGTCCTTACGGTTTGGTGACACATTGCTCAGGACAGAAGTCCCTTTCACATTGCAGCAAGTAAAACGCCATCCCAGAAGGCAACGCGGTAGACCCAAGGTTACCGATCACCTCCGCGACGACGGTGGTGCGCGTCGCCGCGTACACCTCAGCCATGCATGCCCCGTTCTGATTGCCGGCAGTCTGACAGGCTCCTTGGTCGAAGGTGCCGCAAAAGCACAAGGGCAGGTTCGCCTCGGTGTACGCACAGCTAGTGCGTTTGGCGCAGGAAACGAGCGCGACGCATTGATCGTTGAACGAAGGATCTTCCGGGTTCTCCCCATAACAGCCCGTCACCAAGTCGAGGGCATCGTTGAAGTTGCTGCACTGCTGCTGTCGACATTCTTCGCACGCGCTGTTCCGCGAGAGAGTCTGACAATCGTCACTGCAGTCTTCTGTGGCGGTGTTTCCGTCGCACAGCTCGCCTGGGTCGATGCGCCGGTTGCCGCAGCGATTGGCGGTGCACCTGTTGGAGCAGGCGTCGTCGTTCACCATGTTGCCGTCGTCGCACTCTTCGCTTCCGCCTAAAGCGTCGCCCTCCGTGCGGGCGTTGCCGCATTCGAAACGAATACAAGCGTTGCTGCACAGGTCGCCCTGAATGCGCTCGCCCTTGGCACTGAACAGCAAGACGTCATCGTGGGTGGTATTTCCGTCGTCGCACTCCTCTCCTGGGTCTACACGACCGTTCCGGCAACGATTCTCGGTGCAGCGATTGGAGCACGAGTCGTCGTTCACCATGTTGCCGTCGTCGCACTCTTCGTTAGCATCCTCACGCTGATTGCCGCATTCGTTGAGCGTGCAGTCGTTCGAGCAGAGGTCGCTGTTGTGCCAGTTACCGTCGTCGCACTCCTCATCCTCATCGAGCACAGCGTTGCCACATGTAAGCGGCGGTGCTTTGCAGCTCGGGGAGCAGCCATCGGCTGCCGCTTGGTTCCCGTCGTCACACGGCTCGCCAAAGGCCGCGATCCCATCGCCACAAGTGTTGGTCACGCAACGGCCACCAAGGCAGTGCTGCTCTTCCCCGCAGACCTGACCGTCCGTTGCATCCAAGCACTCATCCACGCTGGACCCTGCCATACCTCCGTCGCTACCTTGCACGGGACTTCGGGCCGCTCCTAGAGGGTTACCCTCCACTCCGCAGGCGATGCACATGAGCCATAGCGCGGTGCCGAGCCCACGGAACGTAGGCCCCCAGCTAGATAGCAAGGCTTGTCTCATCGGCTGAACCTCGGGTGATCGGGATCTTACGGTGGAGTCTAAGACAAGGCTCGCGCGCTCATTGGGCGTCCGCGACCTTCCAGCGGCCTTCGCGCGTAATCTCTTCGTACAACTTGTCGCGCGCAACTCCGCTGTCCAGCATGGCTTGTGCGTGCTTCTGTTCGCGCTCGATCAAGCGCTTGAGACGCGCCTGCGTGGGCGTGCCGGTGAAGCGGTGACCATTGACGAAGAAAGTGGGTGACTCGGTCACACCAAACTTGGCGGCAAACATGCCATCGGCGGCCACCGAGCCAACATAGGTACGTTTGTCGAGGGCGGCGTCCAGGGCCTGCACGTCCATACCCACCTGGCTGGCCAGGCTCCGCACGTTTTCGCGCGAGGGGCTCGTCGCCTGCTGCAGAAAGAGGGAGCGCACCTCCCAGAACTTACCTGCCTGCTCATGGACAATGCGCGCCGCTTCGTGGGTCGTGAGCGACTCCTGCGCCGCCTGGGAGGGAAAGTGCCGCCACACGTGACGCAGGTCAGGGCACTCGCCGAGCAACGCTGTTATCGTCTTGTCTGCTTCTTGGCACGCTGTCCCGCGCAGGTCGCACCACTCCACCAGGGTCACGAGCGGGTGAGCCGCACCGCGCGCCGGTTGAGACATCGACACAGGGATCTTATATCGCTGATCTTCACTGATCGGCGTCTCGTCGCGCGCAGGTGCCACGGAGCCTGCCGTGAGCGACCCCGGATCTACGCCGGAGAGCGAGCCTGCCGCGTATGCCGCTCCGAACGCCAGCGTCGCGGCGAGCGCCCAGCCCCAGTTCCGGGTTCCATCGTTCGTTTGAGACATCTTTTACGACCTCCGGTAACACTAGGGGCGCGAGCCAGCGCAGGCTCGCACGTCGCTACCGTATGCTCCGCCAGCGCGGCAACCGCGTGGGGACCGCGTGAGATTCTCGTGTCAAACACATCACTCTTGCAGCACGACGCTCAAGGCACACACTCAGGGCAGTTAAGCCGATCACACTCGAGCAAGAATGTGGCGACGCCAGCAGGAAAGGTGACGTCACTGAACCGGATCGAAAGGTCGTTCAGCGCCTTGCTGCGCGCGGCCGCATACCACTCTTCTTGACAAGGCCCACTGGCAACACCCGGTTGAAGACAAGCACCAATCTCGGCTGTGCCGCAGAAGCACTCCGAGGCGCCGAGAGTCTTGTAGCCGCACTTATTCTTCTGCGCGCACGCCACTGCAGCCGTGCACTCTTTCACGAAGGCGGCATCTGCATTGTCAAAGCACGCTTCAACGAGATTGAAAACACCCTGGTAGTTCGAGCAATGCTTCTCGCGACAAACGCGGCATCGGTCTTTAGCGGGCGCGCCTGCCAAAGTCTTGGTTTCTACCTTGGCTTGAGCATCTGGATTCGGCTGTGCTTTCGGCGCGTCTTTGGTGCACTGGGCAAGAGACAGGCACATGATCACGCTGAGGCACGCACGTGTTGCCGACAGGATACCGACCTTCCTTGTCTGTTTTGTACTTCTCATCGCGTGGCTCTATGGGCAGGGGGGTGGAGAGTAAGTAAGGTTGTCCAGGGCGAGCTGCTGGGTACTGCCGCTTACGCTGCGCAGCTCGATCAACATGCTGGGCGGGCTGAAGGTGAACGACTGCGAGCCCTTCGAGCGGCGCGCCGCCGTAAGCGTTCCCACCGCTCGACCATCTGCGAGCACTTGGAGAGCCAACGCAGACCGCGCGCCATAGTCGAAGCTCAGGGTCGCGATCTTACCCCTGAAAATGAGCTGCGCTGGACCAAGACTGCCCGCCTCGACGAAGACATGCTTGGAGTCCAGGCCATATAAGGTATTGGCCGAACAAGACCACACTACCCCGTCGTCGGCAATACTGGTGAAGCTGAGCTCTGCCGTGTTGACCGCGACGCCCGACACGCAGTTGTTCTCATACTCCGGGAAGGTGGTGGCATCTTCAAAGGTGACGCTGGCGGGCCCCTTGATCGGATTTCCTTTGCACATGGTGGCCACGCAGATGCCGAGCGACGAGTTTCGCACGTACCCATCCGCGCAGTCTGCACAGGACTGTCCCGCATACCCCGGGTCGCAGGCGCACGTGGCCACGCCCGCGTTCACGGCGCACTCACCGTAATCACCGCATGTGTCGAGATCGCATACTTCATCGACCACGCACGCTTGAGCGCCGTCTCGATGGTAGCCGAGCGCGCAGGCATCGCAGCGCATCCCGGAGTAGCCAACGTTGCAGACGCAAGTAAGGCTTTCGCCCGAGTCTGTGCAGGTGCCCTGGCCTGCGCAGGTGGTCGGTCGGCACTCCTCGTCGATCACGCAGTCCTGCGCGGCAGCTTCGTGAAATCCGGCCGCGCACGTCTCACATCGCAGGCCGCCGTAGCCGGCATCGCATGCACACTGCACGCTACCCGCTGAGTCGTCACACTCGCCACGGCCGGTGCAAGTAAGCGGCGTGCATTTGGAGCCAGGTGGAAGGTCCATATCCGGCCCGTCCGAGATCACGAGCTGCAGACACTCGCCGAAGGCATCTCGACCATACCCATTCGCGCACAGGTTACAGCGCGGGCCTTCGTAGCCCGGGTCGCAGGAGCACGCGATCACACCTGTTTGGTCGTCGCAGCTCCCGTAGAGGCCACATGGGTTGCTGGTTTGCTCCACGCAAGACCGGTCGGGTGCACAGCGCTGCTTAGAGTCGCGATGAAAGCCGCGCTCGCACGACGCGCAAGCCGCACCCCCATACCCCACCTCGCACAGACAAGACGGCGACCCGTCGGGGAGCGACTGACACTGGCCATGATCCGAGCACGTCGTGTAACGACAAGCCGCACCAAAAATGGGGTCGATGAGCGTCGCGCTCGCTGGCAGCTCGTCTCCGCACGCGCAGAGCAGGCTAATCAAGGCAAAGGTAAGGTAGATGCGGATCATACCATGGCTCACTTGCAGCGCGGGGCCGGGGCCATGGCCTCGACCCAGGCGCGAATTGCAGAAAGCTCGCTCGTAGGGAGGCTTGCAGCGGGGGGCATGGGAGCACCACAGGCGGGCGACTTCGATTCAAGTTTGTTGAGTAAGTAAGACTCTCCGTCGCCTGGCACTAGACGCGGCTTATCTCCACACAGACTCGGGGCGAGCAACTGTGCGTAGGCTTCGCACTCCTCGAGCAAGACGAGCCCGCCCGCTGCGGGGCTGTTGTGACAACCCGCGGTCGCACATTTTGGCACCATAATCTGAGTGAAGATGTCACTCCACGCTGTAAGGTCTCCAGCATCGCTGGCGGGGCGCGCCCAATCCGGGATCTGCGTGGCGGTCACCACCGGGGCACCGCAAGCAAGCCAGTTGCGCAGTGCGGCCTTACTTTCGCGGGACCTTATCGGCTGCAGTCTCCGGGCCGTCGTGCTGCGGGCTGGGTCGAAAGCCCAGTCGTTTGTACTGCGTGCCCTCTGTCCCTCGCCCTCGGGCGGCATCGTACCGTCTTCGACGGTGCGCCAGATGCTGCCGCGATGGTTGACGATCTCTGGCCAATGGGTTGGTAAAGGTAAGGTGTCAAAGCTCAGGCCCTTGGGGGCACCGTAGCGATTGGCGCCCTCGGCATTTGCGGCATGACAGAAGGCGCCGCTGCCGCAGGAGTCGTGCATCAACGCCTGTCCCTTGGTCGCAACCAGGCCGTTCTGCCCATAGACGAGCTCCTGGGCCGCTGCCGTATCGCACGTGCCGAGCTCGTCTCCACATGCTGCGCACGCGAGCAGCGAGCACGAGAGCAGGGCGAGCACCCGCTGCGCCGCGGGGAAGCGCGCCATGGTCAGCGCGCCCGTGCGCCGCTCGGCATCTGAAACTACGTGGCTGCCTCCGGCTGGCTGGTCGATGTTGCCCATGGCTCCTCGCGCACAGCGACCTTCGGGCTGACATGCGCCCCGTACCTTGCTGCGCGCGAACGACGCATCGGTGCAGGACACGTGAGTTTCTCGTGCCAAACACGTTGCAAGGGAGGGTCCGGCCCCCTACGGCCCTGGGCACCACCGCCTTACGGTACTTTTTACGTTAGGCCAGACGCGCAGACACGATTACGTGAGCGCGATAGAACCTTACCATTCGCCGTAGTTCGCCATCGACTGCCAGGGCTCTTGCGGCTCCCGCGCCTTACCTTTCTGCAGAAGCTCGACAGAGATCTGGTCGGGCGATCTGACGAAAGCCATGCGCCCGTCACGGGGGGGCCGAGAGATGCGCACACCGTCGTCCATTAGGCGCTGACACGTGGCGTATATGTCGTCGACCTCGAAGGCCAGGTGGCCAAAGTTGCGCCCTGAGGCGTATGGCTCAGCCTGGTCCCAGTTGTACGTGAGCTCGATCTGCCCCGAGTCCCCGGACGTGCCCGTCTCCAGGAAAACGAGAGTAAAGCGGCCTTGCTCGTGCTCTGAGCGTCGCGCCTGTCGCAGCCCAAGCTGGTCGCAAAAAAAGTGCAGTGCGGCGTCTAGGTCGCGCACGCGGATCATCGTATGGAGGAAGCGCATCGGAGGAGGCTACGGTTTGCAGACACCCGTGCCAAGTCGCCTCCAGGTGTTACAATCGCAACCGTGAGAGTATCGCCATGACCGAGACGCGCGGAACCGTCCTGCGCTACACCGCCGACCGCACCACCGTCACCTTCGTGATCTGCTTGTTCGCCTTGCAGCTTCTCGTCTGGTACGCAGCCACGCCGCTTATCGCGGCGCTCGCCTCTCCGGCGTTGCTGTTTCTGTGCGTGATCACCGCCACCATCAATCACAACCATCAGCACGTGAACGTCTTCAAGACGCCCTGGCTGAATCGGCTGTTCGATCTGCCGCTCGCCTTGCAGAGCGGCATGGGGCCGTACTCATGGGTGCTGCACCATAACCTTGGGCATCACCTGAACTACCTGCACCAACACCCGCACGACCAGGTCGACGAGTCACGCTGGACGCGTAAGGACGGCTCGCTGATGGGGCAGACCGAGTACACGCTGCACCTGTTTTTGACGCATCCCATCGACATTTATCGCGTCGGCAAGAAGCATCCGAAGATCTACAGGCGCTACCTGATGATGCGTCTGCCGCTGTACGCGCTCTTCGGCACGCTGCTCTGGCTCAACCCGATCAACACCCTGATCGTGTTCTTCGCCATCCCGGCCTTTGCCCTCTTGCACACCTGCCGCTCGACCTACGAGCACCACGCAACGCTCACGTCCAGCAACCCCTTGCTCGGCAGCTTCAACCGCATCAACCGCGTCTACAATCTGATGTCGCAGAATCTCGGCTACCACACGGCCCATCACATGCGCCCGGGTTTGCACTGGTCGCTGTTGCCGGCATTCCACGAGGAGATTCGCGCAGGCATTCCGGACTCGCTCATCCACCGCTCGTTTTGGGGCTCAGACGCGCGGACTCGGGAGCGCGAGAGCACGGTGCTTTCGACCCAGTCGCGAAGCACGACCGAAGCCGGAAAGTGCTCCGCAGCGGCCCCTTAAGCGTCGCCAGACACTCAGATCGCGTCACAATCGTGTCACAACCTTGACGGTCCCAGCGCGGTCCCCAGCGCCGTCGGCGACGCCGCCTGCCAGCCGGCGGTGATTGCCCCCGTAGGCCGCAGGTGTCAGAACGACGCCTAATGCCGACACGATCCTCCGCGCCTAAAGGCGGCGAAATAACGCTGCGCGTTGCCCACGAAACCGACATCGACACGTTAATCGCGCTCAATAAGCTGTGCTTTCCCAACATGGTCGAGCAAAACGTGGTCTGGAACCGCGGCCAGCTCTCGAACCATCTGCGCGTTTTCCCCGAAGGTCAGCTCCTCGCAGAGCACGAGGGGCGCATCGTGGGCGCCGTATCGAGCCTGATTGTCAACATGGGCACCGACCCGTACCGCCAGCACACCTACTCGGGCGTCACGGACGGCGGCTTCTTTCACAACCACGACCCGCAAGGCGACACGCTGTACGGGGCGGATGTGTACGTGCACCCGGACATGCGCGGCCAAGGTGTGGGCCACGTCTTGTACGAAGCGCGGCGCGAGCTGTGTCACCGCTTGAACCTGCGGCGCATCGTCGCTGGCGGACGCATCCACGGGTACCACGAGCACGCCGAGCAGATGACGCCCGAAGAGTATGTGCAC
>JBBSJC010000047.1:0-24933 GCA_038257655.1 Polyangiales bacterium | reverse complement strand
GTCCACTTGATGAGCCCGAGATCCATCAAGGCGCGGCCGAAGAGTGCCTTGAGACCGGTCAGGCCAGTCACGTCGCGCATGAGCTTGCGTCCTAAGGAGGCGCGCGTGGTGGGAAACGATTCCACCAACGACAGGTCCGTGTCGTCGGGTTGATTGGTCCTGCGGTGGTGGGTGAAATGGTGGGTCCGATACTTCTTGAGATCGTTCCAGGTCGGTCGCGCACACAACCAGTCGCCTATCAGCTCGTTGAGCCAGGGCGTCTTGAAGAGTGACTTATGCGCAGCTTCGTGGTGCAGGATGGCAAGCCCCAGGTGCCGGCCTGCCAACACGACCATCCCCAACGCGAACACCGGAACTGCAAGCCACAAAGGCTGCGCCGGAGCCCACGCTATCAGCGCGAGCGTTGCCACGATCACAGACCAGGTAAAGCCCACCGCCACAAAACCCATCAGGTCCGAGCGCTCGTTGAGCTTGCGAATCTCGTCCCTGGTTAGCAGCTCGCTGAGCTTGCGTCGGGTGTCGCTAGGTAACTCGGTCGGCGATGCTGAGTCAGGGATCGTGGCAGTCATGGGAAACCTCCAACAGAAGCGAAAAGACCGTCAGTGAGTAAGCGTTGCGGTGATGTCCGTATCGGGGGCTCGCAGCGGTGCCAAAAACTGCTGCCAGATGGCATGTCCGGCCTGGTCGTAGCGCAGCACCGTGTCCACAAAGGCGCGGCGCTCGCTCACGTCGACGAGCGGGTCAGGCAGCAAGGGGTCGAACACCACCATCCGGATCGCGCGATTGCCGATCAGAAAGCACTCGCGAGCCGCTAGCTCCAGATCCAGTTCGGGCGCCCGTGATAGCCACTTCTCAAGCTGCTCGCGGGTCTGGATATAAGATTTGGTAAGGGCCTTACCATCCCACAAACGACAGGCACGAGCATCCCGGTCCGGGTCGAAGCTCTTGGCTAAAAACACGGCAGCGTCGCGGTCGAGGCCCAGCTTGAGCAAGCGCTCGCGCACGTTCGCAACGCCGCCGACCAGATTGTCTGGGCGCACGAACAGGCCGCGATCTAGCTCGCAAAAGCCGAGTAGCTGCAGTGCGCGCTCGCGCTGTCGCAACGCGACGCGATCGGTGCGACCGAGTGCCCCGCAATGCACTGCGATGTAGCCTTCGCTCCACTTTCGTACGCGCGCTTCAGCCGTACGCCAGGTGCGGACCTCCTGGGATAGCTCTGCCGCGTTCGGACCGATGCGGTAGGTACCCCGGCCGTCGGCTTCGATCATGCCCGCCGCAGCCAGGCGCACCAAGGCGACCCGCGTGCTGTTTTCGCGAATTCCGAATAGTGCGCAGGCAGCCACGGCTTCGCGGGCGGACAGCGGTTCGTTTCGCACGCCTAGCAGCAGCTTCAGAAGCAGATGTCTGGGATTGATTTTCATGTTGTTACAACGAAACGATCTATGTGTCGTCTGTCGTAACGTTACGCTTGAAAACACGATATGTCACGAGCTGTAGTTTCTTTTGTTTCGGCTCGACACAGCGGCGGGCCATGGAGACAGCGGCCGGCCATCGACTCAGCTACGGGCTGACGGCTTTCTCAGGTGGACGAAGTATGCACAGGCAGCTGAAGAGCCGCGCCGTCCTCTGCCTTCACGGGCGAGCCGAGCAGTGCCACCAACTCTTCGCGCTCTAGGGTCTCTTGCTCGGCCAGGCGCGCCACCAGCCTTTCAAGCTCCGGCCGACGTTTCGCGATCAGGGCCGCGGCGTGCTCGAGGGCGTGCGTCAGGATGGCGCGCGCTTCGGCTTCGATCGTGTGGATCGTGGCATCACTCGTGCCCGATGCGCTCGCGATGCGCTGTCCCAGAAACGGCTCCGTACTTTCGTGATCGTAGTGAACGGCGCCAAGCTTGGGGCTCATGCCGTAGTTCGCGACCATCTTGGTGGCCAGCCGTGTGGCTTCTTTGAGGTCGTTCTCGGCACCGGTCGATACGCTGTGAAGCATCAGCCGCTCGGCCGCGTAGCCGCCCATCAACACCCAGAGGCGCGAGGTAAGCTCCGGCTGCGTCATCAGATGGCGGTCTTCGCTGGGCGCCTGCTGGGTGACGCCCAGGGCCATGCCACGTGGGATGATCGTGACGCGATGCAGGGGCTCCGCGTGTTCTGCAAAGTGCGCAACGATCGCGTGGCCAGATTCGTGAACGGCGACCCTGTGCTTCTCCTTCGGGTCGAGCTTTCCTTCGCGCTGATCGCCGAGCACGATCTTGTCGTAAGCGGCGCTGAAATCGCTGGAGGCGATCTCATCGGCGCCACGTCGTGTGGCGTTGAGCGCCGCTTCGTTGACGAGATTCGCGAGATCTGCGCCGGAAAAGCCCGGTGTGTTGCGTGCCACCACGCGCAGATCGACGTCACTGGCGATAGGCTTACCCTTGGTGTGCACGCTCAAGATGGCACGTCGCGCATCGAGCTCGGGGCGATCGACGATCACCCGTCGGTCAAAGCGTCCAGGGCGCAGCAGCGCCTGGTCGAGCACGTCCGGGCGATTGGTTGCGGCGAGCACGATCGTCAGATCATTGCGCGAGAATCCATCCATCTCCGACAGGAGCTGATTCAACGTTTGCTCGCGCTCTTCGTGGGTTCCGCCAAGCCCGCCGCCGCGCGAGCGGCCCACCGCATCGATTTCGTCGATGAAGATGATTGCAGGTGCATTCTTTTTGGCTTCGGCGAAAAGGTCGCGCACCCGGGCTGCGCCGACGCCCACGAACATCTCGATGAATTCCGAAGCTGAGATCGAGTAAAACGGCACGCCGGACTCGCCTGCGACAGCCCGTGCGAGCAAGGTCTTGCCGGTGCCGGGCGGGCCGACCAGCAGCACACCGCGTGGAACTTTGCCGCCCAGCCTGCGGTAACGCTCAGGTTCCTTCAAAAATCCGACCACTTCCTGCAGGTCCCGTTTGGCAGCTTTGAGCCCGGCCACATCGTCGAAGGTCACGTTCACATCCGTGGTCTTGTCGAACTTGCGCGTGCCTTTGTTCATGAAAGCGAGCGGGCCTGCGCCCATCATCGAGCGGGCGCGACGGGACAGCCACACCCAGGCACCAATGATCAGCACCCAGGGCAGTAGCGTGAACAGAAGCGCGACGAAAAACGGCTGCTCCTCGCTCTTGACGCGGATTTTGACTTCCTGCTCTCGTAGGGCCGGCAAGAGCTGCGGGTCCTCTGCTGGCATCATCGAACGAAACTCTTGTAGCTCGCGCTCTCCTACTTTTTCCTTGGCGCGAAACTTACCTTCGATAGCCTGACCTTCGATGACGACGCTCTCAACTTTGCGCTCTTCGAGCTTGGCGTAGAAAGTAGAGTAATCGATCATCTCCGCGCGGCTATCGTCTACGGACGCGCGCCAGGCCCAGCTGCTGATCAGCATGGCAGCCAGCAACGCGTACAACACCCAGGGCGGGCGCGGCGACGGCTCGTCGGGGGTCATAGGAGAGCCCGGGGAGGATCCCCGGCGCGGAGTGGGAGCGGCCTGCGACATAGTTGGCTCTTGTCACGAAAGGTCGAGACTGCAAAATACCCATGAAGCGTGCCGCGCGTTCTTGGTCATGCGTTGTCGACCGAGCTAGCGTTAGCGGCTCAGACGTACGTCAACTTCGCGCTCCACGTAGCTCCATTCTTCACTCGCACGTAACCTTTGCACTAGCTCTTCAAAGTGCGACGCATGCTCGGGTGCGTATTCGAACCAGGTCAGAAAGTCGAAGGCTTCGCCCAGCTCGCGCGCTTGGTAAAGGCGCCGCGCCACAGCCGGTAAGTAAGTCATACCGATGGTGATGCGAGAATGGCTCGCCGCTCGTCCTGGGCAAGCTCCCACCAAGCTTGGGATTTGCGGATGGGTATGAACGCCGCACAGGTGGCCTCCGCGCGTGCGAGGGGCGGGGTAATGGCCGCTAGCGCGCGCTTCTCGTCGCGCTCGACGTAGCGCACGTGACCTGTCGTGCCTCTCAAGGTCCAACGACACGTCTCGACCGCTGCGGCACGCGGCACTGCGCCCGCCGCCTCGGCCCCGTAAACACCAAGGCGCGCGCAGGCCGGCAACGCCTCGCCCACGACGCTTTGTAGCGCTTCGACACGCCACTCACCTTCGTCACCATCGACAAACCAGGTCGGCTGCAAGGTTGTCATCAAGAGCGTTTAGCACGCGGTGACAGGTGCTTGCGTCGTGGTCCAATCGGGTAGCGTCGAAGTTACTTCAGCGAAACGTGTCGGATTTCGCCACGCGATACCGGCAAACGCGGGGGCAGCAGGCGGCGTTCCAGGGTACGACGCTTATCGTGCACGCCGGTGATCACGTGGGTGCATCCCCCCCGAGTCAGCGCTGCTTCAGGACGAGCCAGCGATCCAGTTCATGAATCTGCTCGCCAACAAGCGCTGCAGCTATTGGTATGGTGCGCACCCGCTTTGCAACGTGGTGGGTACCCTCGGTAACCATGAGTTCGACAAAGGCCCGGACGAGATGCTGCGCTTGATCCAAGGGGGTAACTCCCCCAAGGGCCCCTTCCTCGAGGTTCCCTATCGTGGCGCGCGTTTTGCTTATGTATCCTCCAACGCGGTCGATGAAGACTGCGGCGAGACGCTGCTTCCTCCCTACGTGATCAAGCGAGTCGGCACTGGGCAATCTGATTGCAGATGCACAGCGCGCAAGCACTCTGCGACTTCGGGTGCGCTGCCATCATGCATCAGCACTTACGAAAGCCGTGCAAATGCAACGGATGATCGTAGTCCGTCGCGTTGCCAACATTCCACAGCTGGGTTTGACCGACGAGCGCATGAAGCCCTCCGACGATTTGGTGGGTCTTCTGCGCGAATGCTAGGCCGCGCAGTAGTGCGCGGCGAACGAGCACGACTTGCTTACGAGGTCCGAGGGGCCGACGCACAAGCAGAAAGGCCATCTACTCGTGAACGGGTGCAAGTAGTTTCAGCCCGACGATGCCAGCAACGATAAGTCCAATGCACAGCAGCCGGCGCGGGTCTGCCGTTTCGTCGAACAGCACGATGCCGAGCATAGCGGTTCCCACGGTGCCCACTCCCGTCCAGACCGCATAGGCCGTGCCCAGCGGAAGCGTGCGCAAAGCAAGGCCGAGCAGTCCGAGGCTAAGTATCATCGCACCGCCCGTCGCTAACGAGGCACCCAGGCGCGAGAAGCCTTCGCTATACTTCAGGCCTACGGCCCAGCCGATTTCGAATACCCCGGCAACGATCAAGGTAACCCAAGCCATCTGCGCGCCTTCCTCGTCTTACAGCGGTATCTTCCACTCGACCGCTGGATTCGCAAGGCGCTGCCGCCGGCAGGCGCAGAAGATCCAGGCCATCTGCTCGCGGTCGGACGACGAAAGGCCCCGTGACGATACGGGGCTGAACGAGGATGCACCGACCGGCTCGTCCTCTTGCGGCGCGCTTTCGGAGCGACTCACGGTAGCGAGCGTAGAGGTCGCCGAAGACATCGAATACGTGCACTACGGCTACAACGGCACTCCGATCGACTCGCACATTGCGCTTGCGGTTCAGCCCAATGGAGAAAGCCTCGTCGCGTGGCGCAACACAGCTCCCAATCCCGACCTCAAACAAGCTGAGACGCCGATCCCCGAGGCGCGCGTTCACGTCACGCCACTCACCGGTGCGCTCGAGCGACGCGGCCCCTGTTGTATCCGATCCCGTTACGACGAGGCTAAATCGGTTATAGGCCGCGTGGCCCACGCCCATCGGCCGCTAACGCGCGGCTGAAAAAGCTCGAGATGCTGCGCGCTGGCGGAGGAAGTGGCTCTCTTCGAGGGCGGCATGGGGGTTGCACAACAGGAGCCCTGAACCTCGGGCTCAAGTGCCCGCCCTGCCAGAGAGCGCCCATGCATCACCACCCCGCTACGTCCGCAGAACAGGATAGGCACACGAGCTCGCGAGAGTCTCGCATTTCAGGGGTGATAGCCTGCGGCTTGGGCTTTCTTACGATCGCCTGTGTGGGCGACCTGAGCCTGGTTCCTTCCGGTCCCGTTCCGGACAAGCCCGGCATCGACGGGCCGGATGCCCCAAAGGCCACGGAATCGCCTTCCGCACCAGTCTGGCGGCGGCTCACCGCCTCGCAGTATCAAAACACGGTACAAGACTTGATCGGAAGCAACACGACGTTGTCGATGGATCCGGACTCGCTCGTCGGCGGTCTGGCATCTGTGGGCGCATCACGGGTCGGCACTTCTGCGCTCGGCGTCGAGAAGTACGTGGAGGCCGCCTATTTGCTCGCTGAGCAGACGTTTTTAGACCAGGTGAAGCGCACCGAGCTCCTCGCCTGTACTCCAACGATTGCGGATGACGAGTGCACGCGCTCGTACATTGTCGACTTTGGACGACGAGCTTTCCGCCGCCCGCTCGAAGGCGACGAGGTCGCGCGATATCTGACTCTTGCGACCATGGTGACCACGGAGACTGACGACGCCTGGCAAGGAGTCTCGTACGTCACCGCAGCGATGCTGCAGTCGCCCAACTTCCTCTATCGCCTCGAGTACGGAGAGCCGTCGAAGCCGAGAGGTGCGCGCCGCTTGACGTCCTACGAGCTCGCCTCGCGACTATCGTACGCGCTGTGGGACACCACGCCCGATGACGCTCTGCTCGACGCTGCCAAGGAGGGCGAGCTCGACTCAGTCGCGGGTCTGCGCAGGCAGGCAGAGCGTCTACTCGCTTCGCCTCGCGCCCGCACTGCCATGCGCACGTTCTTCGCGGAGTACATGCATCTACGCGACTTCGGCTTGCCAGATTCGGAGCGATCGAAGGGGATTGCGCAGTCGCTCGCCGCAGCCATGCGCGAGGAGACCCTGCTGTCGATGGAGCGCACGGTGTTCGATGACAAATCGCGCCTGCTGGACCTGTTCGCGAGTACGACGACGTACCTGAATGCAGAGCTTGCCGAGCACTATGGATTGCCTGCGCCGAGCCAAGACTGGGGCGTGGTCGAGCTGCCGCCAGACGGTCCGCGCAGCGGTCTGCTCAGTCGGTCCGCATTCCTTGTCACCCACGGCGACGGCAACAAGACCAAGCCGGTCGCCCGCGGCAAGTTCATGCGCGAGGTCCTCCTCTGCACGTCCGTCCCGCCACCTCCCGAGGGAGTCATCGCGTCGCTGCCGGAGCCCGACCCGAACACGAAAGCGACCGTGCGCGAGCGGCTTGCTGAGCATCGCGCCAATCCGAGCTGTCAGGGCTGTCACACGCTCATGGATGACCTGGGCCTTGCCTTCGAGACATTCGACGCGCTCGGGCGCGTGCGGACCGAGGAGTACGGATTGCGCATCGACCCGGCGGGAGTGCTCGATGGCGAGCCCTTTGACGACGCTCGCGCGCTGTCGAACCTGCTGGCCAATCACGAGCGCGCCGATGATTGCTTCGTTCGAACCGTGTATCGCCAGGTCCTCGGCGAGGTCGAAGGCGCGAAGCAGAGCGACGCAATCGCGGCATTGCTTGCGCGCAATCGCGAAGAGGGTGGAAGGCTCGACCAGCTTTTCCTCGCACTCGTGGAGAGCGAGCTCTTTCGTACGGTCATTGCGCCCGACCTTCCCAACAACGCCGAGCAGGGAGATGACACATGAGCAAAATCGAGACGGGACGACGGACTTTCCTGCGCGGCGTCCTCGGTGGGGTCGCGATCTCCCTGGCCTTACCGCGCCTCGAGTTCATGCTCAACAGCCACGGCACCGCCTACGCCGATGGGGCGGCACTACCGCGGCGCTTCGGCGTGTGGGCGTTCGCCAATGGTGTCCACTTGAAGCGCTGGGTGCCGGCTGAGATTGGCTCCACGTGGGAGCTGTCGGACCAGCTCGCCCCGCTCGCTCCGGTGCGCGACTACTTGACGTGCGTGAGCGGACTCGACATCCCGCAAATCGGGCGAGGACACGCGACCCAACACACATACCTGATGACGGGGGTCCCGCCTGCGGGCCGAAACGACAGCGAGTACACGGCGGCACGCGCTTCGATCGACCAGCTGGTCGCAGACGAGATCGGCAAGAACACCAAGTTCAAGTCGCTCGAGCTTGCAGTCACGCACGCCCAGTCGGGCGAACGCGGATCGGCATTCCACCATTGGTCACATAGCGGCCCCAACAGTCCGAACGTCTACGCGCGTAGCTGCAAGGAAGTATTCACGCGACTCACTGCAGCAGCTGGCGCAAACGCTGCAACGGACGCCGCGGCAGTCGCTGCCCTTGAGCGGCAGATGCGGCTGCAGAGGAGCGTGCTCGACGTGGTCAAAGAAGATGGCCGGGCGCTCAACAACCGCCTCGGGGCGAGCGATAAAAAGCGCCTCGAGCAACATATGGAGGGGCTGCGTGCACTCGAGCGTCGTCTGCAGGGTGGCGATTCGATGACCAACGACATCGTTCGGGCCTCGTGCAAGGCACCCGTCGCGCCGGCCGACGCACTCGTTGCGGGTGCGGGCGACTATGACGAGCGCGTCCAGCTGATCAACAAGACGATGGCCGAGCTCGTCGCGTTCGCGTTCGCGTGCGACCTCACGCGTGTAGTCACCTACCAGATCGTGCAGCCAGGTTCTGAGCTGAAGAGTGATCGCATCGTAGGCAGCTTACGTAATCCCGGCGTGCACGATCTTTCGCACTTTCCCATCGAGGACCCACGCCTGCACAAGGTCGTCCTTCACTACATGTCCGAGCTGCGCGTGTTCATCGATGTGCTCAAGGCAACGCCCGAAGGAGACGGCAACCTGCTCGATAACAGTGCGATCATGGTCGCCAACGACTGCAGTGAAGGTAGCACCCACCTCAATACCAACACCCCGCTCTTGGTGGTTGGCCGCGCGGGAGGGCTCAAGAGTGGCCAACATATTGCGAGCCAGGGGCCCGCGATGAAGGTGCCATTCACGCTTGCGCGAGCGGTCGGGGCCATGCTCCCGAGCTTTGGGGACGGCCCGAGTAAGGTCAGTGATCCGATGAGCGAGCTGCTGGGTTGAAGAGACCAATCGCGCGCGGAATGAGTGATAACCCGTTTTCCACTTCTTCACACGATAGGGCCGCGAAGCTCGGTCAGGTCTCCGGAAGCTGCGTGTGCACCTTCTCCGAACTTCGCCACTTCCACGCCCATGGCGTGAGCTATCGAGATGAGAACCTGGGTTGGGCTCGTGCGCGGGAGTTTGAGTAAGCGGCCCATTTTGAAATAACCTCCCGTGCCCCCGAGCAGCACGTTCGGCAGCGCGTAGTTGGAGTGTGTATCCCCATCTCCGTGGCGGTTGAACCAGTAGATCGTGGTGTGATCGAGGAGCGACCCATCGGCTGTGGCCGTGTCAGCGAGTCTCTTCATAAGCAGCGCAATTTGCGAAGCAATCCAGGTGTGCATACGCGCGTAACGCTCAAGCTTCTCGGGACGCCTGCCGTGATGCGAAAGGGAATGCAGCGAGTCGGTGAAGTTGAGCCAGGGCATGCGTAGCCCGCCTTCGCCACCGCCCCCAGGATAGCCAAACGTCACCGAAGCTACCTTGGTCAGGTTGCAAGCGAACGCTGCCGCGATCGAATCCATGAAGAACGGGCTGAGCTGCTCGGTGTCGGCGCCAGTTCGCACGTAGACTTGATCCTTCGAAAGCTCCGGCGCGGGTGGATGCACGCACGTGTCTGTTCCCTCCGGTGCGCGGATCGCCGACAGCCTCCGCTTCTCGAGCGCACGCAGGTCTGTCAGATGCTTGTCGAGCACCTGTTGATCCGCGGCGCTGACGTTCCTGGAGAGCGCCGCGAAACGGGCATGCAAGAAGTCGGATACTGCCGAATGTTTGCGAAGGGCGCGACCAGCTTCGAGGGAAGGTCCGCTGACGATGCTGGCAAACAGTCGATTCCATACTTCATCAGCGCTGTCCATACGTCGCAGCGGGATTCCATCTTGCCCATAGTGGAGGTCTGAGGGTGTGTCTCCGCCGACAGGATGGAGACCGAAGTTGAGCGAGGAAAAAGGTTGATCCGTGGTTACTGCGTGGGCGATCACTTGGTCGATCGAAGGGGAGCGGATGCGATTGTCTGCCGTGCGCTGATCCCTCAGGGGCAGCTTCACGTCGGTCGCGGCAAGGCACACGGGGGCCTGGTGCTGCGGTGGAGTCACGGCGTACGTGAGGCCCGTGTTCATCATCGGGTCGTCGCCGGCAAACTGAGGTCCAAGCACGAGCAACTTGTCTTGGAAGGGCGCGAACGGCGCGAGAATCGGACTAAGCGTCAGCTTGGAGTTGCTTTCCGTCGGCCAAAAGGCTCGTTGATTGACGCCGTCGGGGGTGTAGATGAAGACGACGTAGCGAGACCTGCGCTCCTCTGCGCGCGCTTGGTGTGCGAATAGCTCGAGCATCGGCAGAGCCAACGCTGCGGCGCCTATCTGACGAACTAGGTCTCGTCGGCTGAGCCGGGATCTTGCTGATATTTTCATGGCGTCCGAGCCTCCGCTGCTCGTGTGCGAAAAGAAGAGGAAAGAACGACCGCAGCGGCGAGCTCGCGCAAATCGCCGCTTTCCACGAACGCGTCGGTGGTTTGCGCGAGCGAACAAGCGTCTTCCTCGCCCACATCGCGTTCGAGCCCGTGCGCAAAGTAGGTTCGGGCAAAACACGTGGCCACGGTCTTGCTCTGCGCGATGCGCGCGAGCAGCTCTCCTCCGTGCGCGAAGGGGCCATCGAGGTCCGCTGCGCCACGCATGACCCCGGAGGTGTCGACGGGCCTATTGCCGTCCGTCGCGCGTTGACGTCCCACAAAATCGTAGGCTTCCAAGGCGAATCCAGGTGGGTCGATGCGATCGTGGCAACCTGCACAGACTGGTTGGTCCGTGTGTGCCGAGAGTTGCTCGCGGGTCGAAGCGTTTGCATCGACGGCTGCCAGAGGAGGGATGGTCAACCCGTCCGGAGGAGGTGGAATCTCCTGACATAGCAACTTCCTCCGCACGAAAAGACCGCGTGCAATTGGATGGCTTGCGCTCGGCCTAGCAAGCAACGTGAGCAGCGCCGGATGGGTCAGGAGACCGTAGCGCTCTTCGCCCTCGAACGGTGTTCTGACAAAGCCCTGCTCTTGGCTCGCCGGGAGCTTGTAAAAGGCGCGCAACGCGGGGTTCACGAAGTAGCTGTTTCCCGTGAACAGCGCGCGCAAGCTCGGTTGAGCGTCCGCGTAGAGCTCGCGAATGCTCTGTCTCAGCGACTCGCGAAGTGCTTGGACCACCTCCCCAGTGAACTCGGGGTCATCGCGAGCCACGTCTGCGAAGCCGTCGAGCGAGAGCCAGCCCTGATAGAAACGCTCAACCCCGCGCGCAAACCGCTTATCGTTCAACATCCGCTTTACGCGATCGCGGTAGGCAGCGTCGTCCATGAATCCGGCCTGTGCCGCCTCGTCCAGCGCAGCGTCGTCGGGAATCGAATCCCAGAGCGAGAGCGTAAGACGGCTCAGCAGCTCGTAGCTCGACAGCGCTTGTACCGATAGCGGCGGCTCGTCGCTACGCACTTGGGCAACTTGGTAGAGAAAGTCCGGAGTCTGCAAAAGTCCGGTGAGTAACCACTCGACGCCGAGCGCGAAATCGCCTTCCGTCAGCCCGAGAGAGAACAGAGCGTAGAGGTTTTGCAACTCCGCATCCTCGAGCGGGCGCCGAAAAGCACGTCGCCCCAGCCACGCGCTGATCTGGAGTCCACACGCCGAGGCGTCAGCAGTGGCTGGAGTGCAGGGCGCCCACGCCGCGTAAGCGGAGGCCGCGCGACGGGCGATGTCTTCGGCCGCATTGGCGCGCCGCTCGACGCCGAGCTCGTCGAGTCCGCTGCCGGTCACCGATTCGAGCGTGGAGAGGTCGATGGAGACGTGCAGCACCTCTTGCACCGCGTTTGCGTATTGGCTCGGGGAAAGCAGATGCGCGCGCATCGGAGCCGCCCCCTGTTGTAGACAGCTGTCTGAACTCATCCCCGACGCGTCCGCGTTCGGGTCCGCGCTCGCGGCGGGGCCCGACGGCCGATCGAACTCACCCGTGCACGCCGACGATGCCAGCAGGAGTAAGAGTGGCAGGCGATACAACCACGCTGGGGTCGTCAATGCGGGGAGGGGGCGATGCATGGTACACACCTCGCGTGATGGGAACGCACGGGCCTTTGCACATGGGATGCCAGCCTGATGCGCAACCAATTGCCGAGCAACAACACAGCACTCGCACGAAGTCTCATCGCAGCGTTGTAGACACAGTCATGACTGTGCAACCGTTTTGATTACAGGTCCGCGGCGCGCTTGTGCTGCAACAGCATCGCGCTCCCCTTCCGCGGCTCGCTAGCCGCTATGGTCATCCTTGCATAGCGCGCCTGTGCTGCGATGTGCGTCGCGCTCTCGATGGGCTGCAGCGGCTTCGGGAGCGGCAAGCCCCACAAGGGGGCACTGAACCGTTGGCCCGCCCCCCCATCAGCTACAAAGTGTTTGAAAATCCACGCATTTTGCTGTCGCGTGCCTGGCATGAGCCTTGCGTTGCCTGAGGAGGTGCGGGTCCTTTCGTTGCTACCTGGGAGAGTTATGCGCTTTGTAACCTTACTGTGTTTGTGCAGCGTGCTCTGCGCCTGCGAGGGGAACGCGGGCAACGCCGCGCCGGACTTCGACGCGGGTGCATCGTCAGGCGGGGGGGGCAACACAGGAGAAACCACGAACGGGGGCGACGGGTCAGGCGCGAATGGGGAACAGAATGGCGGAGACAGCGCGACCGGCGGCGGCACGGTTACACCGAGCTGTCAGCAATCTTGGGCCGAGCGCCTGAGCGTCACTACCGTCGACGTCGAAGCGGATATCTCCCATCTGGTGTCAGGTTACGATGGCTTTCCGGTGCTCGACCGCATCGAGCTCTCGGTGTCGCCCAACGGCCGCGCACAGATAGCCTGGCTGACCGACGACCGCACGAGCGTCCACGTGACACCCTTGGATGAGAAGCTTGAGCGCGCGGGTGAGGATGTGATCATCCCTGGCGTCGATCTCGGAGGTTTTGTCGCCCACGACGACGGTTTTGCCCTTCTGACGCGCCGCGATGACCCAGGCAGCGAGGTCGCCATCGATGAATCCGAGAAGCCGAACCGCGCAGCGCTGCTCGTGCGCTACCGTGATGGTAAGGAACAGTTTACCTCCTTTCTTACGGGCACGAGTGGAGTCGACCAAGAAAAAGACTTTTCGAACGGGCTCAATGGCGCGCTTCGCTGGAACGGAAAGGTATACGGTTCCTACTTCGTGATTCGCGGAGGCAAGGGGCACTGGGCCGAAGGACATTACGGCGACAAGCTCGTCTATGTGGATGGCATCGGTAAAGCGCAAAAGGGTGGCTGGGGCTGGAATTGCAGTCACAACGAGGGCATCCGGCTATTGGCCGAACCTGAACGATTCACACCCTTATGTTTTAGTGATGCATATCCGAATGCGGGCCTGAACCTGGTGATCGAAGGCAGAACGCACTATCTCGCTCCCGAGCAAAACTGGGCAGGATATACGGCCGGTAACTTCGGCAGCATCCTGCGACTTCCCGATCAGCGGTACATGATCGCGTGGTCTTCGAAAGGGGATGGGGGCATCAAGAAGTCTGGAGATGTGCCCGAGATTGCGCCTGCCAAACAAACCAGCGACATCGCCTTTGCCTATCTTGACCAAGATCGACAGCCAAGCGGCACGATCAAATGGTTGACGAATACCCAAGAGGGGGTGGCCGAGCTCGACGTGCGCCTCGCACCTTACGGTTCGAACGTGCTCGCCATGTGGCAGCGCATCGAGCAGGTTCCCGATGATAAGGCCATGCCCTTTGGTAAGAATGCGGGCACGCGCGTGCAGCTATTGTCAGCGGAGGGCGAGCCCTTGGGGAAGGAGGAGGGCATCGAAGGCGCCCCGACTTGGAACGCGGAGCTAGCGACCCTGCCCAATGGCGATCTGGTATGGGCTTACGCGCTCGAGGAGCGAGCCACTGACGCCTCCTATCGCAAGCCCGCCGCCCTACGTCGCTTACGCGTCGCGCGCCTCGCTGTGTGCGAGTAGCGCGCCGTTCTACGTCGTTCTCACACGATCACGGGGCATGTTCCCTTTCCTGTGCGAGAGCCAGTAGGCGCCCCGAATGCCTGCGCTTCACGGCACGGGGGCCAGTACGCCGTTGGCATCGTCATGGAGCTTGTTCAGGTCGAGCCCGTCGAGCACCACGATCCCGTGGATCGACGAGATACGATCGGGATTCTGGTCCCACGACCACAGCATTCGGCGTAGCTATGACGATGTTGCATCAGGTCTGAACGAAAGGTTTGAAAGCGAGATCCGTCCCTTTCCGCCCTGCCTTTTCAGCTTCGAAGTGGCGTATCCAAAATGGTTTCACCGTCACCATAGCCGACACGTACGCCCCCTATGAGCCCTCTATGAAAAGACGTCGACCTTGCGCAAGCTCGCGCGAATTGGCCCGAACCTGCGCTGGCATCGTGCGTGCACCAGCCCGGTCCATCACCCTTTACCCCCGAAGGTATCGCATGCCTGAAGATACGGTTGCTTCCAGACTCACGCGTGGCTGCGCTTTGTGGGTCGTGCTCGCGTGGAGCACTGCAGCCTGCGGCGAGCCGCTTTCATCGCACAGCTCGCCAGACACTCAGATAGATCCTGGGTCGGCTTCCGAAGACAGCGGAGCGTCTGCTGGGCATACCCTTGCAGATGCAGGTGGTGAGCCCCCCACTCCTGCGCTCGATGCCAGCGATGCCGACATGGAGCCAGTGCCTGACGCCGCCGTGCCCCCGGCAGATGGAGGAGCTTCTGGGGTGGGTGTCATTCCCCCTTCGAGCACAGGTCATCCAAGGCAGTTCATCTTGGCTGATCAGAACCTAGGTAAGATCATCTATGTCAATCTCGACGATCCGAGTGAGCGTAAAGGATGGGATCTCAAGGTTGCCGGCATCGGACTCGACCTGCAGCTGATCGGAAACGGACGCTTGCTCGCCAGTACGCGCGATGGGTACAGCGAGATCGATCTGGCTAGTCATAGCGTCGTACGAACGGTGCACGGACGCGATGGCGTCAAGTCGGCCCGTCGGCTTCCGAACGGTAATACATTACTAATCGGAAGCGGCCTTAAGGTCGGCACGGGCGTGCTCGCCATCGAAGTGGATGCGAACGATCAAGTTAAGGGGAAATGGGCGTTGCCCGGGGTCTCGGGCAATCGCTTGATCCGGCGCACAGCCACGGGCACCTTCCTCGTCGGGACCCGGCAGGAAGCCACGCCGGGGAAGGATGCGATTGTGGAGATCGGGCTCGACGGTAAGGAGCTCGGCCGCTTTCCCGTCAACGCGCAGCCAGCGTTCATGGCCGTTCGCATGCCGAATGGCGACACCATCGCATCGACCGGTCACGGCGAAAGCCTGATGATCTTCGACACAACGGGCAAGCTCGTCCAAACCATGGGCGGCCTGCGCGCGCCCGAAGCGAAAGAGACCAACCTTCATCACCTGAGTCAATTTCAGGTCTTATCCAATGGGCACATCGTCGTGACCAACTCCCAAGGTCATGGCACGAATGCAGACGGCAGCCCCAAGGAGTTGGGCGCGATCGGACGACAGGTGATCGAATACGATCAAGCCGGGAAGTACGTTTGGTCCTGGGACCAAGACCCCACACGGATCTCCTCGGTGAATAGCGTGATCGTGCTCGATGGACTCGACCTAAACCGTCTGCACGATGACATGCACGGCGTCCTCGGCCCCGTACCCTGAACAGGCCTTTGCAGAACCAGCTTTGGTTCAGGGCAAACAGAGCATCAGATGCCACTGTTTGACGAGTGCGTGGCTGGACGCTCCCAGGTTAGGTGGGTCGCTGGCACGAGACATTACGCTCGCTGAAGGCAACCCGCCACGGTCGAGAGGCTCGCGGCCCTTCGTCGCTGCGGACCTGTAATCGAAACGGCTGCACAGTCATGAGTATGTTAACAACGGCTCGATGAGACTCCGTGCGAGGCCTCCGTGTTTGCTCGGCAATGGGTCGAGCATCACGCTGGCATCCGATGTGCACATGCCTCTGCGTTGTCATCACGCGAGGTGTTTACGTGCAAGCAATCCGCCGCTCACTGGCCGCTATGCTCATGCTTGGTTTGGCCCTGCTCCCTGCCTGCAGTGCGGCAGAAGGTAAGCCTTCGGGCCGCAATCCGCAGGGGCCTGGGATCCCTGATGGTGCCGATGGTATTGACCAGCTCAACGACGGAGGCGGTGATGAAAACCGCCCTTGGTCAGAAGACGCGGGAGGGAGCTCAGCGGATTCGGGCAGTGCTGATGCGGGCACGCAAGAGCCGGCCCCGAAGTGGCCTCAATGCTTTGAGATCGACAAGTTAGTGGACAATCCCACGCTCACGCTCAATCCAACCTGGGCTCCCATCGCTCGCACGGTCACCCATGGTTACCTCGCGATGTCGATGGGGCCTAAGCCGGACGCCTGCATCACCGACGAAGTGATCAAGAGGGACCTGATAGAGCTCAATAGTGGGTTCATGGATATGGTCAACCTGCTTGGCTTTCCTGCTTTTCCTGATTGGAAGAAGGGACATTACTTCAACTGGTACGTGCTGAAGTCTGGGCTATCGGGCGACACGACCGCAGCGAGTGCGGAAGGCGGCGGGCCGGGCAATCGCAGTGGCATTCCAGACTTCGAGAGTACTCCACTCAATATATGCAAAGATGAAGCGACGAAGCCCGGAGTATGGAATCAGTATGAGGCGGGCGGTGCCCTTCATGAGAGCATCCATGCCTTCCAAATCGTGCTCGATAAGTACAACAACCCGGGTTCCGGCTGGTTTCACGAGGCGCACGATGTGTACCTAACCACCATGCGACTCAAGCTCAAAGGCTTGCCGGTGGATGTCGGCTGGCTTGTGCCCTCCATGTTGTTTGCGGAGCACATCCCGATCGAGTCCATGGGTTTCTACACGGATGGAACGGTTTCAGGGCCGAGCGATCAGGGAGGGGAAGGCAGGACAATGCCGCAGTGGTATGGCGGCTATCGCTACGGGCTTGAGCTATTTCCCCTCAGCCTGGCACTTACCTTTGGTCGTGGCTTCGTCAACTGCCTATGGACGGAGCCCGCCGCGGGCAACAAGGGATCCGTATTTCGCGTGCTAGAGTCGATGGCTGGCGTAGAAGCGGTTCGCGAAGCGGTTCTACAGTTTGGCGCGCGCAACTCATTGCTCGACTACGCAGAGTGGACGGGCCCCGTCACCAAGCAAGTCAAGAGCGCCTGGAACATTCCCGAAGTGCAACCTACTGGCACGGGCAGATTCTTCTACGCGTTTCCAACCCAGCAACCGGACGGCTGGCTGAAGCCACCGATCAAGCAGATCCCGCACCATCAAGGCCGTAATATCATCCCACTCAAGGCGAGCGACGGCCCAACCACCGTAATCGTGGAGCTGGTGCCCGACGCGCATGGCAGTAAGAAAACTCCTCTGGAGATGCGCGCGCTGTTCACGTATCGCGAGCCAGACGGAACGCCGGTCTACGGAGAAGCATTCTCCGAGGGGCAAGCAACCCTTACTATTCCAAAAGGCGCACGCAACGGGCTCGTGAACTTGGTGGTGGCTGTGGTCAACGCACACAACGAAAGTGCGGCTTCGGGCTATGGCTTCGATCCTAACGAAACCTTCGACTATAAGATGCGTATCGTCAGCGGCGCGACCATCGCACCCGAGACGACCGTGCCTTGGTAGTATGGGAGATGGGCCGACCACCACCTTCTCGCTCGATCACGTATCGGGGCCACCAGAGTCACCGCGGTCATGTCCTTTGGACAACGCACGCGACCGCCCTTCGACCGTTCCTGATCGTTTACGCTGAGAGAGAGTTATGTAAACAATGCAAACATCGATCGTTTCAGCGCGCTCTTGCGTTTGAAGATCCGATCCGCCAGCGGCCGCGTGCGGATCAGCTGAGCATTGCAGTCCGTGCCAAGCACGGGTAAAGCGTCCTCTGACGGATGAGTACCCTCGCCCATAAGTTGGTCATGGCCATGACGGGGCTCTTTTTGTGCAGCTTCCTCGTCGTTCACCTCGCGGGCAATCTGCAGCTGTTGTTGCCGGAAGTGGAAGCACGCCGGGCCTTCAACGCCTACTCCGAGCTCCTTTCGGGCAATCCGCTGATTACGGTCATCTCCTTTGGGCTCTACGGCGCCATCCTGCTGCACGCGGTCTTGGCCGGCTTCATGGCCTGCCGCGACCGGCGCGCTGGCGGACGTTACCTGCAAGACCGTCGCTCCGAGGTAAGTCCCTGGTACAGCCGCAACATGGGTTTGCTCGGCACGGTGGTGCTCGTGTTCCTGGTCGTCCACTTTCGCGACTTCTGGTACCCATTTCGCTTCGGTGCCGTGGCGCGCGACGGGTGGGGAAACCGCGATCTGTATAGCGTCGTGCAGGCGAGCTTTGCGCAAGGCTGGTATGTATTAGCTTACGTGCTTTCGATGCTGGCGCTGGGTTACCATCTGCTCCACGGAGTCGAGAGCGCAACGCGCAGCCTCGGCCTACATCACGCGCGCTTTCGCCGCTGGCTGCGCCGCTTCGGGCGCGCTTTCAGTGTGCTAGTGACCTTAGGCTTCGTCGTAATCCCGGTGTTCATGCACTTCGCGCGAGCGCCGCAATGAAGCTCGATGCGCGCATCCCGGATGGGCCGCTTGAAGACAAGTGGTCGCGCTTCAAAGCGCAGGCCCGTCTGATCAGCCCCGCAAACCGTAAGCACTACGAAGTACTCGTGGTCGGTACGGGCCTGGCCGGCAGTGCGGCGGCTGCCTCTTTAGGCGAGCTCGGCTATCGCGTGAAGGCCTTTTGCTTTCAGGACTCGGCGCGCAGAGCCCATTCGGTGGCGGCCCAGGGCGGCGTCAACGCCGCCAAGAACTACAAAAATGACGGCGACAGCGTCTACCGCATGTTCGTCGATACGCTGCGCGGTGGTGACTTCCGGGCTCGGGAAGCCAACGTCTATAGACTGGCAGAATGCTCCGCTGCGCTGATCGATCAAGCCGTCGCCCAGGGCGTACCCTTCGGCCGCGAGTACAGTGGTTACCTTGCCAATCGGTCTTTTGGCGGCGTGCAAGTAAGCCGCACCTTTTACGCCCGCGGCCAGACCGGTCAGCAGCTGCTACTCGGCGCCTATCAGGCTTTGTTGCGCCAGGTGGCAGCGGGTAGCGTTTCGCTATTCACACGGCACGAAGTGCTCGATCTGGTCGTCAGCGACGGGCGCGCGCGTGGCTTGATCGTACGCGACCTCGACACCGGTCTGCTCACGCGCCATGTCGCCGATGCCGTGGTGTTTGCGACGGGAGGCTTTGGCAAGATCTACTACCTGTCGACGTTGGCCATGGGCTGCAACGGCTCGGCGATTTGGCGGGCGCACAAGCAGGGTGCGCTGATGGCCTGTCCGAGCTTTACGCAGATGCATCCCACGTCGCTGCCGCAGGCCGGTGCGCACCAGTCCAAGCTCACGCTGATGTCGGAGTCGCTGCGCAATGACGGCCGTCTCTGGGTCCCGCTCAAGGCCGGCGATGCACGCAAGGCCAAAACCATTCCCGAGCACGAGCGTGACTACTACCTGGAGCGTCGCTACCCGAGCTACGGCAATCTCGCGCCCCGCGACGTCGCTTCACGCGCCGCCAAAGAGCGGATCGATGCCGGCTTTGGCGTGGGCGCCCAGCGCAATGCCGTCTACCTCGATTTCGCAGACGCCATCAGCGCGCAGGGCAAGGCGCCGATCGCAACGAAGTACGGCAACCTGTTTGCGATGTACCAGAAGATTACCGGCGTCGATGCCTACCGTGAGCCCATGTTGATCTCGCCCTCGGCCCACTTCTCCATGGGCGGGCTGTGGGTCGACTACGCATTGATGACGACCATCCCGGGTCTGTTTGCCCTGGGCGAGGCGAACTTCGCGGATCACGGCGCCAACCGCCTCGGCGCCAACTCGCTGCTGCAGGCCTGCGTCGATGGTTACTTCATCGCGCCCCTTACCATTCCTGACTATCTCGCCCAGGGTGAGCTCGAAAAGCGAGCGCTTTCGACAAGCTCCCCGGCCTTTGCGGCAGCAGAGGAGCGCGTGCGCGAGCAGCTTGCCGCCTTACTGGCACCGCGCGGCAGGCACACAGCCGAGTGGTTCCATAAGCAGCTTGGCCACTTGCTGTACGACAAGTGTGGGCTCTCGCGATCGGAGCCGGGCTTGCGCGCAGCTGTCGCGGAGGTTCGCGAGGTGCGCGCGGCGTTCTGGCAGGATGTGTGCGTTTCGGGCGAGACGGCTGAGATGAACTGCGAGCTTGAAAAGGCCGGGCGCGTGGCGGACTACCTGGAGCTTGCGGAGCTGATGTGTCTCGATGCCTTAGCGCGGCAGGAGTCCTGCGGCGCGCACTTCCGGGAGGAGTATCAGACGAGCGAAGGGGAAGCCATGCGCGATGATGCCAACTTCGCCTACGTGTCCGCCTGGGAGTGGACGGGAGCTGCGACCGATCCGCGCTTGCACCGCGAGCCCTTGCAGTTCGAGTACGTCACGCCTGCGGTGCGCAGCTACCGCTGAGCGAAAGAAGGCCCCGATGCGACTAAAGCTCAGAATCTGGCGCCAGCGCGATAGTAAGACTGCCGGAAAGCTCGTGGATTATGCGCTCGAGGACCTTACGCCGGACATGTCGCTACTTGAGGTGCTCGACCTGCTCAACGAGCGGCTCGTGCTCGCTGGCGAGCAGCCGGTGGCCTTCGATCATGATTGTCGCGAGGGGATCTGCGGCACCTGCGGCTTTATGATCAACGGCCGGGCACACGGGCCTTTGCCCGGAGTCACCACCTGTCAGCTGCACCTGCGCAGCTTCGAAGATGGCGCTTGCCTGCTGATCGAGCCGTTTCGGGCCGCAGCGTTTCCGATCAAACGCGACCTGCGCGTCGATCGCTCGGCACTCGATCGGATCGTGGGTGCCGGCGGTTTTGTGTCGGTGAGTACAGGCCAGGCACCGGAGGCCAATGGGCTGCCGATCGCCTTTGAAGCGGCCGAAGCCGCCTTTGACGCAGCGGCATGCATAGGTTGTGGTGCGTGCGTGGCCAGCTGTAAGAACGGCAGCGCCGCCCTGTTCACAGGCGCCAAAGTGGCCCATTTGGCACGCTTGCCACAAGGTAAGGTCGAAGCCCCGCATCGGGTGCGCCGGCTGGTGGCCCAAATGGACGCCGAAGGCTTCGGTCACTGCAGCAATACGGGCGCCTGCGAGGCGGAGTGTCCCCAGCAGATAAGTGTCGGCACCATCGCCCAGATGAACTGGGAGTACCTCAAGGCCAAGCTACGCGCGACGCGCAGCTAAGATCCGAGCAGCGGAAACCAGAACGTCGCAAGCAGCCCCAGCGCGGCCAGGCCGATCACCGTCAGGGTTGTCCCGGGCACGATCATATCGCGGGCCGAGAGTTCGCCTTTCCCGTCCGCCTTCAGCCCAAAACCGAAGGTCATCGCGTTCGGCGGAGTGCTCACGGGCAGCGGCATCGCAAGCGAGCAAGCCAGCGCCGCAACGATCAACAGTCCCTGCGGCGCCACCCCAGCCAGACCAAGAATCATCGGAGCCAGCAAGTTGGCAGCGGCGGTGTTGCTCATGACGGCCGAGAGCGTTGCCGCCAGCAGCGCGATGATACCCCCTAGCATCGCGTATGAAATTCCTGCACTCGGAATGTGCCCGCTGACCCAGGCCGCAAGTCCCGACTGCTCGATGGCCGCACCGAGTGCCAGCCCGCCGCCGATCAGCAACAGCACGTCCCAGGGTAACGCGCGCAGATCCGGCGTGCGCAGCAAGTTCGAGCCGAAAAACGCGACCACCGGCAGCAACGCGACCGTGCCAGCCGTGAGCGAGAGCGCGTCTGCCGCAAGCCAGCCCGCGATCGTCAGGGCAAGCACCACCACCACCAGCAACTCTGCGCGCTGAAAGGGGTGAGCATCTTCGGGCTCGAGCTCGAGCTCCTTCATGTGCGTCGGAAAACGGCGACCGAGGTAGGCGAGCAACACGCCGAGCATGATCAGGAGCAGCGGCAGGGCGAGCAGCATCCAACGCCCGAAGCTCGGCGCCCCGCCTGCAGCTTGCAGGTAGCGCAACACGATCGCATTGGGCGGTGAGCCAATGGGCGTAGCGATGCCACCAAGGTTGGCCGAAAACGCGATGCCCAGCAGCAGTGCCTTACGGTACCCGTCCCCCTCAGGCACCTTCGCCAGCATCGAGCCGGCGAGCCCGAGCATCAAAGCACAGGCAGCCGTGTTGCTCATCCACATCGAGAGCAACGCCGTGGTCAGCATCATCGCGAAGAGCACCCGTGTCGGGGAGCGACCTGCGCGCCGCAGGATCGCGCGCGCCAGGCGCCGGTCGAGGCCCGTGCGCATCAGGCCCGCGCTGAGCACGAAACCGCCGAGAAAGAGCAGCGTCACGTCGGAAAAGAATGCGTTCACGAACAAGGTCGCGCTCGGGCCTTCGCGTGTCAGCGCGGGCGCGAGCCAGGTCAGCTCAAGCGCGAGCACGAGTAAGCTCGTCACGAACAGCGGCACCGCCTCGGTCATCCACAGCACAGCCGCGGTGAGCACGATGCCCAGGGTGATCTCCGCCGGACGCGTCAAGCCCAGGGGCCGGGCGAGCCAACCCTGGTTTGCGGCCGCCACGATCACGACGGCCAGGATCACCGCGGTTGGCGCACGCCGCGGCAGGCGCAGCACAATCGGCACCCATTCACGCGCAAAGACGCCGAAGGGAGTGCGCAGTGTCTCGGCGCGGCTCGCTTCCCTCGCTGGCCCCGCTTGCAATGGCAGCGCAGCGTTGTTGGCCGCCGATTCGTCCTCCCCGCGCTCCATGTCCGCTCCTCGCCGCTGCGCGACGACCACAGCATAGCTCGGCGCGAATCATTGAATCGAATCGCCTATTGAACGATGAAGTGCTTGAGCCACTCGAGGAGCACCGTCGGGAGCAGCTCGGGCCGCGGCAGCAGCGCGTAATGGCCCGCGCCGAAGATGCGCGGCAGGTAACTGGCCGCCTGACGATCCACAGTCAGACAGAACGGGAAAATGCCCTGCAGCCTCGCCTCCACCACGGCCTGCTGCATGTCTTCGATGCCGTATCGACCTTCGTACTCGTCGACGTCGTTGGGCTTACCATCGGACAGCAGCAGCAGCAGACGATGGCGCGCTGGCTTCTGCATCAGCAACGTCGAGGCGTGGCGCAGTGCAGCGCCGGCACGGGTGTATGATTCGGGCTCAAGCGCTGCGATGCGGAGCGCCACATCCTGCCCGTAGCCCTCCTCGAAGGACTTGAGGGTGCGTATCGTGACCGCACGCGAGCTTTCGCCTGAAAAGGCCAGCACCGAGAAAGGGTCCTGCATCTCGGCGAGCGCGCTGCAGACAAGTAAGAGAGCCTCCTTCTCCACATCGATCACGCGGCGCTTGGCTGAAACCCAGCCATCGGTGGAGCCGCTGACGTCAACCAACAGTAAGATCGCAGCATCGCGTCGCGCCGCGCGCTGCGTCTGATAGATCGCCTGGCGCGTGGACCGCTCCGCACGCAGATCGGCCTGCATTTCGATATACGCATCCAGATCGAGCTCATCGCCATCTTCCTGTTTGCGCAATCGGGTTCGGCGCGCGCGCAGCATTTGAAAGCGACGGCGTATGCCTTCGATCATCGCCGCGTGCTCGCCCAGTGTTTTGTCTACCCAAGCCTCAGACCCGCGCTCAGCCGGCAGCAAGCGAACGCAAGCACCGGGATCGCGATAGCTCTGACTTCGATAGTCCCACTCCGGGTAGACGAGCGCAGCCGTGGCTGCCGCCGCTGCCGCTGACATGGGCCGTTTGCTCAACGACGCGTCGAGCCCATCTTCGGATAGTAAGATTTCCTTGGCACTGCCCGGCGTCCGCACCAGCCGCGCTTGCGCAAGCTCAGAGACGGAGTCTGCATATTCCTCCGCGCCTGCCTGCTGGTCGCGATCGCTCGGTCGCTGCATGCCCAGGGGGTCTTCGGCGTGCTCGTGGGGTTGGGAGGTTTGGATCATCCATGCCCCTTGTCGCGCGTCGTCCTCGCCTTCGTTTTCCTGCCGTACATCGGGACGGCGCGTGAGACGTGCGCTGCGTGGCGCCCGCTTTGAAAGCAGCTCGGGCTCGCCCGCCGCAGCTTCGTTGCAGGCGGCCGTTGCGCTAGGCGAACGCAAGTCGCCGGTCCATTCGTCGAGGAACAACAGGCTACCCTGCGCCCACGATATGCTGGTTGCGGCGCGTATAAGGTCGGCTGCGATCTTAGTAGCGTGCTGCAGCACCACGGCGGGGGTGATCGCCCCGTTATGCGAAGGCGGCAGCTCGCTGCAACCCGGTGCCATCATCCGCCGCGCCAGGCGCTCGAGCGGCAAGCGCGGCGCTGCAAAGTCGCCAAGCGGCGGCCGTGCGGCGACGGCCTCGGCGCGCTGTTCAGCGAGCTCGGAGGCAAGCCCAGGCAAGCTCTGCGCAAGCTGCCAGTCGACCGTCTGCGCCTCGAGCAGCAAGAATACGCTGCGCACCAAAGGGTCCTCGATCGTCAGCCAAAGCGCTGCTGCACCGCGCTCGGCTCGCGCCGCCTGCGTAAGCGCCATGCAGCGAAAGTAACGAAGGGCGGCCATCGGTGCGCGCGCTCCGGCGTCGCGTGGCAGCCAAATCGAGGTGCCATCGGTCGCGGGCACCGCCCGAAGCTGGGCCGGCCCAGGCTTACGGTCAAAGACCCTCGTCAGGAAGGTGGGGCGTGCGGGTGGTTGAGCCATCCTCAAGCGCGGGCTCAGGCCGAACACCGCTAAGATCAACAGGTCAAGGCGTGGAGCGACGTCCGAGAGCGCCAGCACCTCTTGCGCTTCGTTGCGACGATGACCCTTCCACAGCGCACGCGCGAAGACGGTCGCATGCCGTGCCGCATCGGTAATGACGTCCTCCGCTTCAGGCAT
>JBBSJC010000046.1:0-25256 GCA_038257655.1 Polyangiales bacterium | reverse complement strand
GGCGCCTCGATCATGGGCACGCTCAGCGGCGGCGGCAGCATGGTGATCTCGCTCGGTAAAAATTGTCTGCTAGGTGCGAACTCCGGCTGCGGGATACCGCTCGGCGACGGCTGCACGATCGAAGCTGGTCTCTACATCACCGCGGGCACCAAGCTGCAGCTGTCCGATGGACGCGTGGTGAAAGCAAAGGAGCTAGCCAGGCACGACGACTTACTATTCAGGCGCAATAGCCTTACCGGCGCGGTCGAAGTCGTTCACAAGAAGAACGAAGTCGTACTCAACGCGGAGCTGCACAAAAACTGAGTGCGCAACGGACGGGCCCAACCGCAGGCGCCTGATGTCAATCGCGCACGCCGAATACGACGCCGCGCTGCACGGCAAGCGTAAGATCCGTGGCGAGCTCCTCGAGCAACACTTCATCGACTGGCCGCCCTTGCTCGTCTGCAACCGCGCGCACCGCGGCGGCCAGCGAGTGCTGCCCCTGCTCAAGACGCGCGATAAGGCCGCCAAAAAACGGCGCTATCGCCCACCAACGCACCTCGTTGTGAGACGGACGATACACGAGCAGATCGAAGCACGTGGCGTCACCCTTGGGCGCGAGCTCCAGATCACAAAATGGTAAGGTCGTTCGATCCAGCGTGAGTCGCTTGAGGACTGGGTTCAACACCGGTATGCCTTCGAAATCAAGCTCGCGCAGCCCGTCTTCCCCCAGCACTGGATAGCGCGCTGGCTCAAAGGCGACCTGCCATTTGGCAAGCTCGAATGCGAACAGATCCCGAGCATACGCGGGCGCGCTTGCGAGCAACTGCGCATCGGCTTGGGCAAACGAGCCAAAAGCGCTCGTGACGTCGCGGATAAGCGGACTTTGAGGCCCGCCCTTCGCCAAAAAGCGCGAAAAACTCGCGGCAAACGCAAGCTCACCGACAACTTCGCGTGAGCGCGTGAAAGCGAGCTCCGCCATGCCTTGCAAGCGACCTCGCACCATATGGCGATACATGCGCCAGCGCGTTTCGTCGCCCAGTAAGGCTAGGTCTTGCAGACTCGGCTCTAGGTCGAAGCTCACGCGCGTCACCGCGCGCTGGTAATCGAGCAAGTTCACGGTCGCGCCTCCGAAAGGTCAGGTTGCGCAAGCACGCGCCGATAGATTTCGTCAAGCCGCTTGACTTCATGGGCAAGCTCAGCGAAGTCGGGAAAGTTGTCGTCGCGCTCGAGCAAGACTCCGATCGGTCGTCTGAGCTTTTGCATCGTGTATTCGAATAACGCGAAGGTGCTTTCGCACACCGGCTCGGCATGGGTGTCGATGCGAAAGCCGTCGGGGCGCACGAAGTGCCCGGCAATGTGCAGCTGAGCCACGCGCGCCATCGGCATGCGGTCGATGAAGGCGCGCGCATCAAAACCGCGATTGTGCGCATTCACGAACACGTTGTTGACGTCGAGCAAAAGCTTGCAATCCGCTCGCTCTAGGATCTCGTTTAGATGCTCCGCTTCGTCCATCACGCTACCGGGCGGCGTTGCGTAGAAGCTGATGTGCTCGACAGCGATCGCGATGCCCAGCGCATCCTGCGCCTCATGGATGCGATCAACTGCGACCTGGATCGACTCCTGATTCAGCGGCAGCGGCAACAGATCGTGGGCATACAAACCATCGACGCCACCAAAACACAGATGATCGCTGTGCCAAGCGGCACCCAAATCCTCGAGCATACGACGCAGCGTGCGCAGGTATTCGCGTTCGAACGGCGCAAGCGTACCGAAGCCCATGCTCAGACCGTGCGTGACAATCGGGTAGCGCAAGCGCGCATCGGCAAGCAACGCTTCGTAACGTCCGCCACGCCACATGTAATTTTCCGGATGGATCTCCAGCCACTTGAGCTCGGCGGGCGCTTCTGCGAGCGTCGCCTTGGCCATAGGGTGCCGCAAGCCGAGTCCAATGCCGTGGGCCATCTACAGTGCCTACCCTCACTCGCGCGCACGCGCCATGCCCGGAATTGAGCGCTGGGCGCGTGCGCGCAGGCTTAAATGCATCGAGCGCCGCGACTGTGCCGCGACGCTCGACTCGTCGATCACAAGCTCGTGACCGATCAGTCGATCACTTCTTGCCGCCGCAGGAGCCGCCGCCGCAGGAAGACTCGCCGCCACCCTCCGCTGCGCCTTCAGCAGGAGCTGCGCCTTCGGCAGGAGCCGTGGCGTCGCCGTGTGCCGCACCGCAGGAGCCGCCGCCACAGGAAGCCTCTGCTCCGGCAGCCTCCGCACCAGCCTCTGGAGCCGCAGGAGTCTTCTTCGCGCAACCGCCGACCATGCTCAGGCCGAGCGTTGCCGCAGCCATCGTCAAAACCTTTGCACGCAACTTGGAATCCATGGATGCCTCTCTCTCGTATGATCTGGCAAGGTGCACGAAATAGGTGCCCCCCCTGACAGCCGCGTGCAAGGTAGCAAAGCCTTCCTCGTTTTGAAAACAAAGAAGTGCTCTGTCCACGGTGCCGGCCTGCCAACCTCTATTCGTAAGATCGAGGCGATTCGTTACAGACTTTGTTCACTCGGCGGCAACATCGGCGGCTGGCGGCCCGCGGCTGGGGGCCTGCGAGCCCCGTCCTATTTGCCCCACTCCGCGACAGGTTTCTTGCAGTCTGCAGGCTCGACACCTGCCGTGAGCGGGCAAAGCCCAGTGCCGCTGTCGCCCTTCTTGAAATGCAGCACCACGTCGCGCAGGGGCTCGAGCGGCAAGTAAGACTTGATCATGCCGATTGAATCGAACGTCTTGTGACCGGTGAGATAACCGCCACACAGCTTGTCGTCGCTGAGCTTGATCGTCATCTCGATGCCATCCATCGACAACACCATCATCGTGAACTCGTAACCCGTGCCCCACAGGGGCAACTGAAACAGCCGTCCCTGAGGCCGATACTGACTCTCGTAGCTCAAGCGTCCATCCGCGCCGAGCACGCCGGGCACCAGATGAGGATCCCATTCGCCCTTGGTATTCCACATCTCGCCGCCGAGCTCGAAGGGGCCTTCTGCAAAGGCGAAGCTGCCATCTTCGTTTTGCAGGCCGAGGCCCGACGTGATCATCACGGGGCCCGGCTGATCGCTACTGAGCTGCATGATCCAGTTGTAACGATCTTCTTCGATCGCAGTCTTGTTCGTATTCGACACCGTGCTGAGACCGAACACGGGTGGATCGCGCAGCGAGATGCCCGATAACATGAAGGCCGGCATACTGCTCTGCTCGCTCACCCGCTCGCAGCAGTGCTCGCCGTCAGCCTTACCCTTCGGGGTGATGCTATTGGGCGGACAAGCCTCGTCATCGGTGTGCCGGGGTGCGGGCGGCCTGCCTCGCTTGGCGCTGGCGTCGATCTTAATCGCGCTCAACGAAAACGAGCCGTTGATGCGCCAGGCATTGCAGTCGGCAAGCTCCGTGTCGCTCGCGTTCGGGTCACAGTGGCCCGGCTCCTCAGTGTTGGCGACGCAGCCCGTGTTGTCGCAAAGCGCGTCCGGGTAGACGATCGTCGACGTGTTGCTGTTGCCCCCGTCGCGCTCGTCGCCATCGGGCGTCGCCACGGAATCGTCGCTGCCTGAGTCCCCGCACCCAAGCGCGCCGCTACCAAGCGCTGCCAGCAAAGCGAAGACCGATGTTTTACAAACTAAGTACCGCATGAGCTGCTCCCACGAACGCCCCAAGCAGGGCCAAATAAGCGTTTGTTAGAAGCCCGGGTCGTAGCAAACCCCCCGCCAAATTGACAGCGTTTACCTCGCGCCGATAAGTGGCTTTCGCCACGTTCTCCGGGGTTCGGCAACCCCGATCCGGGAGTAGCTTGTCGCCGGCGCACGGAAGGCGGGCTCGGCACGGACTGTAACGTCCGCTAGCCCCCGGGGGACCATGACCCGCCCCCTCACACCTGTGGCAGGGCGGGCATGTGCAAGGCGGCACGTGCAAGGCCAGCGGGAAATTGGCCGTGAGTTCCGCGTGATGCGTAAGGGCCAGCCCTACATCCACCCAGGTCATGACGTACACGTCTACATGGACGAAACCGTCGAGACCGCTAACGTGCCCAAGAGGCGCACTGGCGCCATCGTCGGCTGGATACCAAACACGGACGCATCGCGCCCCGGCTCAACGCTTACTTCTACGACGGCTAACACGCCGAACGCGCGAGACAGATCATCAGCATCAAATGGCGGACGCTGCGCGATGCTCCGAAAAAGAGGAACAGGGTGCCACTTCGTAACAAGTCCAGCGGTCAGAAGCTCAAGCGCGGGCCGGTCGAGAGCCGGCTCGACCTCGCACAAAGCAAGGTGCTGTTACGCGCCATGCAGTCCGAGCTCAAACGACAGATGCGCGGACTGCGCAGTCCGGGCGAGCCTAAGCCTTTTTACCTTTCGTATTTGATGCACGCGAAAGAGGGTCTTGGCGTGTGGGGACGCTACGGATCCGTCTTTCGCACGGAGCCGCATCGCGAATCGGACCTGTACGCCGAAGTGCGCGTGGGCTCCCATCGTGTCGACAACAGCATCGATGGCGGGCTCACCTCCGATTTGGCGCAGCGCTCGTCGTTTAACTGGATCGAAGGCCCCGAGGATCTCGATCCCGAGGTGCTGCGCTATGCGTTTTGGAAGCTCACCCAGCACAAGTACGACGAGGCTCTTCAGGAGTACTACGAGAAGAAGAAGATCCTCGTCGAGCAGCACCTGCCGTTACCCGCCAAGAGCTTTAGTGTCGAGCCCCGCATCGTCCATCTCGATGACGTGAAGCCCGTCGTCTTCCCGAAGAAGCGCTGGCAAGACTTCGTACGGGAATCGAGCGGCATGTTTCGCGACTATCGCTTCATGCTCGACCCTTACGTTCAGATCCGCGGTCTGAACAAGGTGCGTTTGTTCGTCAACAGCGAGGGTACACAGTTCATCTGCCAGGACACTTACTACGAAGTGACCATGCAGGCCTGGCTCTTGAGCAAAGACGGCGTGCACCTGGAGACTTCGCGCAACTTCTATGGCCGCGAGCCTGATGCGCTGCCCTCGAAACAGCAGGTGGCCGCTGCGGTCGCCGCCATGGCGCAAGAGCTTAGCGAGCTACGCGAAAGCAAGCCGCTCGATCCCTACGCCGGCCCAGCCTTACTTAGCGGTTTCGCAAGCGGTTTGATCTTCCACGAGGCGATAGGGCACCGGCTCGAAGGCGAGCGCATGAGCTCGCGCAGCGAAGGCCATACTTTTGCCTCCAAAATAGGGCAACGCATCGTGCCCCACGGTCTCGACATCGTCGATGACCCATCGCTATCCCACTACGCGGGCATGCCGCTGCATGGTTACTACCGGATCGACGATGAGGGCGTTCGCTCCGAGCGCGTCGAGCTCGTCAAGGACGGCGTGCTCAAGAACTTCTTGATGAGCCGCTCACTCATCCAAGGCTTCTCGCGCAGCAACGGCCACGGACGTCATGAGCGTTTTCAAGATCCGATGGCACGCATGGCGAACCTTATTGTGACCGCGCGCGACGGGAAAACCTGGGACGAGCTCAAGGCGATGTTATGCGCCGAAACGGCAAAGCGTGGCCTACCTTACGGTCTAATCATACGCGGTGTGTCAGCCGGCGAGACGCGCACCGATCAGTACGATTTTCAGGCCTTCAAGGGCATGCCTACCGCCGTCTACACGGTAGACCCCAAGACCGGCAAAGAAACCCGCGTGCGCGACGTGACTTTCATCGGCACGCCGCTGGCAGTGATGCAGCGCATCTTAGCCTTCGGCAAAGAGCAGGATGTGGACAACAGCTACTGCTTTGCCGAAAGCGGAGCGGTCCCGGTCGCCACAGTCGCGCCGGCCATGTTGGTGGGCGAGCTAGAGCTGCAGCGCGCGAGCACCCGTCGCTACCGGCCAGCGCGGTTGGCGATGCCGCCGATGCGAGGACGGTGACAGATTTCGTTCGGTTCCTCTGGTACACTGAGTTCCAGGGGGCATGGGAACGGAGCTCGAGCAGCTCGAAACGCGCGTACGGGAGCTGGAGCAGCGCCTAGTTCACGCCGATAAGCTCGCGTGCATCGGACAGATGAGCGCGGGCATCGCCCATGAGGTCAACAATCCCGTCGCTTATGTGCTCGCCAACCTGACATCGCTCTCCGATCTGCTCGACGATCTCGCGAGCGCGCACCTTGATGAGGCAGGCAAGCAAGCGCTGAGCGGTGCTCGCGAAATTCTCAGCGATTGCACAGGCGGCATGGAGCGCATTCGCCGTGTCGTCAGCGATCTAAAGGTGTTCTCGCGTGCCGAGTACGATCACGTTGAGCAGGTCGACCTAAACGGCATCGTGGAGTCTGCCTGCCAGCTCGCCGCCAATGAAGTCAGACACCGCGCCCGGCTCGTGGTCGACGTTGGCGACGTGCCGCGCGTGCTCGGCGATGCCAGCAAGCTGACACAAGTCATCGTCAACCTGCTGATCAATGCGGCCCAGGCGATCGAAAGCGGTGATGCCTCGAACCATCGCATCACCGTCGAAACGCGCCTGGAGGCGGGCGATGTGGTGTTGCGGGTGCGTGACACAGGCTGCGGCATCTCCGCGGAGCTTTTGCCGCGCATCTTCGAGCCATTTGTCACCACCAAACCGCGCGATCGTGGCACCGGGCTCGGCCTGTGGCTCGTCCACGAGATCGTGCGCCTGCACGAAGGCAGCATCAGCGTCGATAGCGTGCTCGGACAAGGGACCACCTTCGAGGTGCGCATGCCGGCAGGCCGCAGCGTGCGCAGCGTCAATCCACCGGAGCTTATCGAAAGCCACAGCGCGAGCATCCCAGCGCGACGGCGTGCGCGCGTGCTGTTGATCGACGATGATCCGGCCTTGAGGCGCGCCCTCACGCGTCTGCTACGCGCCCATCACGTCATCGTCGAAGCGGACGGTGGCAGCGGCGGCATTGCAGCCCTCGACAGCGGGGCGGGCTTTGATGCCGTCTTGTGCGATCTGATGATGCCCGATCTCGACGGCCCCGCCGTGTACGAGCACATGGCGCGAACGCGGCCCGATTTACTCGACCATTTGGCGTTTTTGAGCGGTGGTGCCTTCACGCCGCGCGTACGGCGCTTTCTCGATGAGGTGCCGACGCAAGTCGTCGAGAAACCCGCATCGCGAGAAGCCTTGCTGCGCGTGATCGACGGCCTGATGAATAGCGACTCGGACAACGTGTCCGACGCGCTGCCGGCTCAGCCTGTCGGCGCCTCGAAGTAACGCGCGACCAGGTCCTTGATCGTCGAGATTTCGACTTGCTCGAGTTTCCCGTCTGAGCGCGCCAACGCCAACGCTTCGCGCAAAAACATGCGGATGCTTTCTTCGGGCAAGCGCGCGGTAACAATCGGTGGGTCTGAGCGCATCCACTCTTCGAGCTCCGAAAAGCCCACCACACCATTGGCCAGCCGATTCATGAGATCGAGCAAGGATTCGTATTCACTCGGGCTCACGTCACCATCGGAACGCGCCACCACGCAGCACATGGCGACTAATGCACGCCTCTGTTCGCGAGAAAGCTCCATCCGCTCCATGACAGCGTGGAAGTCCGAGCGGGTCAACCCTTTAGCGCTGGCTAGCGCTCGCTGGCGCTCGCTAAGTGGAATGCCCGGGGGCCAGCTGCTAGATCCGCGCACCCGCGCTGTCCTACGGTTGTACTGGGACAGGCGCAGGCTTCCGCCGGTGAAATGATATGTCGCGCTCTCCATCCCGCTTGTCATCCCCACTTTCATTCAGTGCCCCGGGCGTGATGTATGCGGATGTCGACACCGTTAAGCTCATGCTCGAGATCGCCCACGCGAAGGCGACCTTCTCGGCTCGCCGCACGTTGTTTTCCGATGGGCTCGTCGCTTTGATCAGCGCGGTAGCGACGGTCAACCGGCTGGCCGAGCGCATCGATGGTGCGCGTTACCCGGAGTACCACGAGCAACCATTGGGCAAGCCGGTGTACATCGTGGCCGCCCCACGTTCAGGTACGACGTTCCTGCACCGCATGATGTCTCACGATCCCCAGTTCACGACCTTCAAGCTGTACCAGACGTTTTTCCCGACCATCACTGGCTACCGGGTGGCGGAGCGCCTGCAGCAGATGAACGGCAGCATCGGTCGTTTGCTGCATAGGGTGCGCTCGACCATCGATCAGTCGTCCTTCGGCGGGTGGGAAGGCCTGCACGACATGGGCCTCGGCCAGGACGAAGAAGACGAAGCCATCTGGGCTCTCGCCTTTGCCACGCCGGCCGTGATGCTCGTATTGCCCTTCCCCGAGCGCTTCAAGTACTTACGGTTCATCGATCAGTTGCCCGCAGACAAGCGCGACAGACTCGTTGCGTACTATCGCGGCTGCATCCAGCGCCATCTGTATTCGTATCCAGGCAAAACCTTACTGATGAAAAACGTGCTCTTGCCGGGGCGCTTTGACATCGTCAGCCGCGCCGTACCGGACGCGCGTTTTGTTCACGTCCTGCGCCATCCTTACGAAGCTATCGGCTCGATGCTGAGTCTGTTTACGATTCCGTGGCGCTGGCACTCTCCCGAGCTCAAGCTCGATGGCGAAGAATCACGCGCGCTCGCCGAGCTCACGATCGACTACTACAAGTTTCTGCATCAAGAGGCCCTGCGCAGCGAAGCACAGGACGAGCAGCGCTTTTTTACGATCACCTACCCCGAGCTGCTCAAAGACCCGGAGGGCGGTGTGCGCCGTATCTACGAGCGTTTCTCGCTGCCGATGACGCCCGAGTTCGACCGTAAGCTCGTTCAATTGTGCGAAAAGCAGCGACGCTACAAGAGCGAGCATCAGTACACGCTCGAGCAATTCGGCCTGACGCGCGACTACGTCTACAGCCGGCTGCCGGAGATCTTCGAGCACTACAAGTTCCCGCGCTGATCCGCGCACACATCTGAGCGTTTCCGGACTGCCACGTCGCACACAGTAGGTGTCGCTAGGCGCGCAACGAGGGACTCATACCCTTTGTTCAGTCAGCCGTCTGCTTCGAGTCACCAGCTCTGATTAGTGAAGCTGTGCTGCACACCTACATTGCCACCGCTCAACAATCCACCCCTCGCGTAATTGTGTGACAGTACTGGCAGATTGAGCTAGTCGTAATAGGTGAAGGCACGTCCCCTTGCGCTTCCTTTGCTGCCAAAAATTTGGCGTAAAGAGCGCTCCTGACCGCCCACGCCACGCCACAAAGGATCCGCCATGCAGTCATCCAGTACTCGTCGTTTTTTGATTTTGCTGATCGCTCTCGGGCTTGCTGCCTGCAGCGGCGGCAAAGAGAAAGACATCAACGGAGGTGGGGGCGACAACGCTGGCAACACGGGTGATGGCGGCGACTCCGGCGGTAACGCCAGTGCCGGCAATGCCAATGGCGACAGCGGCAATAACGGCAGCGGGAATAGCAGCAACGGCAATGGTGGTAACGGCCCGGATTCGTCCGTCACTTGCTACGACGAGGACAACGACAACTACGGATTTGGCTGCGCGTCAGGCCCTGATTGTGACGACGCCAACCCCGACCTCGGTGGCTACGAAGTCTGCGATGGTAAGGACAACGATTGCGATGGTAAGGCAGACGAATTCATCGCGGATGTCTGCACCACCTGCGATTTGCAGTGCATCCCCACCAACCAGCCGCCAAACGATTCAGGCTGGACGCCAATCGCGGAAAAGGCGCCGGGCGACGCGGAGGATGTAATCATCGACAGGGATGGCGCGATTACGCTCGACCGCGATGAGTCGCAGGCGCATGCGATCTGGGTCGCCAATACCGAAGACCTCAGTGGTGAGAACGCCTATGACAAGTTCGCACGTGGCACCGTGTCGAAGCTGGACTCGGAGACCAACCGCGAGCTTGCGCGCTACCTGAGTGTTCGTCCCAGCGATGTCGCCGGTCTGGATATGGGCGACAACGCCCCGCGCCCCTCTCGCACCGCAGTGGACCAGCGCTTCGATGCCTACGTCGCAAATCGCGCGCACCAAGACGGCAGCAGCGGCCAACCCACGATCACGAAGTACGCCAATGACGAGAAGCACTGCGTCGATCGCAACATGAACGGCATGATCGATACCAGTAGCGACCTCAATATGGACGGTAAGATCAGTCTCGTGCCGAGCGATCTGGAGTTCCTCGGTGCTGACGATGAGTGCATTCTGTGGACCAAACCAGTTGGTGCCAAGGACTCGGTGGCGCGTGCGCTCGCTGTCGGCATCGCACCGCCTGACGCGGAAGTGGGCGATCTCTTTGTCGGGCTCTACAGTGGACAGCAGGCTTGTCGGCTGAACGCAGACACCGGCGAGACCATCAAGTGCACGGCCACGCCCGGCTTCAAGAGCTACGGCGCCGCGCCCGATGGCAAGGGTCGCGTCTGGTTTATCGCGCGTGATAGCGGAGCAAATGACCTCGGCTTCCTGTTGGGCGACACGTGGACGCAGATCACTGACACGCCCAAGTGCGGCGACAAGTCCGATCCGAACGGCTACGGAATCACAGTCGACGCTGAAAACCGCGTTTATCTCGCACTTGCCAACTGCGCGACCGAGCACGTGTTTCGCTATGACCACGACAACGCTGCCAGCTGGACCAAGGTTTCGGTCCCGGGCGGAGGCACATGTCGAGGCGTCGCTGCGGATCGCACAAGCTTGTGGGTCGCGATCAGCGGCAACGGCATCAATGATTATGGCGGCAACGCCAATCGCATCGAGCAGTTTGATCTCGCCACCTTCGCGCCCGTGGCGACGCACAATATGCCGAACGGGCGCAATCCGGTGGGCGTGGGCGTGTCCTTTGACGGTTCGATTTGGGCGATCAACCAAACGCACGGCGGGGACAACGACCCGTTTGAGGCTGGCATCGGTGTCGCAACGAGGCTCGATCCGGCGATTGCGGAAGGTCAGGCGGGGCGCTGGATCGAGTGGTCGGTGGGACGCTTGCCCTACACGTACAGCGACTTCATCGGCTTCGGATTGAACACGTTTGCCGATCCCAAGGGCTTCTATCGCTTCACGGTCGAAGGCTGCCTCGGACAGGCGACCAACTGGCGTGGCGTGCAGGTCAATGCGGAAACGCCGCCGGGAACTTCTGTGAAGATCAACGTACGCTCGGCCGGCACCAAAGACGCACTCGCCACGGCCGCATGGCACGGGCCTTTCAATCCGCCCGCAGCGCTCACCGACGTACCGAGTGGCGCCATCCTCGAAGTCGAGGTCGTGCTCGCCACCGATGATCAGTCGGTTGCACCGCGCGTGTTCGGGGTCGAGATCATCAAAGAATGCGAAAACGTCATTCAGTGACGCACGCGCTCTTTCGTCAGTGACGCGCGCGCTCTGGCGCCAGTGACAAGCCGTCAGCGCTCAGCGACAATGCGCGCATGAAGACCGCGCGCTACGCGAGCAAAGCATGAGCCGCGCCGCTAACAGTAGCAGCCTGAGCAACCTCCCCGTGCTTGGCGTGGGAGCGAGCTTGAGCCTGTCGGCACGACCGGACCCGGTTGCCCTCGTCCAGGCGCCCGGTGGACCGAGCTTCGTAGAATACGCAGGTCGCGTGAACGTGGACGAGGTCCGCGCGGAAGTGGACAAGATTCGCGCTGCCGGCGCGAGCGTGCTGTTTCACCCGTCGTACATCAACTTCTGCGGCTCTTATCAAAATTCCACGGCCTGGCTCGAGGAGACTGCGCGCCATGTGGCAGCGGTTCAGTCGCCCTGGTTTGCCCAGGACTGTGCTTACTGTTTCTGGAATGAGAGTCACGGCTACTCGAGTCAGCTCGGCTACTTCATCCCTCCGATCCTCACCGAAGCCTCGCTCGCCTATGCACTCCAACGCGTGCGTGAGGTACAGCGTGTCGTGCCGGTGCCTGTGGCGATCGAGCCGCCGCCCCTGGCTTTCGTCGTCGGCACGCTGCCGCTCCTGACCTTCTTCGGCAGACTGGCCGAGGCTGCGGACTGCGCAATCTTACTCGACGTCGGTCACCTCGTTTCCTACGAGATGGCAAGCGGCAGGCGCGTGCGCGAGTGCCTGGCCCAGTTCCCGCGCGAGCGCGTGATCGAAGTCCACATCGCCGGGGGGCGACTCGAGGGAGAGACGAACGCGCCGATCTACATCGATGAGCACGAGCGCGACGTGTTGCCTCAAGCCTGGGCCATGCTCGAGGAGCTGCTACCCGAGCTGCCTAACCTGCGCGCTGTCTGCTTCGAGTGCGAAGGCGCAAGCGTTGGTCGCGTGCTCGGTACGCTCGCGCGACTACGTCGGACCGTGCTCGCCAAGAGCGTAAGCCCCGATCTCGTCCGCAAAGTGGAGCTCACAGCATGAGCTTTGCAGAACAAGAGCGTGCGCTGCTCGATCTACTATTCGATGCAACGCTGCGCGAGCGTTTCGTCGCGCAACGGGAACAGGCTCTCACGGGCTACGATCTGTCTGCTGCGGAGCGTGCAGACTTTGCGGGCGTGCGCACCGACGCGCTCGAGCTCGATGCCAAGCTGCGCGTCGACTTGATCTTGCAGCGCATGTGTCGCGCCCTACCGGTTAGCTTCAGCATCGCTTCCTCGCTATCAGACGGGCTCGATCAGCTGCGCGCGCTCATCGACAGTGCCTACGTGCGCACGAGCGCCGGAGATCGTGCGACGCACTTGGGGCGCCAACTGCGCGCGAAGCTGACGGGCGCATGCTTTGCTAGCACGCTCGAACAGGCTGCCGCGGTCGCCGTCTGCGATGCGGAGCTGAGCATGGTGTTGACGGCTGCCTCTTTACGGCACGCGCTGCTGTCAGCAGAGCCCGCTGCCAACACAGCCTCTGCTGGCGAGACGGCACCCGGCGCAGGCTGGGAAGATGCGCCCCTTGTGATTGCAGCCCATGTGTCGATCGCGGTGCTGTCTCAATCGTACACGGCGATCAAGCGTGCATTGTGCCCGGTCGCGGATGCCGAGCTGTGGCCGCGCTTGTGCGCCACCCCGTTGCCCGCTGCCCGACGCTCACAAACGCTAGCGCATGAGTCCCCACGCTTACTCGTGGTGCGCGCACATGCGTCAGACCTCTCACGCTGCGAGGTGACTATCGATCACCGCATGCTCGAGCTTTCGCCCGGATTTGCGCCCTTGCTGGGCCAGCTCAACGGTAAGACCAGTCTGAGTAGTCTGCAGCGGGAGCTCACGCGGGCAGGCGCAGCAGAGCGCGTCTGCCAGGGAGTACGCGCAGGCTTTCGCGAGCTGCTCGGTCAGGGCATGATCGCAACTCGCTGAGAATCTAACCCAGCATTGCGATCACGGCTGCCAGGCATAACGCCAGCAGCGGAGCTGCGCGATCAACGCGCGTCTTGGGCTCGGACCACAGCTCATTCCATTCTTCGATGCGTCGCATATACAACCCACCAGTGCAGCGGGGCCCGGTATTCGGGTCGCGCATGTCGAGGCCATCGTCGCGAAGAGCGCGCAAAACAGCTAGAAAACGACACGCAGCCACCAGAATGTTCCCGGCGACACGTTTTTGAGGGAGGCCGCTCGAGCGCTTTGGAAGCGGGCTTACTCCGCTGCGCGAGGCGGCAAAACCTTGGACAACCTGCGCTCACTCGCGCCTTCGTCCGCTGCGCTGTGGGAGAAGCCTTCGGGGGACGCAGACTTCCAAGCGCGCTCGAAGCTGTGGGGCAAGGCGTCACCGAGTAAGGAGCCCGGCTGAATGTATTCGTAGATCTCCCCGTAGTGACGCACCGCGTTGGGCGCGACGCGACGCATGATGTGCCAGGGACGAAGGTCCGAAGGACCGCTCAGGCCCGAGGCGCCGAGCAACTCCATGAAAGCTCGCACGGTGTTGCGCTGGAAGTTGTGCACGCGCGCAGCTTTGTTGCCCACATCAAGGCCACCCACGAGTGCAGGATCTTGCGTCGCTACGCCAGTTGGACAGCGGTTGGTGTTGCACTGTTGCGCTTGGATGCAGCCGAGCGCGAACATCATGGCTCGTGCGCTGTGGCAAACATCCGCACCCAGTGCGATGCGCTTGGCGATATCGAAGCCGCTCATCACGCGCCCACTCGCGACGATGCGCACGCGTTCGCGCAGGTTGGCGCCTACCAGGGCGTTGTGCACGAAGATCAGCGCCTCGAACAAAGGTGTCCCAAGCACGTTCGTGAACTCGAGCGGGGCCGCGCCCGTGCCACCTTCGCCGCCATCGACCGTGATGAAATCGGGCGCAATCTGCGTCTCTACGATCGCTTTGACGATCGCCAGAAACTCGCGGCGTTTGCCGATGCACAACTTGAAGCCGACAGGCTTGCCGCCCGAGAGCTCGCGCAGCTCGGCGATGAACTCGCACAAACCGTAAGGTGTGGAAAACGCGGAGTGGGTCGGCGGCGAAATTACGTCTTCCCCCATGGGCACGGAGCGAATCCTCGAAATCTCTTCGGTCACCTTGTCCTTGGGCAAGATGCCGCCGTGCCCGGGCTTGGCGCCCTGGCTAAGCTTGATCTCGATCATCTTGACCTGGGGCGAAGCCGCGGCGGCCTTGAACGCGCCCGGGTCGAACTCGCCGCGCGCGGTGCGACAGCCGAAGTAGGCGGTCCCGATCTGCCAGATCAGGTCGCCGCCTGGTTGCGCGTGGTAGGGGGTCAGTCCGCCTTCGCCTGTGTTATGGGCAAACTCGCCGAGCCTAGCGCCGCGATTGAGCGCAAGGATCGCGTTCTTGCTCAGGCTTCCGTAGCTCATCGCGCTCACGTTGAGCAGTGCCGAGCTGTACGGCTGTTTGCAATCGGGCCCCCCGATCAGCACGCGTGGTTGCTCATCGGCCACGTGGGTTGCGGCAAGGGAATGATTCATCCACTCGTAGCCGGTTTCGTAGACGTCGAGCTCGGTTCCGAACGGTAAGGTATCCACGACGTTCTTGGCGCGTTGGTAGACGAGGGAGCGCTCCTGGCGACTGAACGGCCTGCCCGAACGATTGCTCTCGATGAAGTACTGATGAATCTCCGGGCGGATCGCTTCGAACAGATAGCGCATGCGTCCGATCAGCGGGAAATTGCGCCGAATCGTATGTCGCGTCTGCACCATGTCGTAGACACCGAGCGCGATCAAGACTGCCGCCACGCACAGAGCAAACACCAGCGGTGGATAGAAGTAGCTGAGTAAGCCGAGCCCGAGCAGCACGAACAACGAAGCCGAGATGAAGACTTTGCGCACGCCCGGATTCTACCCGAACATGGCTCTTCAAAAAGGGCGAAGTAGCCCCTGATACCACGTCGGCAGATCCCGTTCCGTCCAAATGCTCAGCGCCAAAGAGGGGAGCCCGCGTCGAGGGCCGGCTGAGCCTGCTACGGTGCGACATGCCCTTTTCGGCGCTGTTATTCGACCTCGATGGTACCCTGGTCGATTCCCACCACGAGATCTGCCTGGCCTTGGATCGAGCGCTGCGCGACGTGGGGTTTTCCTTCAGCTTTTCGCAAGTCGAGGCGCTGGTAGATGGCTCGCCCCTCGAAGTGATATGGGCGACACTCCATCCCGACCTGACCCTTCGAGCAGACGTCAGCGCTTACATGCATTTCGTGCGCGCTTATCGCGATCACTACATGCGCGATCTCGGTCACGCCTCGGCGTTGTATCCGAACGTGATCGAAACCTTACTGAGTCTACAGCTTGCACGCCCCGGATTGCGCTTTGCCGTGGTCAGCAACAAGAGCCCAAACAGCGTCGCGCCGCTGCTTGAGGCGGTCGGCATCGCCAGCCACTTCACCGTGATGCTGGGCTGCGGCGGCACGCACATCCCTGCTAAGCCTGAACCCGATTTACTGCTCGCCGCAGCCCAGGAGCTCAACTGTCCTGCCGCGCGCTGCATCATGATCGGTGACACTGTGCTCGATATACGCGCTGGAAGGCGCGCCGGTATGCCGACGATCGGCATGGCTTACGGCCTGGGAGGGCGTGGCGCGCTCGAAAAAGAGGGAGCCGATCACGTACTTGATACGTTTGAGGATCTCGCGCGAATCCTGCGTGAAACACAGGGTTAAACACACGCCAACCATGCTGTCGGGCATGGAGCGACGCGCGTGCTTTTGCTAGTCTCGCGCGGTGCACGCCCCTTCCGATCTCCAGACACGTCTTGCACAAGTGACAACGTGGCTGTCCTCCATACGAGATCGCTGGGATGACGGCGGTAACCTGCTGCTCCTCACCGGCGCGGGTATCTCCGCAGAAAGTGGTATCCCCACCTTTCGCGGCGAAGAAGGATACTGGCGCATTGGCTCGCGCGAATACTTTCCCGAAGAGCTCGCCACCAGCGCGGCCTTTTCCCGCATGCCCAACGAGATTTGGGGTTGGTATCTATATCGTCGCAGCGTGTGCCGTGCCGCTTCCCCGAACGCGGGACACCTCGCACTGGCAGAGCTCGAACGTGGTCTGCGCGAACGCGGCGAAGCCGAACGCTTTTTGCTCGTTACGCAAAACGTAGATGGCCTGCATCGACGCGCTGGCAACAGCGAGGCGCACACCTACGAGATCCACGGCAACGTCGACTACATGCGCTCGATCGACGAGTGCGATCCGCGCATCTTCGCTTTGCCAGCCGAGCTGGGTGAACGCTGGGAGCGCGGTCGCGCCATCGGCCCCAAGGAGCAAGCGCTGCTCGTCACGCCGGAGCGGACTGCGAGCACGCGTCCGCACGTGTTGTGGTTCGACGAGAGTTACGATGAGGCGCGCTTTCGCTACGAGAGCAGCCTGCGCGCAGTCGGGAAGGCAGCACTTGTGATCGTGATCGGCACTTCGGGTGCTACCAACTTGCCCTCGATTATCGTGCAGCGTGCAGCCGCCCTGGGCCGGCCCCTGCTCGTCATCAATCGCGACCCAAGTCCGTTTTCCGCCATGGCCGAACGCATCCCAAGTGGACACTTCGTACAAGGCGCCGCAGCCGAGCTTCTTCCGCCACTTGTCGACTACCTTCTAGACGGCGCCATCGATTGACGAGAGCGCTGCGTTCGTCCTCACCCCGGCTCGGCGACCGATTCAACTCCATGCAAGAGCAGGCTTCCGAGTCCGTGCAAGAGCAGGCTTCCGGGCAGCTCAGTTGGGCTGAGACTTGTTAGGTCGGTTCCAAATGCGGTCCCAATTGTTTCGGTAGCTGGGACTTGCCACCTGCGCCGGGCCGTGGTGGGACGTCTTGCGATCGGAGCCGCCACTCGCGTTGATCAAGCCTGCGGGTACCTGCGTCTCGACATCGCACACGAGCGGAGACTCGGGGCGGGGGGTGAGCTTGAGCAACTCGCCGCTGGTGGGAGGCTCGCCCTCTTTGACTGCGCGCACGATGCCCGCTTCCAGACGGTCTTCGCGGGCGCGCAACACGGCCAGAGACTCGCCGTCTTCACTGACGCCCTGGATAAGCATCACGTCCTTCGGCGCACGCTTCGCTCGGGGCTTGGCGGGGGCTTCCGATTTAGGGCCGCCGGACTTCTGGCTCACCTGGCTACCGTAGCAAGCGGGAGACTGATCGGCATCCCTTTAGCTTCCCGTGAGAATTACCACATCAGCGTAACAGGCGTTGTCGTACGACGGCGATTCTTACTCGGCTTTTGCTTTTAGGGAGTCTGCTGTGACGAAATACGGATGCTTATCCTTAGTGCTCGCGCTTTCTGGCTCAGCGCTCGGATGCTCGGACGAGCCCACGAGCACCACTGTTCCCGGCAACATCACCGACGGCACAACGAACGATGATGCCGGTGCGACCAATGGCGGCGGTGCGGGCGCAGATACAAACGCCTCGGGCGGCACGGGGAGCACCAACACGACTAACGGCAGCAGCGATCCGAACGATCGTGACGGCGACGGCTTCACTCCGGAGCAAGGCGACTGTGAGGACGGCTCATCCGACATCAACCCCGGCGCCTTTGACTATCCCGGCAACGACTTCGATGAAGACTGCGATGGCGTCAAAGCGATGCCGGACGACCCGCAGTGCGACCTGGGACTCGCCATGGATTCCACCGATGCCATGGACGCAGCCAAGGCTATCGGCCTGTGCAAAACCGCGACTGCGGACGGTAAGAACTGGGGTGTGATCGAGGCCAAGTTCGTACGCGCAGACGGCACGGGTACGATCGAAGATAGTAAGATGGTTGGATTGCTGCCTGGCCTTGGCGCAGCACAGGTACGTCAAGGCAGCACACTGTTGGCGCTCTCGACAGGTGTGGCGCGTGCACCGGACCAGCCCGACTACACGCGGGAATGCGACACTTTTGGCGGGGAGACCTGCCTCATTCCTGGTATCTGCATCCCCGCGCTGCCCGAGGCCCAGACCGCACCGGCCGGCTTCCCGAAAGGGAGTGAGAGCTGCAAGGATCAGATGGTGGGCGGACCGGAAACGGAAGCCTTCAACGGCGTCGCTCTCGAGCTGAAGGTGCGTGTCCCTACCAATGCCAAAGGCTTTGCTTTCGACAGCATCTTTTACTCCTACGAGTACCCGAATTTCCTGTGCCAGAAGTTCAACGACTTCTTCATCGTGGTCAAAGAGCCAAAGCCGGAGCTTGTGCCAGACGGCAACGTTCTCTTCGATTCCAATGAGGAGCCGATCGGTGTGAACACGGGGCTGTTGCAGGTTTGTGATCCAGCCGCTCTTCCCAGCCCGTCGCCTAAGCAGGTGACCTGCTCGCAGGGAACAGCGCTGCTCGCGGGAACTGGCTTCGGGGCAGGAGAGTCGGACTGTTCGGGCACTTTTGGACCTGGACAGGGCGGTGCCTCGACGGGGTGGCTGAATACAACCGCCCCCGTGTTTCGCGGCGAGGTCATCACGCTGCGTTTCTCGATCTGGGATGCGGGCGATGCCGTTCTAGACTCCACCGCCCTGATCGATAACTTCGTCTGGTCTGTGAACGTTCCCGTCATCGAAACGAAGCCGATTCTCCAGTGAGTTCCCCAAAGGCCGAGCCAGCGGCCCGCCGGCCGTGCCTAATGAGCGCCCCCGTTGCGCAACGTTTGAGTAGCTATATCGAACTGTGCGATGATTCTCAGACATGAGCGACCCACAGGCGCCACCAATGCTGCAGGCTGTGGTTGGGGCCTACGAGCTCAAGGGTCGCGTCGTGCTCGGCGACCTTCAGGACCATGCGGCGCTCGTGCACTGCGGCGAAGAGATGCCAAATCAGGCCTGGGGCTATGAAACCAGAGCAGTGGCAGCACCGTGGGATGCGCGCGTCGTGCTCGCGCTCGTGAAAAGCGGCGCACAAATCAACCCGGAGGTACTGGCCAAAGCCGGTGCGGTTTACGCGGTCGCGAAGCGGCCGGGCGGGCCCTTTCCGGATCGAATCGGGGTGGGCCGGGCTCGCACGGCGGACATCTCGCTACGTTCGCCCAGCGTCTCGAAGTACCACGCGTACTTCACCTACGAAGACGCTAGGCGCGAATGGCTGGTCGTCGACGCCCGTTCGCGCAACGGCACGCGCCTAGGCGACCGTCGCCTCGAACCCGGCGATCCCGTGAAGCTCACGAGTGGCGCTCAGCTGATGTTCGGGGACGAAACCTTCTTGTTCTTCACGCCCGATGGCTTTCGCCAAGTCCTTGACTCGCTAACCCAATCAAGCGGGCGCTGAGCTGCAGCACGGCGAGCCCAGTGGTGAGGCTGGAGTGGTGAGGACCTGAGGGGAGAGAGAACGTCGCTCGCGCGGGTTCAGGGCTTGCGCGAGCCGCTGAGCGTCGCCTGCTGCTCGCGCGTGATCGAAGTGTAACGCGCGCAGGCAGGTTGGAGTCCGGCGTCACAAGCGCGAGCGTACAGCGCCACGGCCGCGCCTGCATCGCGCATCACGCCATCTCCCTGTTCAGTGAGCACTGCCAAGCGCAGACATCCGTAACTAAGACCGGCCTCGCACGCTTCGCCATAGTGGGTCGCCGCGCGGGTGCTGCTCTGAGGCGCGATCAAGCCGTCAAGAAAGGCATCGCCAAGCAGCGAGCATCCCTCCGCGTCTCCGCCCGTGCATGCTTGCTCGAGCAAGCGTCGTTCGCGCTCGCTTGCGACGGATGCTGCCGTCTGTTCCGCACGCAGCACGCGCAGGCACGCGCTGCCGGCGCCTCGATTGCATGCCTGCACCAGCAAATCTGCCGCCTGAATCGTGTCAGACGACACCGCAAGCGTCAGCTCGGAGGCATCCACGCAAGAGAGCGCGTCGCCCTGCGAGCATGCTTGTTCGAGCAACGCGCGTGCGCGCACCACGTCCGTGTCGATGCCCTGACCATCGCGATAAAGCAGACCAAGACCGCGACACGCCGCTGCGGCCCCCGACTCGCATGCAAAGCGATAGAGCTCTGCCGCATAGCCCGCAGCCACCGTGCTCTTATCTTCGAGCTCGCGTGCGGCTGCAATGCAGGCATCGAGACGTCCCTCGGCGCAGTGCCTCTCCGGACGATAGGGCATGCACGCGTTCTTGTTTGCGACGTACTCGGTGTCGACCGCGCAACACGTCGGGCCGGAGCTCGCCATGCCTAGCGGACAGACACCACGCGCACTCGCAACGTCGCTCAGGGCAAAGGCGCCGAGCACCGCGAACAGGCCGTGTGACAGGAGCAGGGAGGGATTAAATCTTTTGCGTACAACCATGCGTTACTGATCAATCGTGCGCGACTGAGGCGCGGTTTCGCAAGGCGGTTCGACGAGTCAGTGAGCACGACTACACAGGTTTTTTGGCTACATTTGCGGTGAAGTGGTCTGCACGACGCTTGCATCTAGAGGCGGACACGCTCACCCTCCCACGATGCTCTTTCCGCACATCGCTTACGGCACGCCGCGTAAGTTGCCAAAACCTGCGCAGCTCAAAGGCCGCGTGGTCGTACTCGACGTGGCGTTTGCCGCGAAGGGCGCAGGTGGAGCGAGCTTTGAGCGCACCACAAAACCATTCATCGATGGACTCGGCGAACGACTCGCCATGTGGGTCGACCACCATGACCACGCAAAACACGCGCTTTATGCGGACGATCCGCGCTTCGTGTTGAGCACCAAAGCTGAGCATGGTGCCTGCCCAGAGATGGTTACGCCCGCGCTCGTGCTGCGCGCAGGACCTATCGACACGCTCTGCTGTCACACCGATTTCGACGGCTTATGCGCTGCCGCGAAGTGGATTCGAGCGGGCGAAGAGCCCTACCCGGGTGCGGACGCCGATGCGCATGCGATCGACACGCGGCTCGGAACGCCGAGCACGCTCGCAACGACGATCGACCATGCCTTGCGCGGTCGACCGACCGATGAGGGACTGCGCGGGATCATCGTGCGTTTCTTGGCTGAAGGCACGGGCGACCGCGGTCTGTTCGGTCTGATCGAAGATGCCGCTGCAGCTTTCCGCAATCACGAGGAAGAGGCGCGCCGGCTAAGCGCTCAATACGTGTTGCACGGCGATGTGGCCCTAGTGGATGCAAGCGATGCCCGCGCGCATTACGACAAGACCCTGTTGCTCATGCTCGGACAAGAGCGAGCGACGATCTCGGTCGTAGTCGACAAAACTACGGTCACGGCCGCCGCGCGCTTTGACAGCGGCGTCGATTTGCTCGAAAAGCTCAGCCTGGAAGGCGGCATGCCCACGCGAGTCAGCGTGCCCGCATCGAAGCTCGAGTTCCTGCTAGAGCGCCTGGGCGTGCGTCGCCGCGGCTGACCGGCACGTCGCAGCAAAGCTGTCGCGTGACCAGACACGCGAGCAGGCACTACGAGCGCCGCGCTCATACACGTGCACACACGCCGAGCACGTCGGCTTGCAACGATCGTGGCCGCGCCCGCAGGCTCAGGCTTATACTGAGCTATGCCGCTACTACCGCTATCGTTCTTCGAGCGTCTCCCCAAGTCGGATCTCCACGTCCACCTCGATGGATCGCTGCGTATCAGTACGATCTTGGAGCTGGCGCGTGAGCAGGGCGTAGAGCTTCCTGCCAATAGCAGCGAGGGTTTGCTCAAAGCCATGAGCTGCGGCGTGAATACGGGCTCGCTCGTCGAGTATCTCAAAGCCTTCGATGTGACCCTGAAAGTGCTGCAGACCGAAGAGGCCCTATCGCGTGTGGCCTTCGAGCTGTGTGAAGACGCGGCCAAGGAAAACATCCGCTACATGGAAGTGCGCTACGCGCCGATGCTGCACACGCGTCAAGGCTTACGCTTGAGCACGGTGGTCGAAGCGGTGCTGTCAGGTCTTGGGCGAGCGCGCGAACAGTTAGGTGTGAACGCCAAGGTAATCATCTGCGGCATTCGCAATATCTCGCCTGAATCATCGCTCGACATGGCTCGGCTTGCAGTCGCCTACAAAAATCGCGGCGTCGTGGGCTTTGATCTCGCGGGCGCCGAATACGATCACCCGCCCAAGCATCACCGCGAAGCATTCGACCTGATCCGCAAGAACAACATCAACTGCACGATTCACGCAGGCGAGGCGTTCGGCCCGGAGTCGATAGCGCAAGCCATTCACCTGTGTGGTGCCCATCGCATCGGACACGGCGTGAGGCTGTGGGAAAACGGCGATTTGCTCGCGTATCTGAACGATCACCGCATTCCACTCGAGTGCTGCCCGTCTTCGAATGTGCAGACGGGCGCCGTATCGGAGCTCTCGCAGCATCCCTTGCGCCTCTATCACGATCTTGGTTTGCGCGTGACCGTGAACACCGACAACCGCTTGATCACCGACACCAGCGTATCGAGAGAGCTTTGGCTGTGCCATACGCAGCTCGCGATGGCGCTCGATGAGATCAAGCGCATCATCTTGAACGGCTTCAAGGCAGCCTTCTTACCGTTTCACCAGCGGCAAGACTACGTCAGGCGAATCGCTGCGGAGCTATCGTGCTTTCACGCGGATGGTACGGTCCGCGACGTGCACGGTGAAGCGGAGCTGCTCGGTATGAGTCAGCATCCCCCGAGCTGACGCAATTTCGTCAAGAGAATTGACATGTTCGACAGCCACTGCCACCTCGACGCGAGCGAGTACGACGGGGATCGCAGCCAGGTCCTAGCGCGCGCGCACGAGGCGGGCTTGCGCGGCATCCTCGTCCCCGGTTACGAGCCGTCCGAGTGGCGTAAGCTTTCGCAGTTCTGCGCTCAGGACCGGCTGCTGACGTTTGGGCTTGGACTGCACCCTTGGTATTTGCGCGAGCTGTCTGAGTCGGCGCTTTGTTCGGCCTTGGAGGAGCTGCCCACGCTGGTGACGCAGCTGCGTGGCGCGGGCTGCGTCGCGATTGGCGAGTGCGGCCTCGATGCACTGCATGCGCGCCGGGGAGGCGCGGCCATGGTTACGCAGTTTCGTGTGCTCAACGCACACTTAGACCTCGCGCGCGAGACGGGGCTGCCGCCCCTGCTGCACTGCGTGGGCGCCCACGGGGCGATGCTGGAGGTGCTGGAAGCGCGCGGCATTCTGGTGCAGGGCGGCGTCATGCACAGCTACAGCGGCTCGGCGGAGCTCGTACCGCGCTACGCCAAGCTGGGTCTGAGCTTCAGTTTCGCCGGCATCGTGACGCGCCCTGAAGCCAAGCGGCCGCACCGGGCCCTGTGCGCCGTGCCCCGGGATCGACTGCTCGTGGAGAGTGATGGTCCCGACCAGGCATCCCGAGCCAGCGGCAGCACACGCTCCGAGCCCGCACACATCCGCCATGTTCTTGAGGCAGCAGCCGCCATTCGAGGGGAGCCTTACGCGGACTTGGTTCGCGACACCACGGATAACGCCTTGCGCTTGTTCGTCCGGCCGTAGCTGGCTCGGCCCGCGAACTTCGGCCTTTCCCCCGGCCCATACTTCTGAGTATGCTCACAGCATCCTACTTTGCTTGGATGGTGGTGCGATGAGAGCTTTGCTTATTTTAATGGGCTGCCTGGCGCTCGCAGGCGGCTGCGCGAGCAACGACGAGGACGAGGACCGGTTGTCCACCGGCGATCCGGTGGGCGCGGGCGACGCAGGGGCAGCCACGGGCGGTGCGGCTGGAGGGGGCGCAACGGGCACCTCCAACGGAAGCGGCGGCACGGGCGGCACGAGTGCGGGTACAACGGATGGAGGCCAGTCAGGCACGGATGCCGCTGTCGATACCGACGACCCGCCGGTTCCGACCGAAGCGTGCGGCACCGATCTCGACGTGCACAACGGCACGATTCGGCCGAAGTTCAATGCGCCCAAGGACGGCGACGTCTTTACCGGCGATCCGCTCGAGATGGGTTCGCGCAAGGTCGTGCTCGAAGACAAGACGCTCAAGAATCCCGATGCCGCCCGCAACGACTTCAACGTGACGATGTACGGCCCGTCGAGCGATGGATCGACGGTCGATGCCGGGCCGTTTCCCTTGATCGTCGTTCTGCCAGGCTTTTCAGGCAATCACACTGGCTACCGGCACTTCACCGACCACTTCGTAAGTCATGGCTTTGCAGTGCTCGGCATCACCTGCGCCAACGTCGCCTTTACCGACGCGCCCAACAATCCGGCGAACGTCGCCGAGATCCAGGTCGCACTCAGTTGGGCGCTCGAGGAGAGCTCGCTCAAAGGTAAGATCGATAACGGGCGCATGGCGATCGCCGGACACTCCCAGGGCGGCAAGCTCGCGTTCTATACCGCCGCGACCGATCCGCGTTTCAAGCTTGTGCTCGGCTGGGATCCGCAGAACGGCGGTGGCGCACCCTGCTTCGTTGCGGGCTTCACCGGACAGAACTGCAATGGCTGGCCGGTCGCCCCCAACTGCGACCCCGATCGGATGTTCGAGGACGCAGGCATGCTGGCGACCGTGCGCGGCGAGTCGATCACGTTCGCGGCGCGCGATACCAACATCACGCCCGACGCGCATATGTGGGCCGAGCACTTTTATCGCGGCGCACCATCACCTGCGAGCCTTGTGCTGTTCCCGAGCGCAGGACACGGCGACTGGGCTGCCGCCGGCGCGAACACCGATCTGACCCAACGCGTCCAAATGGCTTTGTTGTTGACGCGCTTCATGGGCAAGAGCGGGCTCGACAAGTACTTGCCCGAAGGCGAGTACGCAGCCGGTGAGGCGAGCGTCATGGTCTACACAAAGTAAGGCTGGAAAGGTCGTGGCCATGACGGCCGCAAGGTAAGCCTATCAGCTCGGGTGCGACGAGAGATCGCTGCGCGAAGGCGCCGGTGCCGGCTCGCTTGGACGCACGCGACCGCGCTCGCGCGCACGATCGAGTCCGGCCGCGATGAAGCGCACAAACAACGGGTGTGCAGCATGGGGCTTGGACTTGAACTCGGGATGAAACTGACAGCCGAGGAAGTACTTGTGGCCGGGTAGCTCAATGAGCTCAACCAAGCGTCCATCGGGCGACAAACCGGACAGTCTGAGTCCGTGTTGCTCGAGGGT
>JBBSJC010000045.1:0-25872 GCA_038257655.1 Polyangiales bacterium | reverse complement strand
CGTGCCGGTTTTCCAAGCGGTTTTCAGCTCGGTCTGACCTTTTAGCCAGCCGAGCCAGCCGGGTCTACTCCGCTAATCCGAAGCGCTCGACTCTGGCGGTGTCCACACTGAGAACCGCGACGCTGCCGTCAGAGAGCACCGTGACGCTGCGGGCGATGCTGATCGCGCCCGGCTGGGTCAAGATGCGCCCGCCGCCGGTCCACAACGCTTGCACGACGCCGCCGGCATCGAGTCTGTACAGCTCTTGCCAGCCTGTGGTCGCCCACACGCCGCCGCCAGGAACGAGCGCGAAGGCGTCGAGGTTCTGCACGCGTGGATCGAGCACGATCCGGTCGACCACTGCAGGCGCTTGATCCAGCGCGTCCGAAATCGCGACGAGCTGATGACTAAGCTCCCCGTCTACGAACCCGTCCACGCCCACCCAGAGCCGCTCGCCGTCGTCGAAGGTGCGGCTCACGTTGGTGTAGAGGTCGACGACCGACAGGTCGATCTCGGCTTCAAAAACACCATCAAAGCTGAAGCGCAACACGCGCGAGTTGCAGCTGTCCGTGATGTACACGTAGTTTCTGAGTGTCTCCACGTTGGCCGCGTAGCAGAGCGCGCGCCCGGCATAGCTGCCATCCAAGTCGAGCGTGCCCGCGTCTGCAAACGAGGTATCGAGCTCCCCGGTCGCAAGCCAACGATACACAGCCGATCCATTGTTCAGTGCGTACACGCGCTCGCTGTCGTCAACACTCAGATCGAGTAAACGCTCGCTCCCGGGCGCTGTGAGCACGCGTTCGGGCACGAGCGTACCGAAGCTCGGATAGATGTCGATCTGGGACTCGCGCATGACGTAGGCCCGTTGATCGGCGGTCACTTCCAAGTCCCACGGCGTCTCGCCCGCGGACAGGTTCCACGTGCTCAGCGCTGCGATGCTGTTATCGACGACGAAGCCGAGCGCTGCGGACGACCGCACAAAGGGCCCCGCGCCTACTTCGACCACCACGGAGTGAGGCCCTTCGGTTAAGGCTGCGACCGGAAACACGTAGCGAATGCTGCCGGAAGGCGAGAAGCCGTTGACGGGCTCATAGCTGTCGGCGGGCAGCTTCTCGAGCGGCAGGCGCGGACCGTCATCAAAGCGCAACCAGGCACGGTCGATCAGCAGATCGGTCTGCGCCTGCACGGTCAACACGCGCAAGCCCGACGCAGGCTCGGTCCCCTCATCCTGGAAGCTCAACGAGACGAAGCTGGGCGCCAGACGATGTTGGTAGTTTTGACCGCCGTTGTTGTCCCAGTGCGTCTCTCCTTCGGCTTCCAGGCGCACGGCAAGCTCGACGACTTCGGTCTGCTCGCTGGCCTGCGCGTCAAACGGCAGCTCGATGGAGAACTCGAAATCCTTACCATCGTAGGTCGCCTCACGCTCCGCGAAGCTCTGCCAGGCATCGACCGTGTAGCGTACAAAGACCTTACGCTCGCTCGCTACGTTCAGCGCACGCACCGCGCCAGACAACACGGGTACACTTGCGCCATCCGGTTGCACGCGTTGCACGCTTTGCACGCGCGAGCTCAACAGGCGCACCGGCGCGCCCGGCATCACGGATTGGTAGATGTAGTGGTTGCGGAAGGCAGACCAGTAGGTCTGGCCGTTCATCTTGGCAAATGCTGCGTATTCGACCTCGACGGTTTGCCCGCCCCAGATGGTTGCAAAGTCCCGGACGTCGACGCCCCAACGCTCACGGCCAGCTGACAATCCAAGCTCAAAGCTCGCTTGTGCGGTGTGCGAGGTTTGCCAACCATCGCTCGTCCACAGCACGCCTACTTCTTTTTGCGGTGCGTCATTGCGCACGGACAGATCGATCCAGAAGCTTTCGCGCGTGGCGCCGCGGTAGACGTATTGACTGTAATGACCTGAGTCGAGCACGAGCACGGGGGCTTGGCTTTGGGATTCACCAAGAGCCTGTTCGCTTACTTCGATCGATTCTGCCTCACGGCTCGCCACGTCGGCTGAGGTCGCGCAAGCCGCGCTCCAGAGCAGGCCGAGTAGGGCGATCCGGCGGATGGGGGGGTGCATCACGGACTCCTTGTAGTTAGTAACTCACTAATGAGTTACTCACGCAGTTATGCGTTACGTGCCCCGTGAGTCAAGAAGCGCCTCCGTGCGTTCCGTACCCGCGTGCGCGTTCCTGCGTTCCAGCCAGGATCGACTGCAACCTAACAGCGTCCACTGTTAGCTTTTCCTTGCGGACGCCGCGCCCAACGGGCACCTTGCAGCCATGCAAATTTCAGCCAACGAGCTTCGCGGTACCTTGCAGATTCCGGAAGCCAAGCATTTGCTGCCCGTCACGGCGCGCGCTGAGCTCGAATCCGCCCTGAGCGTGCTCGCAAGCAAGAAGGACGCATGGGTCGCCTTGGATCTCGACGCGCGGATCGCGCTGCTCGAGCGCTTGATCGCCAGCGTCTACGACGTGTCCGATGCCTGGGTAGCCGATGCGCTCAAAGCCAAAAGCATCACGCCCGGCACGCCGACCGAAGGCGAAGAATGGTTGGGTGGTCCGTACGCCACGATTCGTAACTTGCGCCTGCTTGCGCGCTCGCTGCGCAGCCTGCGCGACACCGGCAAGGTGGCTTTGCCCGCGCCCGCGCGCACCTTGCCCAACGGACAGGTCGCAGCCCCGGTGTTTCCCACCGACCTCTTTGACAAGCTGACCTCGACCGGCTTCTCGGCTGAGATCTGGATGGAGCCCGGGGTCACGCTGAATGAGCTCGCCGAAACCCAGGCCGTCGCCTACCGGCATAAACAAAAGGGTAAGGTCGCGCTCGTGCTCGGTGCGGGCAACGTGTCATCGATTGGTCCGATGGACGTGCTGTACAAGCTGTTCGTCGAAGACCAGGTGTGCGTGCTCAAGATGAATCCGGTCAACGAATACGTCGGCCCGCATATCGAAAAGGGCTTTGCACAGCTGATCGAAGCTGGCTTTTTGCGCGTGGTGTACGGCGGCGCGGCGGAGGGCGAGCTGCTTTGTCGTCATCCGACCGTGGACGAGATCCACATCACCGGTTCTGACAAGACCCACGATGCCATCGTCTACGGCACGGGCGAAGAAGGCGCACGCAACAAGAGCGCGCGCAGCCCGCTCAATACCAAACGCGTGACGAGCGAGCTTGGCAACGTCAGTCCCGTGATCATTGTGCCTGGCCCCTGGAGCGACTCCGATCTGCGCTTTCAGGCCGAGAACTTGGCCTCGATGCTCACGAACAACGCCGGGTTCAACTGCAACGCGACGCGGCTGATCATCACCCACGAGAGCTGGTCGCAGCGGGCGACCTTGTTCGAGCAGGTTGGTAAGGTATTTGAGCAGGTGCCAGCGCGCGCACCTTACTATCCTGGCGCGCGGGCGCGTTACGATGCCTTCGTACAGGCCCATCCCGACGCCCGGCGTTTTGGCGACGAAAAGGCGGGCCGCGTGCCGTGGACGCTCGTGAGCAACGTGTCGCCCCAAGCGACCTCCGACATCTGCTTTACGACCGAAGCGTTTTGCGCGGTCACGAGCGAGACCGCGCTACAGGCGGCCTCCGTCGTCGAATACATCGAGCGTGCCGTCGCCTTTTGTAACGAGACGGTATGGGGAACGCTCAATGCCTCGATCATCGTGCATCCCAAGTCCTTGGCCGATCCGGCGGTTGCGCAGGCCGTCGAACGCGCGATCGAGCAGCTGCGCTACGGCACGGTCGTAGTCAATCACTGGGCGGGGTTAGGTTACGGTTTCGTATCCACCGGTTGGGGCGCCTACCCGGGACATGTCGATCATGACATTCGCTCTGGACGCGGCGTCGTACACAACACCTACTTGTTCGATCGCGCGCAGAAAACCGTGATTCGCGGGCCTTTTCGGCTCTCGCCCAAGCCGCCCTGGTTCGTCACGAACAAGGCGAGCCATAAGATCGGCAAGCGGCTGGTGGCGCTCGAAGCCAAGCCTTCGATCGGGCGTCTGTTCCGGCTGGTGATCCAGGCCGTACGCGGTTGAGCTTGCAGCCCTAGCCCGAAGCTACTTATGCACATTACTTTGTCTTAGCGCCCCTCTCCGTGCGCACACGCGTGAGCACCGGCACAGGCAGGCCCAAGTGATGCGGGGGAGAGCGGTGGACGGCGCGCTCGCGGGCATGCTGGGCAGCAGCCACCAGGCGAGCCCATGCGCGAAGCTTGAAACAGCTACGCCCAAGAGGATGGGCTGGGACCAGTGACGCACGTTAGCCAACACGATGCATGAGAGCGCTATTCCTCATACGCGCCGCCTGACGTTTGCTCGACTACAGAAACAACCGCGTCCGTGGGCCATTGACATGGAAAGGTCCGTCAGGACGGTCCGAGTGGCATCGCCCACAGTTTATTTGCGGGGTCTGACACCGGAATTTCGCCCCATGTTTACGTTGCCTGCATATGCTGCGCCGATGCGAGCAAGAAGCTTAAATGCCCTAATGTGTGCCCTTGCGCTGGTCGCCTGCAGTACGGAAGAGCGAGGCCGCCGCGACGCGATCAATAACCCCATCGACACCACGTCGGGTGGCAATGATGGTGCGGACGCGTCGACGCCCAGCACAGCCGGCACCAATACCGGCGGCGATACGACAGGCTCCAGCGCCAACGGTGTAGGCACCACGGGCGGCGCGAGCACGGGCGGCGCAAGCACAGGCGGCGCGAGCACAGGCGGCAGCACAGGCAGCGCTGAGGTGGTGCGCTTCGTCGTGCTCGGCGATGGCGGCACGGGTGAAGCTGCTCAAATCAAGGTGGCCGCCGCCATGAAGAAAGTGTGCGCGGACCGCGGTTGTTCGTTTGCCTTGTACTTGGGCGACAACATCTACGACAGCGGCGCGAGCAGCGAAGACGACGAGCAGTTTAAGTCCAAGTTCGAGGACCCTTACGTCGATCTCGACATCCCCTTTTACGTGGTGCTCGGCAACCACGACTACGGCAACAACGGCGCGAACATTCTGCCCGAAGATGCTCGCAGCGCAGCGCAGGTCGAATACACGGCCCGCAGCGAAAAGTGGAACATGCCCCACTACTTCTATACTTTCCGTGAGGGACCGGTCGCGTTCTTTGGCCTCGACACGAACAGCATCGTGATCGATCGCTTCCGCCCCGCCGCCATGCAGCGGTCTTGGCTCGATGCCGAGATCAAAAAGAGTGATGCACCCTGGAAGATCGTGTTCGGGCACCACCCTTACCTTTCAAACGGCCAGCACGGCAATGCGGGCAGTTACGACGGGGTCTTTTTTAATAATGGCGCGCGCATGAAGGACCTCGTGGAAGGTTCGGTTTGCGGCAAAGCGCAGCTATACTTCGCAGGCCACGACCACGATCGCGAGTGGATCGAGGATTCTAAGTGCGCCACTTCGTTCGTCGTCTCGGGTGCCGCTGCCAAGCTGCGCGGCGTCGGCAGTAGCGACCGCCAGCTATTCGGCGATGCGAGCAAGTACGGCTTCATGTGGGTCGAGATCGACGGCGACGCGATGACCGGCGTCTTCTACGACGAGGATGCCAAGGTAAGCTACGAAGACATGGTGATGCGTCAGTGAACGCCTGCCTCGCAGAGCAGAGCAGAGCAGAGCAGAGCAGAGCAGAGCAGAGCAGAGCAGAGCAGAAGCAGAGATGCCGGTCGTCGCCGCGCGCTCACTTACGTTTGACGAGTCGCGCTTCAGCGTCCGCGGGTGAGTCTGCGATGCGGCCCAGGCTCGGTACGCTGCTCTTGATCAGGCTCTCGACGTTGAAGCGCTGAATCGGCTCGGGGCCGACCACCACCACCACGCGTTTGTGGGCCACTTCCCACGGCGCGAGCATGTTTTCGAGGGCGCGCTGGGTGAGCGGCCCCCACACGTCGGGCGCATCGGACAAGTCGAAGATCAACGCTCGCACTTCAGTGGCAGCCCGTGCGGCAAGCTCCGTCAACAGCACGACCTGCTCTTCGGCACAGCGCGCACCTTGCTCGCGACTGAGCTCCGAGCGCCGATGCACGCGACAGACACAGACCCCGTCGTCGCCCAGCTCGAGCTCGTAGTTGGCGCCTTGCTTGTAACGTCTGCGCATGAGCACGAGCCGTGAAGCATACCAGAGACCGCGGCGAACGTAATCGCTGTTCAGGCCGCTGGGGCTGAATGCCCCGTGGTCCGTACTACAAGCAGCGAACCCGCCTGGTCAAGCAAGTTGACGAGGCGGGCTAGCTTGATTCAGTCGTGGCTCGGGTCGTTTTACGTGCCTTGCGGCGGCGCATCACGACCAAGCCGAGCGCGCTCAACCACAGGGCTACGCTGCTGCTGCCCGCGCTGCCTGGCACGGCCGAGCAGGCGCTGTTAGTGCCCCTGGGCTCAAGGCCCGAGTCCGCTTCGACACCGCCGTCGTCGCTACCGGCGTCGCTCTCGCCAGTATTGCCGCTGTTGGCACCGTTGCCGCCGTTGTTGCCGCCGTTGTTGCCGCCGTTGTTGCCGCCGTTGTTGCTGCCAGCTGTCGCACCGCTGTCGCTGCCGCCGGCTGTCGCACCGCCGTCGCCGCCGCCGGTATCGCAGCCCGCCGTCATGGCGTTCGGTACGCAGGGGTCGGCATCATTCGGATCGCTGCCGATCGGCACGCCGTCCCCGTCCGCATCACCCGCATCGCAGGCGAGGTTGTTGACGACGGGCACGCAAGCATCGGCCGGAGCGGAATCGTTTTCGTTGGTCAAGCCGTCGCCATCGCTGTCTGCGGTAGCGCACTTCAGATTGAGCGGGTCGGGCGCGCAGGCATCGGATGGTGCGCTGTCGCTTCCGTTGGCTACGCCATCGCCATCGCTGTCGCCCGTGCTGCAAGCGAGCACGTCCATGCTGGGCACACAGGCGTCGCTCGGTGCGGTGTCGGTGCTGTTGGGCACGCCATCGCCATCGTAATCGCCCGTGCCGCACTGCACCGGCTGCGTGGCTGGCACGCAAGCATCCACGCGCGCTTCGTCAGAAGCTTCTTCAGCGTCAGGGGTGCCGTCATTGTCCGAGTCAGTATCCAAGTGATCGGCCGTGCCGTCCCCGTCTGTGTCCGGGCACTCACCTGCGGGACACTCCACAAGATTGGTGAAACCATCCTCGTCGGCATCGCCCTCCGAGCACGCCACAGCGCTCTCGCTCGGCTTACAAGGATTGGTGGGTTCCACGTCTACGTCGTCGTTGCTGCCGTCGTTGTCCGAGTCTGTATCCGCAAAGTCGGGCACGCCATCGCCGTCGCTGTCCGCACATGGCGGGCCATGGCACTCGTCTCTGTCGCTTAGGCCGTCTGCGTCGACGTCACCCGCGTCATCATCGTTGGTGGGATCGATTTGGTCGCTGAGCCCATCACCGTCGCTATCTGCACAGACGCCATTCGTGCATTCCGCCCCGTCAAAGACGCCGTCATTGTCGGAATCCTCGTCCTCTTGATCGTTGCTGCCATCGGCGTCGCTGTCGCGATCGCTCGGCTCGACGTAGTCAGGTAGACCGTCGTCGTCTTCGTCCTGGCACGGAGTTTCGGTGCACTCAGCAGCATCCAAATCCCCATCGCCATCGGAGTCCGTGTCCTGATAGTCAGGTACGTTGTCGTAGTCGGAATCAGGGCAGCCCTCGGGATCGAGGCATTCAACCCCGTTCGCGATGCCATCGCCGTCGGCGTCGCCAGTCCCGCATACCACGACGTCGGAGCTCGGCTTGCAGGCGTCTGTTGCCTCTCCCGCTGCTTCGTCGGCGTCGAGCGTGCCGTCGTTGTCGGAGTCGGTATCCAAATAGTCAGGTGTCCCGTCTCCGTCGCTGTCTTCACAGTCACTGAGATCAGTGCACTCGTCGTCGTTGGAAAGGCCGTCGCCGTCGGCGTCCTTGCCGCCGCATGTGTCGGAGCTCGGGAAGATCTCCTCCAGGACTCCGTCGCAGTTCTGATCGATGGCGTCGCAGATCTCGGGCGCCCCGGGATAAATCGCTGCATCCGCGTCGTTACAGTCGCTGTCGTTGGCGACGTACCCTGCGGGCGCATCGCATTGCTGCTGTTGCACGGCAGGATTGCCGTAGGAGTCGCCGTCCGCGTCTTGATAGAAGCTTACCTTGTTCGTGGCGCTGCTATCGGCGTTGTCCGCCAACTGGTCGCAGTCCTCGTCCACGTCGCCCGCGTCGCAGACCTCGGTTGCAGCCGGGTTGATGCTGGCGCTGGCGTCGTTGCAGTCGGTGCTGTTTGCCACGTACCCACCGCCTGCCGCACAACGTTGGGCGGTTACGCTCGGGTTGCCGTACGTGTCTTGATCGCTGTCTTGATAGAAGGTGGTCTTGGACGCCAGGGTGGTCGAGGAGTCATCGTCGTTCGCTGTGCCATCGCAGTCTTCGTCGACTCCGGCCGCATCGCACACTTCGTCCGCGTTGGGGTTGATCGCTGCCTGCGTGTCGTCGCAGTCGCGTGCGTCACGCACATAACCTGTGACCGCATCGCAAAGCTGCTGACTCACCTGAGAGTTACCAAAGCTATCGCCGTCACTGTCCTGATAGAACGCCACCTTGCCGGTCGCGCTGTCGTCGGCGTCATCCGATACTAGGTCACAGTCTTCATCGACGTTGTCTGCATCGCAGACTTCCTGCGCGCCTGGGTTCACGCCCGCGAGCGAATCGTTGCAGTCAGTCTTATTCTTGACATAACCACCCCCCTCGTCGCAGCGTGCGCTTAGCTCCGCTGGATCGCCGTACTTGTCCCCGTCGCTGTCGCGATAGAAGCTGGTCTTCGATGCCGCGCTGGTCGAGTCATCCTGGTCGTCGGCCTTGCCGTCGCAGTCTTCGTCCACGTTGGCGAGATCGCAGATTTCAGTGGCGCCAGGATTGACCGCGCCTGCGCCGTCGTCGCAATCACCGGCTCTGGCGATGTAACCTGAGCCTGCATCGCAACGCTGTTGTGTGTCGTTCGGATCACCATAGGTGTCCGAATCCGCGTCCATATAGAACGTGCTCTTGTTCGTGGCGCTCGCATCGGCATCATCTGCAACGAGATCGCAGTCTTCGTCGACATCATTGATGTCGCAGACCTCTGCGGCTCCCGGATTGATCGCCTTGACCGCATCGTTGCAGTCGCCGGCGATTGCGACGTAGCTCGCCCCTGCGTCACAGCGCAGCGCAGGCACGGCCGGATCGCCATAACCATCCCCATCACTATCGAGATAGAAGGTGCCCTGACCCGTCGCGCTGGCGTCGGCGTCATCGGCACTCCCGCTACAGTCTTCGTCGACGTTCGCAGCGTCGCAAATCTCGCTTGCGGCCGGACTAATCGCGGCACTCGCGTCATTGCAGTCGCTGTTGTCGGCGACGTACGCATCGTTTGCGTCACAACGCTGCTGCGTCGTGCTGGCAGAGCCGTAACCATCCTGGTCGGCGTCTCGGTAGAAGGTCGACTTGCTGGCGTCGGACACCGAGCTATCGCTGTCGTCTGCGGTGCCATTGCAGTTTTCGTCGACGTTTGCCGCGTCGCATACCTCGCTCGCACCGGGATTGATCGCGGCACTAGCGTCGTTGCACTCGCCAGTGGCATCCGTGGCCGCGCCCTCGTACACATCCGTGCAATCAGTATCGGTGCAACCGACCGTGACGTAGAGGCTCTTGACGGTTCCGCCGCAGGGGTCGCCAAAGGTCGCGTTGTTAGCGGTCACCGTGCATGACGCTTGGCCCACGCAGGCTGCGCTGACAATACTCAGGGAGGAGTCTGCGTGACACGAGCCTTGGGCAAAGCTCGGCGCTGTGCCGGTCGGCGTGCCGTAGCTGGCAAAACCTACCCATTCGATCACGCCCGTGGCGCAGGTCAGGGTGAGCGTGCCGTTTTCGCCGGTTGTGGCGCTGGTCGGCTCGCCTGCGACCAAAGTCGCATCGGAGCGATAGCCGTCGTTGTCCAGGTCTGCGTAACAGAGCTCGGCGCCATCACAGTTCTGATCGACGCTGTCGCCGGTCAGCTCTTGAGCATCGGGATTAATCGCCGCATCGGCGTCGTTGCAATCCGTGGTCGGGTCCGTCCGCGTGCCCTCGTTTGCATCCGCGCAATCGAGGTCCGCAGACTCTCGCGTGTCCCCGGTGGTATCGAGGAAACCGTCGTCATCGTCGTCGTCAAAGCAAGTATCGCCGCCGTCGCAGTTCTGATCGATGCCATCGTCGATCGTTTCAGGCGCACCTGGGTAGATCGTCGGGTCGCGGGGCGCACAGTCCTCACTATCGATGCTGCCGTCGTTGTCGACGTCGGGCTCACCGCGCAGCCAGTACACATAACGTTGATCCCACTCCGTGGAGCTCACGATCACGTCGCCGAACGTGTAGTGGCCGCCGGTACCCGGTAGCTCGCCTTCGATGTGAAAGTGGCCGTAGTGGCTGGTCGCCGCGTCATCGATGAGAATCTTGTCGCTACCGACCGAGATACCGAAATGGCTGGAGTCATAACAGCCGGCGCGTCCCGCATGCCAGTACACGCCGTTGCCCAGCAGGTTGCCCGGCAGATTGCACTCGGTGTAGTCCCTCGAGAAGGCTGTCATATCAGTAAGGTCACTGAACGACGCGGTCTGATTAGAAAGCAGACTATCTACCCTCACTTCGTCAGCGAACATCGAAGTAAACAGGGCCGCATTGGCCGCGATCTTATAGTCGCTCGCGCCGTCGTTGGCCGTGCCGGCACCGGTGCCGTTAAACAAGCCATTGGGCGTGCTGCCATCGTCGGCGAGCGTCGAGGAGAGGATCATCGTCCAGCCACCGCCGCTGCCCGTCATATCGCAGTAAGCGCTGATCGCAGGGCTTGCACCGTTGCCGTCGAGATCGAGCGCATACACGCCGCTGTCCGCATCCGGATTGAACGCGAGGATCGATGCGCAGCTGCGCATGGCGCAGTCGAAGGTCGTGTCACCACCGCTCCCGTTGGCGCCGGTGTTGGCGCAATCATCACAGCCGTCGACATCCCGGTCGCCGCACTTGTACGGGTCGTTGACGTTGCTGTCCGCTGTGTCACCGACGCCGTCATCATCGCTGTCGATCTCTTTCAAGAAGACTTGGACGCGGGCCGTGCTCAGCGATCCGATGTTGCGCTGGAAGGTCCAGTCGGTGTCTCGGCTTGGGGCGTTGCCGATACCCAACTCGTCGGCGTCAGCACTGCTCCATGCGTTGAAGGCAAAGATCGTCTGCGTACCTACGTGCAATTGCATCGATCCGTAGCAGTCGTCACCGGCCACCTGGTCGTCGTGGTCGTAGACGCCATTGGCACCTGGGTCGTAGCAGTTGCTCCACATCTCCACGGCACCGGTCGCGTTCGTGGCGCTGACGCCCGCGACGCTTGAGACGACGTTGACGTTGCTGACGGCCTGGTCGTATATCCAGTCGAGCGGCACACCTATCTGCCCGGCGTTGCTGGCCGTGAAGTCGTCGACCGTGGCCCACACGTAGTCATTACCGACCGTGACAAGGTAACCCACCTTCGTGAAGCTCGAGGTCGCGTAGGTGCTGGCCGCGTTGTACGAGTAGGTCGCTTGCGCGGCGCTGTCCCAGTCCACATTGGCACCGGGCGTCAGATCGTAGATCAGCGTGTAGCCGCTCGTATCGACGTCGCAGTTGGGGCCAAACTTGTGCGCCGCGTTGGGACAAGGATCCTCGCTGTCGTCAAGCCCGTCCGCATCGCTATCGAGCTGCTGGGAGACGTGTGCGGTCCGTGCACCGGAATCGCTCGATTCTGGCTTGGCTGCGGGCTCCTCGGTACAACCGTAGACCGTAAGGCTTGCCGCAAAAGCGCCCAGCAGAGTGAGCGGCCCTGGCAACGTAGATCGTGGCGCAGCTTGGCACGAATCAAGGCCCAATTGATGTGCGAGATTACCACTGCTGGTTTTGCGCATGCGTCTCCTATGCCTGCACGTAAGTGCGTGGCGTCCCCGCCATGAGTGTCGCGAACTACAAGCTGATTCAGCAAGAACATTGCTTTCCAGACGGGTCGTAACCGTCAGATCGGTGCGTATGCCTCGGTGAATACCCACAGGTACAGCAAGGCTTGCATGCTGTCCTGTGGGCCGCGGACGAGACGGACGGTAAGGTATGCGTTGGGTCAAGACGCGAGGGCTGCCGCAGCGCTAGAACATGGGGTTTGCCAGGAGCGCGCGCCCGCTCATCGGACCGCGCTTAGCGGATCGCGCCTAGCGGCTCGCGCGGAGCCGTCCCAGCGTGTAACCTGCGCGCGTCTTCAAAGGGGATGGAACGCATGCCACAGATCGATATTGGCGAATGTCTCAGTTACGGAGTCGACCGTTTCAAGTCCAACCTTTCCTTCCATCTGCTCGCGCTGTTGGTCGTGCTTGTGGTCACCCTGTGCTCGCTCGGCTTGTTGTCCGGAGCCCTCACGGTTGGTTACATCCGCGCCATTCGTAAGCAGGAGCAGGGTGGTAGCATGGAGATCGGAGATTTGTTCAGTGCCTTCGATACGTTCGTGCCGACCTTCATCCTATTGCTCGTGATGATCGTGGCCTCGCTCGTGCCCTTTGGCTCGTTCGTGTTCGCGCCCGTTTACTTCGTCGGCCTCTACCTGATTGCCCTCGGTGAGCAGGACGGTGTGGCTGCGCTCAAGCGCGCCTTTGCGCTGTGCCAGCCTGTGTTCGTGATGAGCGTGGTCGCAGCCTTCGTCTTCAGCATCGTAAGTGGCCTGGGCCTTTTGCTCTGCTGCGTGGGCATCTTTGTCACCGGACCTGTCGCGTTGCTCGCAAACATCCGCATGGCGGAGCGAATCGTGGACGGCTCGCAGTCGCTGCAGCAGCCCTCGTTCTAGGGTCGCTCCTTCGATAAGCTCAGGTGAGGCTCAGACCGCTGCTAGGGCGCGCGATAGGCCATCGACTAGAGTCTGGTAACTCACCGAAAGCTTACCATCGCGACGACCCGCAGCTTCGAGCGCGCGCAGGCACAGCTGCACGGCGTGGGAGAGCGCAGGCGTAGGCCGAAGCCTCGGTGAGCTGACGGTTGTATCGATCGCCGAGAGCACGCGCTGGATCTCGGTCAGGTCGACAAGCTGGGCCCGGTTCAACAGCTTGCGAATTTCCTGCTGAAAGATCCGCGTATCCTTGGCGCGGCCAGCGACGAAGTCACTCCAATGCTCGCGTAAGGGTACGACCGCTGCGGCAAGCTCCGTGACCACGCGTTCGATCACCCCGTCCGAATCATGGGTCGAGCGCTTGCCTCTGACCCCGCGCGCGACGACGCAGCCGCTGACGACGGGCACAAGATCCGTCTGCAAGCTCTTCTTGTGCACGATCGGCACCGCGCCGACCCGCGCCTTCACGTCATCAAGCTCCTTGCTCGCAATCCCCGAGACGATCACCACCGGCACTTCGCGAAACTTATCCCAGCTGCGCAGTAGACGAATCACGCTGTCGCCCTGCATTACCGGCATGTTGATGTCGATCACGACGACATCCACGTTTTCTTCGACAATGACGCGTGTGACGCCGATTGGAGAGGTACGGGTGATCACCCTGAAGCGCGCCTCCTCCAGGAGGTCGGTCATGGCCAGCAGCACGATTTCATCGTCGTCGATGACGAGCACGGTCCGGGGCTCAATCATGGACGGCCACCGCCGGCTTGCGCTCTGCAAGCTCTGCTGCGAGGTGCGTGTAAGTCAGCTTGAACACCTCGTTCACTTCGCTTCCCCATTTTGAAACGTGCGTAAGGTCGCCGGCGTCGACAGCGTGCTGAATCGACTCACAGAGTAAGCCCATGCGCATGGCACCAAGGCTCCAGGCGCTGCCTTTGAGCTTGTGCGAGGCTGAGCGCAGCTCTTGAATGTCCGTCCCTCCACATAACTCTACCAAGCGTGCCACCTGTTCCGGTGCCGAGCCCAAAAAGGCCTCAAGCAATCGTATCGAGCGCTTCTGAGCGCGAACGATCTCCTGAACGTCTGACTCATCTTCGCCGGCTTGCGCTGCGTCTGCAAGCACGTGTTGGTTGTCGTTCGCGGGCTCACTGATTTCGGCCACGGACGCCCAGCGCGCAAGCGTGCGCCCTAGTACGACAGTGGATGCCGGCTTGGTCAGAAAATCATCCATGCCCGCAGCGCGCGCCTTGTCACGCTCGCCCTGAAAGGCGTGGGCGGTGAGCGCGATAATCGGAGTGCGTCGACCCAGGGCGTGCTCGCGCGTCCGGATCTCGTTCGTAGCCTGGTAACCATTCATGCCCGGCATTTGACAGTCCATCAAAATAGCGTCGTACCTGCGGGCGAGCGCCTTTGCCACCGCTTCATTGCCATCGCGCGCCAGGTCGCAGGTGTGTCCGAGCTCTTGCAGCGTATCTTCAGCGACCACCCGATTGATGTGGTTGTCGTCGACGACGAGAAAGTGTCCGCTGCGCGTGTCTGTGGGCCTTTTCTGCCTGCGAGTAGAGCCGGATGGCTCGGGGGACGAGGAACCTCTAGCAAGGCAGTTGTACAGGTCCGAGGCGCGCACGGGTTTGCTGACGTGCGTGACGCCCTCTAGGTTCTCATGCTCGGCCCAGGAGCTGGGTGCGAGGATGACGATCTGTAGCGGGTCGTCGCTGGCGCGCTTGAGTATCTTCCACAGGGGTTCACCCAGTTCGTTGACCAGCTTCGAATCGACGATAGCAAAGTGGACAGGAAAGCCATGCTCTCGACTCTCGCGTATGCGTTCCTCTGCCGCCGTGCTCGACGCGGCTTCGAGTACTTCCATGCCCCAGGCACGCATGCGCTCGACCAGCGCTTCGCGCACGCCGACGCTCTCGTCGACCACCAACACGCGACGACTCGCCGGTACTGACAACGACTCTAGGGGCCGAACGACTTCCTCGATCACGTCACAGGGCACCTTAAACCAGAACGTGGAACCCAGACCCTCCTGACTGTTCACACCAACTTCGCCCCCCATTAGCTCGACGAGCTGCTTTGAGATGGCAAGCCCCAAACCTGAGCCTTCGTGGGACCGCGTCAGAGAGCCGTCGACCTGGGAAAAGGATTGAAAGAGCCTACTTATCTTAGACTCGTGAATGCCAACGCCGGTATCGGTCACATCGAAACGCAGCAGCACGCGCGTGGGCGACTCGCCCGGGCTCGGTTGAGCTACCTTGCTCAGTCGCACGCTAATCTCACCGCGATCGGTAAACTTCACCGCGTTACCGACCAAGTTCGTGAGCACCTGCGCGACTCGTGAGCCGTCGATGCTGACCACGTCCGGCACGTCGGGCGACACGTGGTACACGACTTCAAGCTGCTTGGCCTGTGCGCGCACAGCCATCAGCTCAACACGATCCTGCACCAAGGTGCGCAGGTCGCAACGGTCTGGATGAATCTCGTACTTACCGGCTTCGAGTCGTGAAAAGTCGAGCACGTCGTTGATGATCTCGAGCAGGCTCTGGGAGGAACCAGAGATCATCTCGGCGCGACGACGTTGCCTCGGCAACAACTCCCCCCGCATCATCAAGCCTGCCAAACCGACTATGCTGTTGAGCGGCGTACGGATCTCATGGCTCATGTTCGCAAGAAACTCGCCCTTGACGCGGCTTGCGTCCAGCGCCTCGATCGTCTTTTTCTCAAGCTGCAAAAACGCATTTTGCGTCCCTTGCACGAGTGGCCGCACGTAGAACATCACGAAGCCGAGCGAGACGACCAGGGCGGCCAGACAACCGAGGAAGGCCATCAGGATGATCTCTGAGCGCAGCTCGCGTCCCGCCTGCAACTTGTGGGTCGAGAACACGACGGCCACCTTACCGGCGCTCGTGCCTTCGATCGTGATGTCAGACCAAGCGCGCAGCGTGCCGCTGCCGGCGTGCGCTTTGACGGGTACGCCTGAAAAAAGCGAGCCCTTAACTTCCTTGACCTGATGGCGATACAGAACCTTGCCAGAGGCGTCCTGCACGAGCAGCAGTTGCAGCTCACCGTCTGCTTCGTAGTCGATCGTCGCCGCGCGAATCAGAGCCCCGTCAGCGAGCAGCACGCCCAAGTCGACGGCGCGACTAAGCTCGGTGGCTCCGCGCTCCACCTTCCAGCGTAAGTTTTGTTCGTGCAGCGGCGTGAGCGACTGAAAAATGCGATCGACCGAGAAGATCGTCAGGGCCGACAAGGCTGCCACGAGGATCACGTTGATCGCGATAAACGCGACTTTGATCCGAGTGCCAAGGAGCACGCGGTCACGCAACGGCTTGGGGATTAGATTCTCGTCCATGGCGATTTGAGCGCGCTCCAATCCGGGCCTCAAAAGCGCGCAGCGGGCTGACGCGATGCCAAGTCGCCATGACGCAGTAACAGTCCGACCTGATAGCGATACTCAGGGCTGCGAAAGTCGACGCCATCGATCTTGATTGGCACCAGGCCCGGCTGCAGCTGGTCGGCCCGCAAATACGAGATGGTTTGCGGCACCGATGCCACCACACGCCGCAGAATGTCTAGGGACGGGATACTGCGCGGCGGCATGGCGCGCGCGCGAATGCGCTGGTCGATCCAGTAGCGACCCACGGCGTCTGGATCGAGGTTGAGAAACTGCAGATCAAAAGCCGTTCTCTGCTGCGTTCGCGGAGCCTGCGTGATCGGTACGTAGGGCTCGCCTGCCTTGATATAGGTGGGCACGCCTAAGAAGATGTCGCGAATCGTGCTGATCGAGAGCGAGCGGGTCGGGCTACGTGCTGACACGATCACCACAAGGTGCGCTCCGACATCGTGTTCTGGTGCCTGCGCGTGCACTTGCGTGAAGGCGGCAGCGAGCAGCGCCGAAAGGCAAAGGATCCAGGAGAGTTTTTGCGGGTGTTTCATCAGAATGCCCACGCGACTTGGGCCTCGAGGACCTCGATATTTCCGCGACCCGGCCCCCGTGAGTCGGCATCGGGAAACCAGGCCACCCCGTAGTGGAGCTTGAGCGTGGTGCTCTCGTGGGGGCGAATGTTGAAACCTGCGGCCGCCGACGCGCTAACCGGCATGTCCGGGTTGTTCAAGCGCACGTACTCGAGGTGGACGAAAGGCATTACGCCTAACCATTGCAGGCGGTAACCAGCGGTCAGGTATCCGCCCCAGCGTCTGACGTCGGGCTGAAGACGAGGTTCCGTTTGGGGCGCGATCAGATCGAGCAAGCCGCCCTGCAGACTCGGCCGGCCCTGCCGCGTGTACTTGCGGGTGTTCATCACGACTTCTGAGAAGATCTGAAGCCCGCCATTCACCAACTTCGCATCGGCCGCGAGCGAGTACTCATCGAACTGCGTGCTGATCTCGTCCTTGGTAGTGAGCTCCAAGGAGCCTGCTTTGGCCGGCGTCACCAGTAGCTGACGCTGCGAATCGGTATAGCGGCCAAGGTAGCCCGAGGAGCCCAAAGTCAGGTCTCCAAGCAATGAGGTGGACTGCCAGGACAAACGCGCCGTGACAGCCTTATTATTATCCATGTCGTAGTAAGAATCGAGGGGCCCACGCCCGTTGGAAAGGCCGAGGTTATAGCCGAATCGATGCACGCCAGCGCGCACAGCACCACCCAACAAGAGTCCTGTTTGGCGCTCGGGAATGTACTGTTCTCCGACGATATAGGGCTTTTGGGCCATGATCGTCGTGGGCGAACCATGGTCGACGTTCCAGATACCATAGGGAGTCAGCCACTGGCCGGCGACAATAGAGAGCCAACCCACGGGTGCGTATTCCAACTGCACGCGTTCGATCTCAATGGCACCGAGCTTGAGTGGTCGCTCCGCATCCGCGTAATCCTGGGCAGAGCTGTCGACGTAAGGCTGGCCCTGCGGCTCTAGACCCGACCTGTTCTTACCTTGGGGCAAGTAGGTAAACCGGACCTCGATCAAGCTGCGCAGAACCTTGCTCATCTGCGAAGCGACGTAGAGGTTGATGTTACCCACCCAAAAGGTGCTCTTGCTCGGAAAGTAAAACGCCCACGGGCTATCCTTGCCCATCAATGGATGCCAATAGGTAAGGTCGGCAAACCCGTAGAGGTCGAGCCGAGGAAAGCGCGTCGCTTCTTCTTCTGCGGGCAGGCCGAGCGCTGCCAAATCGGCCACATCGGCTACCGACCCCGCACCGGCCCCGCCTGTGCCTTGATCAAGGTAGTCCCAGGCTGAAGCGGAGGGCTCTGCTGCAGGCTCAGGCGCGGTCACAGGCGCGGGTGCCGGCCCAGTCTCCATCGGAGATCCGGGCTCGGGTGGCACGACCACTTGTGACGGATCCGGCGCTTGTGTAGTGGGGTTACTCTCCTCAGCCGAGCCGGTATCTGGCTCGCTTTGCGCCAAAGCGGAGGAGGTGTTCGCAGCCAGTGCAAGGACGAGCGTTAGCGCGAACGTCTGACGAATTCGTTTCATTTGAAGGGGCACTCACGGTCCTCGGGCAAGCAGATCGTCCCTTGGGGAGCAAATGGGAACGTGCAGCAGTGCTGCGAGCTCGGACATTCCTTACCGGGCATGTCGCAGCCCTGGTACAGGCACGCCCGCTTCTTCTCCGCATCGGCCGGATCGGCGACGACGCAGTAATCGGCGGGGTAATTGGCGCACTCCGCGTCGCTCTTGCACGCACAGCCAAGACCGGTGGTCATGTCACAGCCTCCCACCATCGGCGCTGCGGTGGCGCCATCTTGCGTACCTGCATCCACCTCAGGCGCGGGCCCAGTGGGAGCATTGGGTTTTACGCAATTGAGGTTCTCGTCAAAGGCCCGACCTTCGACGCAGACGCACACTCCGCTGTGCAGTTTCTGCTCGCCCGGATCCCCCCTGCTGAGCTCCTGGTGCGGCCCACAGCGCGGCTCAAAACAGCCACTAAGCAGCGCGCCGAGCGCAATCAGCGGAGCGACGAAACGCAAGACCATGTTGAATGTCGACCAGGCCACAGACTGTATGCCGGTCGTCCTCTCCTACTGGATCGTGCGTGATCGACGCAGCGTACGGCTAGTTGCAAATCTGATTGCACCTTGCAGATGCATGCCAGAGTCAGCGTCTGATCGCCCAGAACACAGCCTCAGGCGTGGCTGGGCACGCGAGCTCGATCGGACGCCCGGGCACAGACGCTTCAGCACGAAAGGCAGAAATCGCGTCCCGCAACGCCTCGCGCACACTTACCGCTAACATGAGCGGCGGCTCACCCACGGCCTTGCTGCCGTAAATAACACCCGGCTCACTGGCGCGATCCAAGGTACGAACGCGAAACTCGGGTGGACAGTCACCGATGCCCGGCAACTTGTAGCTCGATGCGCCGCGCGTCAATAACGCGCCGTCGTCTGCGAAGCACAGCTGCTCGCTCGTCAGATAGCCGGCTCCCTGCAAGAAGCCGCCTTCGATCTGACCGCGATCGATAAGCGGCGCGAACGAGTCTCCCACATCGTGCAAAATGTCGACCCGACGCAAACTGTATTGGCCAGTAAAGCGGTCAACTTCCACTTCGGAAACAGCCGCTCCGTAGGCAAAATAGTGAAATGGGCGCCCCTGCCCGAGTTGCGGATCGAAGTAGAGATCCGGCGTACGGTAGTAGCCAGCAGCAAACAGCGGCACACGGGCAAGGTAAGCTCGCTCGACCACCTCCGCGAGCGCAAACGTGTGCGCGTGCGCCGCGCAGGTAACGCGTCCGGCGCTGATCTGAACCTCAGACTCCGAGCAGCCAAGTAGCGCCGCGGCAAAGGGTAAGAGTCGCGCCCGCAGCTCTTCGCATGCAGCCTGCACTGCCGCGCCGTTTAGGTCGGTGCCGCTCGAGGCGGCCGTCGCCGAAGTGTTCGGAATCTTGTCCGTGCGCGTCGGCATGATGCGCACCTGTTCTGCAGAAACGCCCAAGCTGCGCACGACGACCTTACGCATCTTGGTGTGCAAGCCCTGCCCCATCTCGGTGCCACCATGATTGAGCTGTACGCTGCCATCTCGATAGATCAGCAACAGCGCCCCGGCCTGATTGAAGAAGGTAGCCGTAAACGAAATGCCGAACTTGACTGGTGTGATCGCAAGCCCACGTTTGGTGTGCAAATGATCCCGGTTAAAGGCGTCTAGTTGCGCGCGCCGCGCTTCATACTGACTGTCTCGCTTGAGCTCGACCCAGATGCGCGCGATGCGCTCGGCATCACGCACCGGCTGACCGTAGTGGGTGCTGTCAGGCGCGCGATAGAAGTTGCGCTCGCGCACAAGCTCGGGTGCAAGCCCCACGCTACGCGCGATGCGGTCAAGGATGTCCTCGATGATCAGCATGCCCTGGGGCCCGCCGAAGCCACGCATGGCCGTATTGGAAGGTAAGTTTGTGGCAGCGACGCGCCCAGTCAGCCGCACGTGCTCGAGCAGGTAGCAGTTATCCATGTGAAACAGCGCGCGCCAAAGAATGGCTTCGCTCAAGTCGAGACTATATCCGCCATCACTCGTAAGCTCCGCGCGCAAGCCGAGCAGACGCCCGTCCGCCGCAAAACCCACGTCAAAGCGCGCCAAGAACGGATGGCGTTTGCCCGTGATCATCATGTCGCGGCGCCGATCGAGACGAACGCTCACGGGGCGTCCGGTTTTGATCACGCCCAATGCTGCGATCGCGGCAAAGGCGTTGGCCTGCACTTCTTTGCCGCCAAACGCACCTCCCATGCGCAGCGACTGACACACCACGCGGTTTTCCGCGATGCCGAGCACGCGTGCGACCACCGCCTGGGTCTCGCTTGGATGCTGCGTCGAGGCGTGAACCAACATTTCGCCCGACTCGTCGCGCAGCGCGAGCGCAGCCTGCATCTCGAGATAGAAGTGTTCTTGTCCGCCGAGGTAAAGCTCACCCGTCAGACGATGCGCGGCCGCTGCCAGCGCACGGTCCGGCTCTCCACGTTCGATGCGCCGGGGCGGCGTGTGATAGCTGTCTGCCGCCTGCGCCTGGCTCAGGCTCAAGATAGCCGGCAGTACCTGGTAACGAATCACCACCTGCGCCGCAGCGGCGCGCGCTTGATCTTCCGTGTCTGCGATCACCCACGCCAACGCTTGGCCGTGATACGTCACCTCAAGGGGAAACAACGGCTCGTCGCGTCGTACCGGGCCGGTGTCGTTCTCTCCAGGCACGTCTTCGGCCGTGAGCACCGCGTGCACGCCCGGACACGCTAGCGCCGCGCGTGGGTCGATCTCGACGATGCGCGCGTGAGCATGAACGGCTTGCACCGGCCAAGCGTGTAGCGCGTCGCGCATGCGCATCGCGAGGTCGTGGGTGTAAACAGCCTCGCCCGACACGTGAAGCGCAGCGCTCTCATGGTGCTCGTCGCTCATGGCGCGCTTTCGCTAAACAGCTTGTCGAGCAGGCTCTGCACGAGGGCGATCCGATATTCCGCGCTGCCCCGTGCGTCACTCAAGGGCGCGAACGCGTCGCGTAAGAGTGCCTGAGCACCTGACACAGCGTCGCTATCCCAGGGCCTACCGGTAAGCCAGGCTTCTGCCGCATGGGCACGCAGTGGTTTGTTCGCCACGCCTCCAAACGCCAAACGAGCCTTGCTAATTACTCCCTGGTCGAAGGTCAGGGCAAAGCCTGCGGACACGCAGGAGATATCGTCGAGCACGCGCTTACTAACCTTATAAAAGCGCGACACACTGGGCGGCGCGAGCGGCACGTGCACGCTCACGAGCAGCTCATCAGCGGCCAGCGCAGTCTTGCGATAATCTACCAAAAACGCTTCGAGCGACAGGCGACGCAGGCCGCGCACACTTTCAAGCTCCACTTGCGCATCAAGGGCGAGCAAGACCGGCGCCGCATCTCCCACCGGCGATGCGGTCACTAAGTTGCCACCCAAGGTGGCGCGGGCGCGAATCAGCCGCGACGCAAACAGTGGAATGAGCGCCGTAAGCATCGGAATGCGGCCGGCAAGCTGCGTCTCGAGATCATTCCAGGTAAGACCGGCACCTAACACTAAGCTTCCCGCTTGCTCTTCGCAGATGCGCAGCTCGTCCACGCCTGCAAGCGAGAGAAAGCCAGCGTAACGCTTGCGAGTCTGGTTCACCTCCACGACCAGGTCGGTACCTCCCGAAAGGATCTGCGCGTCGGGTAGCTCGGCGCGCAAGCGCAGCGCCTCGTCCAAACGAGTGGGCTTTTCAAAGCGCAGCCCGTTGCCCTGATAGCTCAGAAGTTCAGGCGGAGTCCGCGGCTTTGCGTCGCGGCGTTCTGCGAATGGATCACCGGTGGACACTTGAGGCAGCGAGCGTGCCGCATCCCGAATCGGACGATAGCCCGTGCAACGACACAGGTTGCCCGACAGCGCTTGATCGACCCCGCCGCGCGGGCAGCGATAGTAATGGGCGAACATGCTCATCACAAAGCCAGGCGTACAATAGCCGCATTGCGAGCCCGCCTGTTGCACGAGCGCCGCCTGAACGGGATGCAGCGCAAAAGAGCGCCCCACCCCTTCTACTGTCCACACGTCTGCGCCATGCAGGCTGGGGAGTAAGATTAGGCAGGCGTTGACCGACTCATACTGCGCGTGGCCCTGCGCGTCGCGCTCGAGCACCACCACCGCGCAGGCGCCACACTCTCCTTCGGCGCAACCTTCCTTGGTGCCGGTGAGCCCTTGCTCGCGCAGGTATTGTAAAAGCGTGGTGTGGGGGTCGAGCTCGAGCACCTGCCGCGGCTGACCGTTGAGCAAAAAGCGTAAGGTCATGCTCACGGCACGACCTCCTCATCATTCGCGGCTGCGGGCCCGGGCGCGCTCGAGTCCACGGACAAAAAGCGCATGTGTGGGACCTCCTGTCCCTCGCGTTCTCCCTCACGCTGTCGCCGGCGTAACGCGATCAGCTCGGCGATGATGCTGACTGCGATTTCATCCGGTCCGATCGCGCCGAGCGCCAAGCCCACCGGCGCATACACACGCGTCAGATCGAGCTCCCGACAGCCCGCGCGCGCGCGCACGCGCTCGAGGATACGCAACACCTTGCGACGACTTCCGATCATGCCGAGATAGCGATGGGGCCGAGTGAGCGCCGCTTCGAGCGCGCGTTCATCGAGCTGATGGTCGTGGGTCATGATCAGCAGCCAGTCGCTTTCGGTCGGCGAAAGCGCGCGCAAGGCTTCTGCGGGCTCTGACAGCAGCAATGAGCAGCCGGCGAAACGCCCCTCGTGATTGAGCTCCTCGCGCTCATCCACGACGCTGACCCGAAACCCTACCCGTTGTGCGAGTGCAGCCGTCGCATGTCCGACGTGGCCTGCGCCAAACAGAATCAGGCGCGGCATGCCTTCGAGTGGTTCCACCAGCACCTCCATACGCCCTCCACAACACATCCCGAGGTCCCGACTAAGATCCCAGCTCAACGTGCGTGCGACGCCCGCGACGAGACAACGGGCCAGCGCTTCGAGCACGACCTGCTCGAAGTGACCGCCGCCCACCGTGCCAAGCGTGCGTCCGTCCGCGTAGCGCAGTAGGCGTGCGCCCACCTGCTGCGGCGTCGAGCCACTGGCACGCACCACCGTCGCGAGCGCCGCGCGCTCTCCCGCGGCGAGCAGCTGGGCGACCGCTTGAGCAATGTCGTGCAGCGGGCTCGCCATGGCCGCAACCTACTTCCAGTTGACGAGCACGGCGCTGAGCACCGCGAGTAGCGCGCCTATCACACGCGGTGTGGAAAGGGGCGCGCCTTCGATCAAGCGATCCCAAGCCGCGCTGGTGCACATCTGCGCGCCCACCAACACGACGAACACGGGCAGCGCCCCCAGCTTTTCGACGGCCCAGGGCAGACCAAAGACGATCGCGCAGCCAAAAACGCCCGGCAATAGCCACCACCAGCGCATGAGACTGGGCTCGAAGTGGATGCGAAAGATGCCGACGCCCGGACCGCGCATCAGGCACAAGCTGACGAACGCGAGCGCTATCACCAAGGCCACGACCATGTTGAGCACGGCCGTCGGCGCGAGCCCCCACTGCCGTGCGACCTGACGGTTCAAGGTCGCCTGCAGCACGGAGACCACGCCAATCACCAGCGGCACAAATAACGCCATCGACATCACGTAGGGCGATTGTACGCCGATTGTACGTGTACGCGCCGTAACTGACGTCAGGAAAGCCGCGACCGGCCGGCTACGACCGTCTAGAGGCGCTCAGGGTGCCGTCCAGCACTTTTCGGCGAGCGCATCACAGTTCGTCTGCATGGCGCTGCAGCTGAAGGCGCTGGCATCTTCCGCGTTGCGGATGCAGCCATCAAAGCAGCGCACGGGATCCTTGAGCTTGTCGTCCAACATCTTGGCGTCGACGCAGGGCGCAGCGTTCGCACAGGCGGCGTTGCAGGTGGCCGCCGTGTTAGCGGGCCCTTCGCTGCAAAGCTTGGCGGCCGCCGCATAACCCACGAGCTGGGTTACGTGCATCGGTAGTGGGGCTTGGTCGCAGGGCGTAGCCAAGGTAATGCCTTGTTTGATCAAGGTCGGGCAGCTTCCGCCTGCGATCAAAAAGCGCGCGACCGTCGGCGTGGCATCGACCGCTGCTGCCTTGCACACCGCGGCGCCCGCTTGCTGGCGCGTGAGAAAGCAGCCGGCGATCCGCGTGGCGGCATCCATACACGCATCGCCCGTCGGTATCACGCCCGTGCCCGCGTCGACGTTGGACGCACCACCCGCATCGCTGTTGCTGTCCGGACCAGGAGCAGGCGCGCTGCCATCCTGCGTCGCGTCTCCCGCATCCTTACTATTGGCAGTTGTGCCCGCGTCGGCTCCTGTCGCCGCAGAGCCGGTGACCGTACTGTCATCGCCAGCGACGCAACCTGCCCAAGACAAAGCCACCAGGGCCACCACCGAAACCACATGCTTCATGCTCGCTCGCTCCCCTTGCCCACTGTGCCGCCGCGCCCGCTGCGCCCCTGCGCGCCCGCTGCCAAAACACGTCATAACGCCGCAGAACATTGGGTGTCTGCTACCGCGCAAGCCATGAGCAGCGTCACATCGAAAAGGTCATGTGCTGAGTTGCGCATGCCAACGCACGTTACGTGCGGGGCTAACGTCTGTTGTCTGCAGACAACCCCGTCGAGCAGACTATACACGCCGCGCGCGGGCCAAAGCGGCAACTATCCAAAGGCGACGCAGGAACAAGACTCAGGTCCGTTCCCCACGTGCACGGTGCAGAACCTTCGACAAGGTGGGGCAAAGACTGCAGCTGTGTATAGGCGGGTGGCGCGCGCCGCGCGTTTGCTCAACTCTTGGGCCATGCGGCGGATCGAGCTCAGTGATGGCGGCCTGTGCGAGCTCCATGAGCAGTGGCTGAGTCCAGCTGAAGCCAGCACCGTCTTCGAAGCCTTGCGCGTTCAAGTGCCCTGGCAGGCGCGTTCGATTCAAATCTTCGGTCGCGAGGTGCTGCAGCCACGTCTGGTCGCCTGGGTGGGCGATGCCGGTGCGGTGTACACCTATTCGCGTACCCGTCACGAGCCCCTCCCCTTTACCCCGCTGTTGGACGAACTGCGGCAACGCATCTCGCAGCAGGTCGGCATCGCGCTCAACAGCGTGCTCTGCAATCTGTACCGCGATGGCCGCGACTCCATGGGCATGCACAGCGACAGCGAACCGGAGCTCGGAGAAGATCCGCTAATAGCCTCGCTGTCCCTCGGTGCGACGCGCAGGTTCTGTCTGCGCCACCGCCGCGGGCCCACGCGCGGCAAGCTCGATCTAAGGCTGGAAACGGGCAGCCTGTTGGTCATGCTCGGCACGACCCAACGTCATTACCGTCATGGCGTTCCGAAAGAACCGAAGGTGTCGGCACCACGTATCAATCTGACCTTTCGCCGCGTGTCGCCTAAGTACAGGTCCCCAGAAGTAGGTGATCACTAGGGCTGCCCGGACGTTTTCTCCACGTGGGCGTGAGCGTTGTCCTGGTCGTGAGCCTTGACGGCGACGGCGACGGCGACGGGAGCAACTTCGGTCGGTCCTGGCCGATACCTTGGTATGCTCAGTTTTCAGAAATTGGATGTGTATCGATGCTCCATCGAATTTGT
>JBBSJC010000044.1:0-25924 GCA_038257655.1 Polyangiales bacterium | reverse complement strand
TCGCCCGTGGACAGCTCCGACGCGCGCGCTTCGGCATCGGCCAGCGGCAGGTTGTTGTAGCAGTGGGCGCAGTCGAGCGAGCAGCGATGGGTCAGCTCGAACGAGCCATGCAGGGGTCTCTGCTTGAGCGTTGCGTCGCGCTTGAGAGCGCTGCTGAAATCGGCGTACGCGCGCTCTTTCACGCCGTGCCTCCATCGCGATAGGACAAGGCGCGAAGCGTCACGAGCTCTTCGACGAACGCTGAGACATCGACGCGTGCCACATCCAGGTCAACCTCGAACTCTTCGCAAGCCATGATGGCCAGCTCGTCCACCGTCTTACTGTCTAGGTTTTGCCAAAGGTATGTACCGACGTCATTGAGGACGTAGATGGAGTCCATGTCCGTCGCGTCGCGCACGACCCGCACGACGATCAATTCCTCGGCGAATTCGCGTGTAACGAAGTTGTTCGACCTCGCCAGAGATCTGGTGAGTAACTGCTCCATGACTCCACCCCAAGCGCGCGCCATCCCCTGCGGCACGCGAGAGCGGAAGGTACAGGAAACAGTATGGTTTGTCCACACGCACACCGTGGATCGCGCGCTCTATGACGACGCTTTTCGAAGCGAGCACGCTAGGCGCGCGCGTGGTGCTCCGTCACGATGCGTCTCATGAACAGGTGAGTTGACGGACGCGACCGAGTTCGACACCATCTCGAACGCGTCGATGGGGGATGTCGATCGCGATGGGGGCCATGCTGGTCGCCGTGGAGCCGAGCCGAATGCCCGGTGCCCAGTCAGAGAAGCCGCTGCGCCTTAGCGCGCTCGGCGTGGAGAGCGGATCATGCAAGGTCGAGCACGGCACGTAGCGCTAGCAGCGACGCGGGGACGGGTAGCGAGGCTCGCTTTCTGCGCAAGCTTACTCTGTTTCAGCATGCCTCGTCCCGCGCACGCTGCCCCGGACGTGGCCGTCACGGCCTCGACGCTGGGAGTTCGCTTCACGACGTCCACCACCTCGGGAAGCTACGCGCACGTGGTGCCCAGCACGGGCAGCAACCGACTGCTGATCGTGGCGGTCGGGGTCACCAACACAGTGGCCGGTGCACCCACCGTGTCAGCCACATGGGATCCCGATACGACGAGCCCTGGCGACGAAGCGCTCAGCTGCCCCGCTGCCGCCACCATCGTGATCGGAACCAATCGTCGTATCGCGATCTGCACCAGGCTCGCCCCGTCGGTCAGCAGCGGCAACGGTCGTGTCACGGTCACGCTATCCTCGGCCGAGACGTTCGCTGCCAGCGCGATAACCCTGACTGGCATCGCCGAGGTTCGCGCCCCGACCAGCTCCGGTCCTGGTTTGAGGTTTGGTGCCGCTCCCGTGTGGAGCACCTGCGTCAGCGGTGGCTCAGGTTACACGTGCTCACTCACCGCCACGAATACTCAGGTGGACGACGTCGTGTTCGATATCGCGGGCCAGGGCGAGCCCACGCCGGAGGGGACGCGCTCGTTCACACCTGGTGCCGGTCAAACCAAGTACGACGACCGGGCCACGCTGCCTACCGACAACCACTTGCGCATCGCCACCAGTCTTCGTATCGCATCGGGCACGTCCACCTCGAACTCATGGCTCTACGGTGGCGGCACGACGAACAACGGCGTAGGGCATATCATGCTCCCGCTGCGTCCAGCTGCCACGGTTTCTGCAGCGACCATGGCGCCCCCGGCTGCGACGTACTTCGCGGGTGTGGGGACTCGGGTGGCGTGGACCACCGAGGAAGAGGTGAGTCACATCGGCTTCAACGTGTGGCGGGAGCTCGACGGTCAACGTTCTCGTGTTACCGAACGGCTCCTGCCTGGCTCGATCTTCATGACTGGAGAGTACCCCCTGGCCGGACGGCGGGAGTACGCCGTCTGGGACGACAGGGCTTCGCCTGAAGCACGTTACTGGCTCGAGGACATGGCCGCCCAAGGGCCTGTGCGCTGGCATGGCCCTATCGGTCTGACCCGAGGTAACGTGGCCCAAGGTAAGGCCCAGCGCCTGCGTGAGAGGGTAATTCTTCCCAGCCACGACATAAGGTCCACAGCCGCAGTGGCCACGAGCGCTCGTGCGCCGACGAAGGTTTTGCGTTTCCGCTCCGAAGACTCGTGTCGAAATCCTGCCGCCAAGGGGGCGGCGATCAAGCTCGGGGTGTCGCGCACCGGGTGGCATCGTGTCGAGGCGCAGGCCCTGTTTGAGGCCGGGCTGGCACCCGATATCGACCCAGAGCGTTTGGCTCTACTGGTCAACGGCGAACAGGTGGCGCTGCGCGTCGTTGGCTCACCTACCCTTCAAGCCATCGAGTTCTACGGAGAGGCCGTCGACACACGGGAGACTGACACCGCGGTCTACTGGTTGGTTCACTCCGCGGGCAAGAACTTACGTATAGGCCAGGCTGCCCCCCCCGCGGGAGCTCACGCGGCCGTGAGCTTTACCAGCGAGGTGACCTTGCGCGAACGCGCACTCTACTTTGCGCCGTTGTTGAATGGTGAAGGGGATAACTTCTTCGGTGCAGCCATCACGGACCGTGCCGTCGTGCAGACGCTTCCCCTTCCTTTTGCGCAAGCCGGAAAGCCCGCCGCCATCGAGATCGCGCTGCAAGGCGCCACGACGACCCCGCACCGGGTCCAGGTGGCGCTCAATGGCACTGCTCTCGGAACGATCGCCTGGAACGGACGAGAGCCCATCCGTCAGCGCTTCGAGGCAGACCCGTCGCTGGTACACGGGGGTGCGAACGAGCTGACGCTGACGCGTGCCGGGGCCGCGGACAGCATCGCCCTCGTCGATCGCATTCGCGGCAGCTACGAGCGGGGCTACCAGGTCACGGATGACGTCCTCGAAGCGAGCGTCCCGGCCGGAGCGAGGTTCTCCATCCGCGGTTTCTCGGCGTCCGATGTGCGCGTCATCGACATCACAGACCGAGCCAATCCCGTCGAGCTTGTGTCAACGGTAAGCGTCGAAGGAGACAGCTTCGCCGTTCAAGCGACGACGTCTGCTGTCCCGGGACAGCACGTGCTGCTCGCGTTCGGCTCCGCGCGCGTGCTGCGACCCGCGTACGTCAGAGCGAATCTGCCCTCTACGCTTTGCGAAGAGGCCGGGCAGGAGCTGGCCATCGTCGCCCCCAGGTCGTTCTTTGCGGCGCTTGCGCCATACGTGGCGGCGCGCGAGCAGCAGGGCTTCGGAGTGGAGCTCATCGACATCGAGGACCTCTACGACGAAATGACGGCAGGCATGCACGCAGCCGAAGCCATCTCGCGTTTCGTGGGCCTGCGCCGTCGCATGCCCGCGCCGCGTACGCGCTACTTACTGTTGGTCGGCGATGCCAGCGTCGATCCGCGCAACTTCTTGGGCAAGGACGTGCAGGACCTGGTTCCCACACGTTTGATCGACAGCGCGGCCATGGAGACCGCCTCCGACGACGCACTCGTAGACGCCGATGGCGATGGCCTTCCCGATTTGGCCGTGGGTCGCTGGCCCGCGCGTTCTGCCGATGAGGTGCAGGGATTTGTGGCACGCACGCTTGCGCTGCAGGGACACGCCCTGTTCGATCGCGCTGCACTGGTCGTTGCCGGCAAGAGCGATGGCTTCGACTTCACGACCTCGGCGCGGGATCTGCTCGCTGTGTTGCCGCAGGCGAGTGGCTATCTCGACGCAAACCTTTCGACCGCTGAGGTGGCGAAGGCCGATCTCGCGGCTCGTTGGGCACAGGGGCCTTCGTTCATTCAGTTCTTGGGTCACGGCTCGCAAGGTGTCTGGCAAGGTCTGCTCTCGAGCGATGAGGTCCCGACCTTGGCCGCTGCCGACTATCCGCCCGTGGTCTCGGCCATGACGTGCCTCAACGGCTTCTTTCATGACGTGTTCCAGGACAGTCTCGGGGAGCGCCTGCTGCGCGCCCCGAGGGGAGCTGCAGCCGTGTGGACCTCATCGACGCTCGATGACTCGCACCAGCAGCGTGCGCTCTCTCTCGCATTCTTGAAGCACGCGAGCACGCACGCGCTGGGTGAGGCGATTCGCCTGGCTCGACATGAGACGAGCGCCCTTTCAGCAGGACGCACGATGGTGCTGCTGGGAGATCCCACCCTCTTCGGCACGCCCACGGCCACACCACCCCTGCCACCCGAGGGACCTCCCCCCAGCGCCGACGGTGCTGCCGATGGCAGTGTGCCCGGGACGCCAGGCGTCGACGCCGACGACCCAGCGCTGGACGACGATGGCGATGTGTCAAAGCCGGGTGCGGCTCCTTCGCGAGCGGGCTCTTCGGCAAGTGGATGCACCGTCACCAGAATGGCCGCGGACGGCTCCAGCGTCGCCATACCCTTCATGCTCGCGCTGGCCGCCATGGGCATCCGCCGCCGCCAGCGCAGTCGAAAGGCCTGAGCGTGCTCGCAGCGCAGGCGCAGCCCAGGGCGTTGCTGGCTCGCAACGAGCTCATCCGCGCGATGATGCCGGCGGTGCTTATCCCGCGCGTCTGCCACGCCCTTTCGCGCGAGGGCATTACGCCCATGTTGCTCAAGGGCGCTCTCTTTCAGCGCACGCTCTACCATTCCGCTAGCGAGCGTCCGCTGAGCGACGTCGACGTGCTCGTTCCGGAGGGCACGTTCGTGCGCGCTGTGCAGGCGCTGGTGCGCGCAGGCTTCATCGCTTTCCCAAATCGCCAGGGGATGCACGAAGTCGAGCTTCGGACGCCCGACTTGCCTATCCCCGTGGACCTTCATCGCAGTCTGTTCGGCGCCGCACGATATGCGCTCACCACGCGACAGCTCTTCCTGAGGTCTCGCCTCGACACCACCCTCTACGGCGTGCCGCTGCACGTACCGGCTGCGCTGGACCAACTAGCGCACCTGATAGGGCACTGCGCCTCCGAACACGGACCCGTGGAGCCCAAGCACGCGCGCGACCTCGCATTGCTCGTGGCGCGAGAAGGATTGCGTGCTGAGGCATGTGCAGAGCATCTCGACCGCTGCGGCCTGGGTCGCGCGGCGCGCTACGCGCTACCGGAGCTTGCGACCGCTGAGAGCGCTGAGCTCGTGGCGCACTGTCTTGCTCAGCTACGACCCGACTCCCTTGGCGAGCACATCGCGCAGCAGGCGCGAATGATCATACGGAGGCATGGTCGCAGCTTCTGGGGCAGCGTCGCCATGGGTCACGCTCTCAACAGCAGCTTGCAAGGGAGCGTCAAAGCAGTGGCCTTGGCGGCGCTGCACCGCGTCCGATTCTCGCGACGCGCATCGCCAAGCGCGCCGATTCTGACGTGACGAGGTCTTGGGTGCGACGAGCCCACCGTCATCCTGGTTGGCTCCTCTTGGCAGACGTCTGCAATTTCGACCACAGTCCCTTAGTACTCCGCTTTGAAGCCTAAGATCGCAAGCAGCGGCAAGCCCTGGACCTTGGCCTTGTGGCCGTAGTCGTAGCTGTACGCCAGATCGAGGGCGTTGTTGCGGTTGTAGACGTTCTGCACATCCAAGTAGGCGTTGAACAACCAGCGGTCGAAAACCCAAGTCTTGTCGAGTCGCAGATCGAGCTGGTGAAAGCTGCTGAGTCGCGCGCTGTTGGTCGCGCCGAAGCGCGGCGCGTACTCGTCGGTGTCCGTGACGAATGTCGAACCAGCGATGGGTGTGGTGGCTTTGCCACAAGGTCGGTAGTACCTGCCAAGCTGTTGCCGATGGCGAAGGCCAGTCGGTTGCTACCCGTCGCAGTGGACTCGAGGGTAAGGCCTACGATCGCGGCCGGGGCAACCGTTTCGGCCGCTTCTTTTACCTTCGTCGCTTCACGCACCGTTCGCTTGAGAGCTTTCGTGCGCGCAGTTACCTGAGTGTCATGCATGAGCGATTTTGCGCTCTCCACACGCTCAGGTTCGCGGAGACGCTCAGGGGCGATGTGCACCCGTACCTGGACAGGCTCCTCTACGGCGCGGCGCTCGATGGGAGTGGAGAGTGCGAAGTAACCCGAAGCTCCGTGGCCTGTTTCTACACGCGGCACCGTGCTGATGTGGACGCGATTCGCGCACGACTCGAGTCGACGCGTTTGCGGCCTTGGTGGAGCGGCATGCTCAACGCGTGGCTGCTCTGGGGCCAGACGCATGAGCTCGTCGTCACTGCGCGCGGCCAGGGCGGCTTGCGGCGCATCCTTGGCGTAGACGAGACGTGGAAAAACCATTTCGACCGTTAGAACACGCCTGGAGCCGCTGGAGTTGAAGCGAAGCGTACGATTTCTGCGGGCACGTCGAGAAGCTGCCCAAAGTAGCGGGAATTACATTCGTACCAGGCCGTGCGTCGTAGACGTCACATGCGTGTACGGCTGCGGCGTGCGTCGTAACACGTCCGCACTCTTGCCGCCCTGCGTGACCCGGCATCCGTCATGAGCTCGCGCGGGGTGGGAGCGTGTCTTAGCCTTCGAGCCAGTCGAGTGGCCCCATCCCTGCGTTCCCAAAGCGGTCGACGTGAGCAAGCCCCATGTGGCGAATGATCGAGACGAATAGGTCGTGGACCACTAGCGCCTTTTGGGCGTTGTCGCCTTGCGCCTGGAAGTGTCGGCCGGTTTTGAAGCGTCCAGCGCTGTCGCCAAACAGCAGCACAGGCACGTTCGCGTTCGTGTGTGGACCTCCTGCTCCAAACTCCGAGGTCCACAGAACGAGTGTGGATTCGATGAGCGGCTTCCCGTCCGCGTCGAGCGTGGTAGCGAGCTTGTCGATAATCTTCGCAACCCGCTCGGAGAACCAGTTGTAGAAGATCTTCATCGCGGCAAGCGTGGTGGGATCGCTGCTGGGACGATGGGTCCACGCGTGCATCTGCGGGCCCGAATCGCCTGAGTCGACGGTAGGCGACGAAGGGACGCCGTAGCGCTCCGGAATGGAAAACCGCGAAGCTTCGCTGCCGAAAGACACGCTCACAACGCGTGTGACGTCGCACACGAACGAAAGGGCCATCAGCTCGGTGAACGCATCGAGCAATTCGTCGCGCGCCTCCCGCGCGGTGAAACTGTACTCCTTTGGTTGCGCCGTGATCGGGCCGCTCGGCATGTCGCATGACGCGTTCGGTACCATCGCTGCACTCACGCTGCGCTCCAGGGATTCGATGTCCGCGCAGTGACGATCCAGCGCCTCCTTTCCGGCCCGTCCCAGCCGCCCGTGCAGACGCTTGCAATCTGCGTAGATGTGATCGAGCACGAAGTGTTTGCGCGCAAGCGCTTCACGAACAGCCGTTTCTCCGTCCGTGTTGAAGCTCGGGGCGATCTCCGCCAGGTCATCATATGGATTGGAAAGGGGACGAACAGGTTGCCCCCCCCGCTCGAAAAACGGAGCGCGTGCCTGATCGTAAAGCCCAAACGTCAGACTGCGCCTGGGAGTGATGATACCGCTCGCTTCAAGCTCCTGGCCGATGAACTGATCCAGCGAGGGGCCGGTACCTGTCTTAGTACCCTCGGTCGCCCGCGCGGTGAGGGCTCCGGCAGCACCGGACTGATGACCATACTCGTCGACATTGCCAAACGGCACACCCGGCTGGTGTACGTTGCGAAAGAACACGCCACGGGCGCGGTGCCTTTCGAGTGGACTCCACCATTCATGAAGAGCGAAGTCATTTTCGGTACCCTCCGAAGGGCCCGTCTGGTGCTGCGGACCATTCGGAGAAAAAATGATGACTACGCGGCGCGGAGCTTCGACCTCGGCATGGGAACGCCCCAGCCTGAACAGAACGGGCGCGACAGCCGCTGAAAGCCCGGCTTGCCAGAGTAAGTTTCTGCGCGAGATCCTCATGGCTGCACCCGCACTCGAACAAATGATTTAGAGCTGACGATCGCAGTGAGCAAAGCACGCACAGAGCCAAGCTTGCTCACCGACACCTCTTCAAGACTGGCAAGATGCGTCTGATCTTCATCTGCTTCGAAGTGCCCATAGGTCCAACGAAATAGACGCCTGGCGACGCAGCGAGCCGTGTCTGGGTGCGCTGCGAGCTGACGAGACATGTCCGCTGCGCCCTCGAACTTAAGGGTGCTGTCTTTGAGTGTGAGCTCGCCGCGCGTGTCGAACGGGCGGCCCCGCACGTCCGCTTCTACGTAGCGCCCGAGAGGGTCAAAGCTTAGGAATGCATAACCAGGCGGGCCAATGTGCTGATGGCACGACTGACACGCTGCGGGAGCAGTTGTTTGGTCGAGGTACTCACGAAGGGTAAGGTCTGCCAGAGCTTGCTCGTCGACCGCGGGCAGCATCGGGATAGGCCCGAGCGTGCCGCACAGCACATGTTCGTAGATAAACTTACCGACGGGGAAAGGCGCTGCACCCCCTTCCGCGGTATGGGCTGACAGCACCGCAGGGTGCAGCAAAATGCCTTGCCGCGTCGCGGTGTCGAGGGTCGCATTTTCGAAGGTAGAGCTTTCCGCTGACAGGCCGAGCAAACCGGCCACGGCGCTATCCACCACGACCTCTTTCGTGGATAGGAGGGCGAGCAGGCTACCTTCCCTTTCGAGCACTTGGTCAATCGTGCGTGCGAGACTCTCCTCGGCACGTGCGCTCAGGTCCGTCGGCGTCTCGCTCAGCACGTCGGGGTTTTTCTGGTCGATGCTGCTGTCGGGATCGACGAGACCCATCCAGTCCAAGACGAATCCGTGCATTCCTGCCGGCGCGCCCGTCAGTAGGCGGTCAAGCTGGCGCAAGCGGCCCTTGGCGGAGCTAAGGTCCCCTGCCTGGGCGGCCGCAAGCAGCGCCTCGTCTGGACCTGACTCTCCAACGAGGAAGCTCAAGCGTGTCGCGATTTCGTACTCTGTGAGCGCCCGCGTCCCGTCTTCTGCAACGGCACCGGTACCAATCTCGGTCCGGTAGCGGAAGTATGACGAAGTCAAAGCAGACGTGATCAGCGTCACCAGTCGTTCGTTCGCCGTGCCGCCAGCCGCTGAGCTCACGACCCGCCATGAAATCCTCGGAAACGGCCGCGCTGACGATGCCGCGGGCCTCAGCGAACGCGAGGACCAGAGCATCACCGCGTACCACCGAGTCCTCGGCTGCATCGGTGATGAACGTGCGCACGTACTTCAGATTGTGGAGCACCATCGGTGCACGGCGCGTCCGGAATCATCCACGCAGGTTTCGACCGAGCACGACCACTGCTCGTCTTTGCATAGGCATCCGCAACAGACGGGCTCCCCAGCTTTGCCGGCATCGGCCCCCGCGTCGGAAGGCGCTTGCGCGATGGGCACGGGTGAGATGCGATCGCAGGCGAGCAAATAAATCATAGCGAACGCGGCACAAACCTGTCGGACGAGGTTTCCCATTCTCCAGTGAGCCTTGAGAGCTAACTGAAAGCTCACGCACGTAGCCTGAAGCTCAGACCACACCGCCCGTGCAATCCTGTGCCCTGGTGGGCTTCTAAGGTTCCTACTGCTTGCTTCGCGATCTACTAAGCCTTCGCTGCAGAAGCTCTCTCAGCGCGGAGGAGGGCGCGGCCTGTAGAGCTAAGTCGCCGTACTGTTGCGCCAACTTGGAATGTCCACAGCGCCCATGGAGGTCGGCAAGCACGGCGGACCACACGTAAGATCCTGCGAGCCACGACGGCGGTGTCAGCCCCTGAAGCAGCGCCAGGCCTTCGCTTGGGCCTCGCCACTCCGCCAGTGCCACGGCACGATTAAGTGTGTGCAGCGCGGACGGTGCCAGGCGCTCGAGAAGCTCGTAGCATTCGACGATGCGATCCCAGCGTGTCTCTGCGAATGAAGGCGCGAGGCAATGCTCCGCTGCAATGCCGGCCTCCGCGTGGTAGCGCGAGAACGCGTCACCTTGAGCTGACTGGGCGAGCCATGAGAGCCCTACCTGAATCTCTGCTTGATCCCAGCGTGCGCTGTCTTGCTCCTCGAGCAGCAACAGCCCGCTGCCGTCCTCTCGCGCGCTCAATCTGGCACTGTGCAGATGCATCAGCGCGAGCAGGGCGAAGGTCTCGGTGGCCGCGCTTAGCGGATGCTCTGCCAGAATCTGGGTCAGGCGTTTGGCTTCGTCGCAGAGCTCGATACGAATGGCAGTGTCGGCGCGCGACGATAGGTAGCCCTCGGTAAACAGTAAGTAGAGGATCGCCTGCACAGCGGGTAAACGCAGCGTGCACTGCTCTAGGGAGAGCTCCTCACCCAGGAACGGAAGCGTGCGAAGGCGAGTGCGCGCGCGGCCGAGCCGTTTGTACACGTTGGCTTCGCTGATGAAGAGCCGCTCTGCGATCTCGCGAACGTCGAACCCACAAAGCGTTTTTCAGCGCGAGTACCAACTGGGACTCGATCGGGATGGAAGCGTCGCAGCACACGAACAGCATACGCAGAAGGTCATCGCGCACGTCTCCTGAAAGGAATGCAATCGGAGCGTTCTCGGTGACGATGGATTGTCGGGAGGACCGTTCAGTCCCCACGATTCCAGGGCGGCCAGGAGCGCGGACTGCGCGGCGTCCTCGACCAGCTGCAGGCGGTGCATACCCACACGGCGCGAGATCATCGCGACCAACCGACCATACTCATGCCGGAAAAAGTGCGGGTCCGCCGGATGGGCCATCAGGGCCCGTGAATCTCGATCACCTCCACGCCCGAACCAGGTCGCACGAGCCCGGGGCATTCCCGCGCCACCTCGACCGCCTCTTCGAGAGTCGCCGCCGACACAACCATGTAACCGCCGACGAGCTCCTTCACCTCCACAAACGGTCCATCGGGTGCGGCGACGCGAGCAACGCCAAGCTGCTAGGGCGGGGCTGCACACACCAGCTCCCGAACGCGCTACAACGCTAAAATCCACCCCCGTACATGCGCGATGCCCGCTTCGTCGACGAGCTTCGTACCAAGTGGTGGCATTTGTGTATTGGCCCCGCGCTCTTGCATACGAAGCAACAAGGCGCTGCGCGTGGGCTCTCCAGGAACCACACGCTGGGTTCCGGGATCCGCAGCAAAGTACTGAAGCGAGATGCCCACGCTGGTCCGATAAGCATTGGTTTTTCGTGGGTCGAGCTCCTCCCCAGTAAGGCTAAGGTTTAGATCCGTGTCCGGTCGCGCACTGCCCTGAGGGTTGTGGCAGTGCGCGCAGTTACCATGCAAATAGCCCAGTGCCGAAGCTGCGATAGTGTCTCCTGGGACATCGAAAGACGCGCTCTGCGCTTGCGCCAGCAGCCCTGCGCTGATTTCAGGCAGCTGCAGAGCAGAAACGCCGAGCAGACGTGCCGTGGCGCCGCGATGACAGGTCCAGCAGTTGCGCGTGCTTGGCACATCGTGTTGCGTTCCCAGCACATCCTTCGCTCCGCTTGCTACGAAGCGGGCGTCGCTTTCATCCTCATTCCACACGAAAGCGCCCATCCAGAAATCGTCCTCGCCGGGACCGGTGCGTACGATCAGACGTGTTTCCATCCGCCGCTCGGCATTACGAAACTCTTTGAATGCAAGCGTACCCACGGGGAAGTGCCAATCGCCCGGATCACGGTTGTCGATGGTCTTGCCCGCGGGCAATACGAGCCAACGACGCTTGCGCGTCGCGTCGCTCCAGAGCGGAAAGCGAGGCTTGAGCTCAGCGGCATCGGTCCGTACCTTTTTACGCAGGATGTCAGTGTACAGTCCGGTCTCAGAAAGCCAGAACGGCGCATCCGAGTCGGGATTGGGATAGCTGGGCTCCGTTGCCGGCACGGTCGGCGCTAGTGCTCCGGCATCGCGCCCTCCCGCGTCCACATCCAGCATGACAGGGGCGTCATCGGCACGCTGAGCCGTCGGTGCGTTACAGGCAGCGCTCGTCGCATAGACCACCGCCCACGCGGCCCAGCTGACCTTCCTAAAACGGTGCCTTACACTCATCGACCACCTTCCCCTCACCGGGTGGCAGTGATAATAAGTAATGCGCAATGTCCTCCGCGTCCGCTTGGGTGAGTCCACCAAATGCGCCCATGCCACCGGCCATCGGTGGACATAAGGAATTGCCCTCCCGATCGCGACCATCCTTGAGCGCCTTCACCACATCGGTAACGGTCCAACCGGCCAAACCGTCCGTATGCGGTGTCAAATTGGCCGAGTAGATCAGCGGCGGAAAGAAAGCGGCAGGTAACAGCAACTCGTCTCGTGGGTAGCTGACCCCGCCGCGAAAGGCACGTGCGGTGTCGCTGGTCCCGTCCGCGTTGCGAGGCGTGTGGCACTCGATGCAACTGCCTAGACTGGCTGCGATGTAGCGTCCGCGCTGGGCGGCGGCTTTCTGCTTATATTCCGGCTGGGGTTGTGGGAGAGCATCCTTCGGCCAGCGCGCTGTGGGTGCAGCGACGTTGTCGTATGGTCCCTGATTCGGGGGCACCATATGGTCGATCGGAGGAACGGTCCGCAGGTAGGCGACAATCGCGTCGGCGTCGCTCTCGCTCATGTTACCAAGCACCCAGTAGGGCATGATCGGATGGAGAGCTTTGCCATTCGGCCGCATGCCCTCGAGAAACATCGCCTTGATCTCCACATCGGCACGGTTCTTCAACCCGGTCTCGTGATTGGTAAGGTTACCACTGTGCAGACAACCCGCGCTGTCGTCCTCGGGATCCGCGTCACGCAAGCACTCTACTCCGGACAGAGCGCGCGACTCGTCGAGCCGTCCGACGGCATCCCGGGGCGTATGGCACTCGACACAGGCCGCGGCATGATGCACGAGGTATCGTCCACGTGATAGAGGACTCTCCAGAGCGCCGTCCAGACCATCGGCATTGCCAGCGTCATTGCCAGCGCCGCTCGCATCTTCCTCTTGGCCCGCCGTGCCAGAGTCGAAGTCTCCGAAGTACCCACCACCAGCATCGCTCTTGACTGCTTTGTCGCTGCCGCATGCGATCAGACAGAAGCAGCATCCGACGACGCACCACTGCCGGTTCATTGAGGGCTCCTTAACCTAAGCTCAAGCTGTTTGATCAAGCCCGGAAATACCAACTGCGTCACGACGAGCTCGCCGGTAACGCCGACGAAATCGCCGGTGCCGCCCACGACAGCCAGCGACTGGGGCTGGTTGTCCTCGAAGCTTTGCTGCTCGATCAAACCGCTGACGATCACTTGACCCCGATCGTAGAAACTCAGCGCCTGCTCGCACTTTGCCACTGTGCCAAGCTTACCTTTTGGGCGCAGACTGAGGCCTCCGCCGCTCGTTGTGCACTCCCCATGCATGCTGCCGATGACGGTTCCGCCTTCTACGCTGGAATCGGTGCCATTTTCCCTGAACGTACCCTGGGCGATGAGCTCACTGTTGAGCAGGATGGCGCCCCCGACGCCGTCTTGGACGTCTGGCTGATCCAACCGGGTGAGCTCATAACCTTTCGATACGGTAATCTGCTTGGCGACCTCATGCAGCATCAGGACTTCGACATCCGCCGCGTCGTTGTCGGCAGCCTCCGCGCTGGCGCAGCCAGCGGCAGCGAGGGGCGCAAGCGTCAAGAAACAGGCAGGCCGAGCGAAACACCGTACCAAGTTAATCATTTGTGTTAGCAACGCCATATTATACTCCATCGTGCATTAGGCACTAAGATCGTCGATGCCGCTTCGCTAGGCCAGGCGGGGCCGGCTCCGTGGTCAGTCCATCGATCAAGTCCGTCAAGAACGTACGATCGTCCCCACGCACGTAGTCAGGGCCGCCTAAGTGCGCGTTGAAGCAGCGCGCCTCCATCGCGCCGAGCAGCGCTTCGGCGCAAACCTGCGGGTTTTTCACATCAACACGCCCTTGCTGCTTGGCCTCAGCGAGCCACGCGCCTAGTAACTGCCGTAGCTCTTGGGGAGTCGGCGGCCGCGCCTTGGCGTCGGCTTTCGCTGCCTGAGTCTTGCGTTTGGGCGGTGGAAACAGCCCCGCTGCACGCAGCACGATCAAACTGGGAATCACCGACTGCAAAAACGTCAGGAGCTCAAACAGATGCTCGTGAAGCTGCACGCCTATCGGCCGGTCGAGCGCGGGCCCGGCGGCCAAGTTGTCCATGGTCGGCGGAAGCTCGGGCGCCAGGGCTAGCAGCATCAGCTGCGCCTTGGAGCCTACGCGTTGAAAGAGCGCAGCGGCTGAAACGCCCAGCCGGTCCGCGATTTGTGCCACGGCCGTTTTCGCGCCGTGCGCCAGAAACGCCTCCCGCGCCGCACCTGCAATCTCGCTGTCACTTATCGTTTGGGGTCGGGCCATTAGTTACTGATGGATAAGTAACTAATTCAGCACCGGGCTGTCAACCGGGAAAGCCAGACATGGCTGGTTCCCCCCACGGTCGTAGGAACGTCACATCGACACAAGACTCGCGAGAACGTTGGCTAAGTGTTGCGCGACACGCGCCGTTTCCTCGGTACAAGCCGAATCTCAACACAGGAGGAAGCACACATGCAGACACGTAAGAACGTACGGCCAGGCCTGGTTGCCCCGGCGTTTGCAAGCGCTTTGTTCGGCTGCGCGGGACAGGCATCCGACACCGCCCTGCAACCTTACCTTCTGCGCTGCTCGCAGCCGCTGCCGAGGTAAAAGTCAGCGTGGTCAACCCCATCCCCGGCGGTGGCACGAGCGCAGCGCAAGTGTTCAGCGTCATGGCCAGCAGCGGCGCCTTGATCACGAGCCTGACGCCGTCTGAGGCGCGTGTGGTCAGCGACGAATTGCTACCTTTACCTTCACCAATCCTGTGCCGGCCGGTGGCAGCGACAGCCTGGTGGTCAGTGTCGAGCAAGGCAATCCCACGCCGGTCGTAGCCACTCCCAGCCTCTACCAAATCCAGAGTGGGAGCGCGACCACGACCGTATCCCTCACCGGGGGCCCGTTCGTGGCTGACACTACCGTGCTCGAGGTGGGCAGCAGCACGGCCCTCACCGTGAGCTACGTGAGTGCGAGCCAAGTCGACGTGCAGCTCCCGCAGAGTCTGCTGCTCGCCGACGGAACTCTCGCGTTGCCCGCCAGTAACCCCGCTCCAGGCGGAGGAGCTGCCCCGGATGCTGCAATAGGCGTTATATCCGGGCCTCAAATCACCACACTCAACTCCTCCGAAGTGGCCGCGAACAGCACCTTTAGCTTAGGGATCACCGGCACGGGGTTGAACGTGGGGGACTTCGCTCAGCTGCAGTGGCGTATTGGGGACGGGGAGTGGCAGAGCTCGTGCCCCGAAGGCAGCCCTGAGAGGAGCTCCACCATGTGGTTCGTCCAGGCGCAGGCGTGCATGGTGAGTACCCCTGGCACCGTCAGCGTGCGCGTCTTCATCGACGGCTATCCTCCGAGCAATGCGCTTAACCTTACGGTCTACTGAGTGAGTTCGGTCGAGCGCCCCCCTGCACTACGCGGGGCTGCTCGAGGCTTAGTACACCTGTCAACGACGCGGTCACCGAAGTAAACATTGTTTTCTTTTGACAGCGCAAAGCTCCATGTCGAACGACGGTAAGGTTGACTCCCTAGAGCCCTGGTCCGTCGCCGATCCGGCAGGTGACCCCAACCGCGCTCTGACGTATCCCAGCGCAAGTTCAGGGCAGCGCCAACATCTCCCGACTCTCCACCGCTGCCTCGACCTCCGCACGCGTGAACGGCCAGCGCACATAACGAGCCTCAGTCCAGTCGCTGTGCAGGTCGGCAAAATGCGCACTATTCGGCTCGCCGCTCACGCCACGCTGGTAGTTAAAAAACCCGCGTGGGGAGCCGTCCTCGGTGAAGGTAAGAACCATACGGTAGGCCGCGGCCTCGTCGCTCGTCATTTCGGTCCGTGGCTTACCCTTTTCGAAGAAGCTCGCTGGCGACACGTTGATCGTGTCCGTGCCGCCATCCACCGGCAGCCTGCCCAGATCGAGCTTACCCTTGAGCTTGTTGGCGAAGGACGCGGCGTGCAGCATGTCGTAGCGCAGCGCAGACAGGTCGGTCTTACCGTAGCGCTGCTTGAGCAAGTCGCGCGTGGCGTCGAGTGCCTCGAGCAGAAAGACCGAACGGCCATCCGGCACGTAGTCCTCAGCGCCTTCGAAGCGTGCTTCCATGACGTTGACCAGCTGCCCGAGCAAAAACGGTGGATTCTTGTCTGCAATCGGGTCGAACAGGTCCACCTTCTCGAGCACAAGATTAAGGGTGAGCTTGGAAGCGAAGGCCTTGTCGACCATCAGCCATGTCCAAACCGTGAACGCAAGAGCCGCCCCGCTTTCGCGACGGATCTCGCGTTTCCACGACAGAAGCTCCTGGGCGAGGGTGAGTAGCTCGGTGTCGTCGCGGTAGTCTTTGAGCTTGCGGTCGCTAGGGACGCTCTCGAGGGCCAGCTGCAGGTGGGGCATCAGTACATCGGCAAGTGGACTGTGCACGTCCGCCTGCAGTGCCATCATGGCTTGCTCGTCGAGCTTCTCGCCTGATGCGACCATACTCTTGAGCTCATTCATGATGCGGTGCGCACGGAAGCCGCGCGCGTAGAAGCTGCCGTAATAGTAAGGGTCGTTGGTCACGTCGCCGTCGCGCGTGAAGCCGAACGGATCGTTATTGGCCGTGGCGATGAAGCCTGAGGCCGGGTCACGCATGTAAGGTAGCTTGTCCTTCGCCAGGTACGAACCGGTCCACAAATTGTCGGCTCGTACGGACTTCTGAATGCGATAGGGCGTATCCTTGTCGCCCACGGTCCCGCGATCCGGAATCTTTGCGTTCACTTTGTAGACGATGCCTTCGGCGCTTGCGGCGACGAAGTTCATCGCGCCCACGCCGATGTGCTCTACAGCTTGTTCGAGCTCGTCGAGGTTCTTCGCTCGATCCATCCCGAGGTAAGCGAGTGTCTCGGTGGTGGGCAAAAAGCCCGTCCAGTTGAACAGAATGCCGTCGTCGAACACGTCGCCGGTGAGAATGATCTTGGGAATCGGCAGCAGCGCATCCGGGAGCAGGATGCCATAGCCGGGGACCCGCGAGAGCTCGACCATCTGGATGCTGCCCTCCCCTACCTTTTGGCCTTCGGCACGCACGCGAATCGGTACGTTACGTTTTTCGACCGTCACCCGCGTGCCAGCGAGCACAGCCTGACCGTTGTCGATCGCGACGGACCACATGTCCATCACGTCGGCAAAGTTCGTGGTCGCCGTCCAGCCCAGCTTGTCGTTGTGACCGAGCTCCACGGTCGGCGTCCCGACGAACGCAAACCCCAGCACGTCAAGCGTGCCGCCATGGTCCTTACTGTTCATGTGAAAGGGGTAGAGCACGTTTGGGCTCGCCGTTGGCTGGTGCGGATCGCCCGCCAAAAGCGGCATGCCCGTGGTCGTGTGCTCGCCGCTGACGGCCCAGTTGTTCGACTCGGCGTTAGGGAAGACGTAATGCCACGACTTTCGAAACGCGGCGTGCAGCGCCTGCTGCTCGGCCGTGTTGAACGTTCGCCGCGGCAGGCTTACGCGTTGCGCACGGTTGTGGCTCGTGGGCTCAGGCTGCATTGTGAACGCGTCGAACGCGGGCAGCGCGACCGGCACATCGAACCCGGGCGTCAGCTCCTGAATGGCCGTGTTGAGTACGTCCTGGTCGAGATTGTTCGAGAGACCGAAGGTAATCATCTTACCTATCGCGAACGGCTCCTCCAGACGCCAGGGCTCGGGCACAAAGTCGAGCTCCCCCGCTCCGAAACCGTAAGGTCGAGGTATCGCGCCGCTCTTGACCTGCGTGATGAACAGATTGATGCCATCCACCCACGCCTGCACGAGCTCGGCTCCCTCGGGTGCGCTCGCGCGCAATGCTGCGAGATCGGCCGCACCGAGCACTCCAAAGTCAAAAGCGCGCGCCCCAATGTCAGCCTTGACGGCATCCTCACCGAACAGCTCTGCCGACGTGCCGAGGGCGCGGCGCCGATTGAGCTCCATCTGAAACAGGCGGTCGCGGGCCATGGCGTAGCCTGAGCCGTAGAACGCTGCCGCATCCGTGGGTGCGTAGACGTGCACCACGCCGTGTGTGTCGCGCACGAGCTCGATGCTGCCGAGGGACGAGCCCCCACCATCGCCACTGCTGCCGCCATCGCCACCTGCGCCGCCGGTTGATCCCGAAGCGCCGTTGCTCGCACCATCCGCGCCGCTCGAGTTGCTGTCGCCCGGTGAGGTTCCGGGCGCACGATTCTGGCTGTTGCCCCCGTCTCCGGCGCAGCCGAGCACGCTGTATCCAGTCAAAATAAGTGTAAAAACAAGACTTTGGAAGAGTCTAAAGCGGGTGCGTAAGCGTTCTGACATGCGGCCTCCGACCGAGGTGTTCACGCACGTTCACACACGACAAAAACCGACGTCAAGGTCATTTTGCGTCGAGCTCCGCCTGCCCCGCTGAGGTCCATCGCCTGCACCGCTGGCTTCGAGCACGCTCTTCAGCTGCCGGACGCATGTACGTAGATCGAGAGCGCGTCGTTGCCCGAAGCGGTCTTGAGTCGGCAGTGCTTCATCATGTCTATATAAGACACGCCATCGAAGAACTCGTCCACTAGGCAGTCGACGCCGGGTGCATCGTAGACCGAGAGCGTCGAAGGCTGCACTGAACCGTAAGGCCCACCCATGAAGCGCAGCTCGGTCGTGTACTGAGAGTGCCAGGAAAACCAGCAATGGTTTGGAATGACGACATTGCCGTTGATGAGAAAGAGGTCGCCTTGTGCCGGCCGGGCGACCGGTGTGCTGGCCGCTGTGAGAGTTGCAACCGTGGTCCATGCACCACCCTCGAAGTAGGGACGGCACTGCACCTGCATCGGACTCGACGCTGCAACCGTGAAGGCTTGCACCTTGATCGAGGTGCTGCGACTAGGGACAAACTTGTTATGGACGGGATCAGTAACGCAACCGAAGACTCCCATCGACAATACAGCAGCGACAACGACTAATAGGCGCGACCGAACGCTGAACCGAATAGGCATGACTCCCTCTCTTTCATGGGACGGCGGTGGAGGGGGACGCCCCCCTCGCTGCCATTGTCCCCCGCTAAGCTACGCGCCTAATAGAGGTTAGATTCCCCCAATCGCTGCGAAAGCCCCTACTCGTCACAACAGCGGCGGCGGCTAGCACCGGCCGCGCTTGCCCAACCGTACGGTGACTTCACGTGCAAGTCGTGGGTCGACGCGGGCCCACGGTCGAACGGCCCCTCGCTATCTGCAGCCAGGGCTCAGCTGTCATTGCAGTTGAGAGCTTCGGGGACGCTTACCGCCACGACAGTCACGAACGCGGTTGCCATCGTCGCCACGCCGAGCAGTAGATGCCAGGGAGAGAGCGCGTGGCGTTGGCGCTCCGACTGTGAAATCCGAAGCAAGCGTCGCATGCCCCCTACAGTGAATGCCAAGCCGATGCCCGAGACGATCACGCCGGCGATAATTCCACTTTTGAGTCGACCTTGCTCTGCGTCGTGGCGACCGGCTCGACTGGCTGGGCCGGCGTGGAAGGCGCTTCAGCCTGCGCAATCTAAGTGCGCGCTGCGCTCCCGCTAATCAGCGGCCCATTAGCCACCAAGCACGCCCACGCTCACGCCTTTGTCGGAGCCCTGACTAAGATCCCCACAGGCGACCTGACACACGCCAGGGCCGCGGCGCTCGTAGTTGTGCGCGCACTCGGCGGCGTCGTGGGTACGGGTAAAGATCCGTTGCTCGTCGCGAAGGCGCTGCAGCATGCCGGAGCGCTCCATCACGTCGCGCACGGGGCCCTTCACGCGCGCAAGCAGCAGGCGAATGCCGCGCGCTGCGTAGTCACGGTCGATGTCTTCGAGCGCTTCCATGGCCGAGGCATCGAGCTGGTTGACGCCGCTTGCGTCGAGCACCACGGCCTTGAGCTCTCCCTCGGCGCCGCCCTCGAGCTTGCGTAGGGTGTCGCGCAGAAAGCTTACGTTTCCAAAATAGAGCTGGGCGTCCATACGCACGATCAACACACCAGGCCAGGTATGTAGGTTAGGATGGCGCGCCACGTTGAGGTAAGCTTGGGTGCCCGGCACGTGTCCAAGCAGCGCATAGTGAGGTCGAGTACTGCGCACGATGAACAGCGAAAGCGACGCCAGTACGCCCACGCCTATGCCTTCGCTGATGCCGAGCACCAGCGTCGCCGCGAAAGTAAGGGTAAGGAGCCAAAAATCACTACGTTTGATCTGATACAAACGCTTGGGGGTCTGCAGGTCGACCAGGCTGATCACGGCGTTGAGCACCACGGCGGCCAAGGCGGCCTTGGGCAGGCTGCGAAATAGGGGTGTCAGAAAAAGTAAGGTCAACGCCACGAGCGAGCCGCTGACGACGCTTGCCAGCGCGGTACGCGCGCCGGCGCGATCGTTGACTGCCGAACGCGATAGGCCACCGGCCACCGGGTAACCACCGAGGCTGCCGCTGAAGGCATTGGCCAGTCCGACCGCGACAAGCTCGTGATTCGGCGAGATCTCCTCGCGATGTTTGCGCGAAAGGACGGTGGCTGTGGTCAGCGTTTCCATGTAGGAGACCAGCGCCAGCGTGAGAGACGCGGGCAACAAAGCCCAGATGAGCTCGGTATCCCACGTAAGTACCTGCAGAGTGGGCAGGCCTGCGGGCACCTCACCGACGGTCCGCACGCCTTGCTGATCCAGGCTCAGCAACCGGGTTAAGAGAGTGGCAAAGACCACCACGAGCAAAGACGCGGGAACCTTAGTTGTATAACGGGGCCATAGCATTAGCAGCGCGAACGACGAAGCGGCGACTAACACCGTGGGCAGGTGCAGCGCGGGCAGCTGCGTGAGCACCTGCCACCAGGCTCGAAACACATCAGGAGCGCGCGACAAAGTAAGGCCCAGTGCCTCCCCCAACTGGGTGGTGGCGATGACCAACGCGGCGGCCGAGGTGAAGCCGCTGATCACCGGCCGGGACAAGAAATTTGCAACGTAACCCGCGCGCAACAGGCCGAGCGCGACTTGAATCACGCCAACAGAGAGCGCGAGCCAAACGGCAATCTGCGCAGCATCTAGAAAACCAAGCGCTGCCAGCGCCGCGATAGCGCTCGCCGTGAGCAGCGAGTCCATGGCGACGGGCCCAACGGAGAGCTGTCGCGAGCTGCCGAACAAGGGATAAACAAGCTGCGCGGCGAGCGCGGCGTACAGCCCCACGATCGGAGACAGCCCCGCGATCATGGCGTAGGCCATGCCCTGCGGCACGAGCACCACCGCGGTGGTCAGGCCTGCGGTTAGGTCAGCGCGCCAAGCGCCCCGGTCGTATCGACGTAGCCAGCCCCAGATCGGTAGCACACGCTCAAGCATGGCAGCTACGCGTCCGGCTGAACGGTAAGACTGCGCTGCCTGCGCTCCTGACGCCAGGTCTCGAGCAGACGAAATGCGCTTGCTCCCGCGATCATGGCGAGCACGAACACGATGCCACCGGGCACAAGAGCGCCGGCTACGACGAGCGCAGGCCCAGGACACATGCCAGCGACGCCCCAACCGACGCCGAATAGCGCTGAGCCCAGCACTAAGCGTCGATCGATATGCTTGACCAAAGGCAACTCAAACGATGGCGCAAGTAGCCAGTGTCGCTTCACGATCAAGCGAAATAGCGGAGCATAGACAAGGACCGCCCCACCCATCACGAAGGCTAAGCTGGGATCCCAGTCGCCCGCGACATCGAGAAAGCCCAGCACCTTGGAAGGCATGGCCATCCCGGAAACGGCAAGCCCCGCAGCGAACAGTAGGCCGGCCAGAAACGCCGTGATCAGGCTCATATTACGTGCCTCACGAGGAAGACCGTCAGCGCCCCGGTGAGCATGAAAGTAAGGGTCGCGACCAGGGATCGCGGCGAGCCGCGACTGACGCCGCAGACCCCGTGCCCGCTCGTGCAGCCGCTGCCGAGACGCGTGCCAAACCCCACGAGGAGACCTGCGACAACCACCCACGACAAGGGTGGTAAGCCCTGCATGTCGAAGCGCTGCGGCATGACAAAGATCAGCGCCCCGCCTGCGAGCAGACCGAACAAGAACGTAAGGCGCCAGCCGAGCTCAGGTCCGCGCGAGCCGAGCGCGCCAGCTAGAATGCCGCTTATCCCGGCGATGCGACCATTGGTGAACAAGAGCAGTGCGGCCGCCAGGCCGATCATCACCCCGCCTACGAGCGCGTAAACAAAGTCCATGGGGATGGCCAGGTTCATGCACACGCCCCTTCGGCTGCGCGCACCGCCAGCATCCCGCCGCTCAGATTCATCACCTGCTCGAAGCCGAGCGCGAGCAGCTTCTCTGCTGCTTGGGTGGAGCGCCGGCCGGATCGACACACGAGTAGAAGCGGTTGCTTCTTATCCCAGTCGCGAGCCTTACTTTCGAGAACGGACGGTGGCACGAGCTCGGCATCGTCCAGGTGTCCGAGCTCGCCACTGAACTCCTCGGGCTCGCGCACGTCGATCACGCGTACGCGGGACACGAGTGCTGCGACCTGTGCGGGCTCCACATCGACCACACTAGGCGCCGGTCTTTCCTGATTGAGCCCGGCGACGCCACAGGCGCGGTTCGCGGGTACCGCCCGTGCCAGGTGTTTCGGAGGCGGCAACCCCAAGTTGTTCATGATGTCGATGAACTCCTCGCGCGTTTTATCGGCGATACGCGGGTTAAAGCGACGCTCTTCGCCGATGCTGGTGACGGTGTGCCCCTTGTAGTCGTGGCCGGGCCAGACCTGAGTGTCTTCCGGTAGAGCAAACAACACGCTACCAATCGAGTCGTAGAGCTCGCTCGGGTCGCCATTCTGAAAATCGGTGCGGCCCGTGCCTCGGACAAGCAAGGCATCGCCGGTGAAAACATGGTTGCCTACGCGATAACTGATCGAGTCATCGGTGTGCCCAGGCGTAGCGAGCACCTCGAGCTCAAGCGCGCCGAGTTTGAGCTTGTCTCCTCCTTGGACATGCACGTCAGCACAGGCAGCCCCGCCTACCGCCGAGACAGTCTGACACTGGGTACGCTCGCGCAAGGTGCCACTGGCGGTGACGTGATCGGCATGGACGTGGGTATCGAGCGAATACCGTAAGGTAAGGCCGAGCTCGCGCACGAGCTCGAGGTCGCGTTCGGCCTGTTCGAGCACCGGATCGATCAGCAACGCCTCCCGCGTGGTCTCGTCGGCCAGCAGGTAGGTGTAGGTCGAAGTGTCCCGGTCAAACAGCTGACGTAGCAGCATTGGTGTCCTCCTACGTCTATGGGTGAGCACGCTGTGTGCCGCTGTCCAGGCTTTAGCCGGGAACGCGCGGGACACGCATGGCTTTTACTGCGTATCCGCACGCCCATGCTCGCTTATTCGAGGTCGATGTTACAGGCCGTCGTGCCAGTGGGGATGCCCGTCGGCAAGGCGTGTCATGCGTGCCAGATGGTGCAGCGCATCGAGGCTCACGTCGATCATGCGCGCTTCGGCTTCAAGCTTGGCGGCGTCTGCGATGAATTGATTGCGCGGGCGACTTGCAAAAATTGCACACACGCAGCCGGCGCGGAAACCGCGCAATGCCGACAGCGTCAACAGGCAGGACGCCTCCATTTCGAGGTTCTTGACGCCTTGGCGTGCAAGCCTGTCGAGTAAGCCGAGGTCGTGGGGCTCAAAGCCTGGAACGTGTCGCCCCTGCGCACCGTAGAAGCCGGCCGCGGTCGCCGTCACGCCGACGTGGTACGGTACCTTACGCTCGTCGGCTGCGCGTACCAACGCTATCTGCGCTTCCGCGTGGGCGAGCGCAGGAAAGCCCTGCTCGACATAACCGAGCGAGGCGCTCTCCATGCGTAACGCCCCCTGGGAGATCACCAAATCGCCCAGCGCTAACTCGGGCTGCAGCGCGCCTGCGCTGCCAGCCCGGATCATCGTGGGACGCTGCACGATTTGACACAGCTCGATGACGGCGATCTCCATCGAGCCCGCTCCCATACCCACGCAGACCACACTCAGATCGAGACCCCGCTCCTCCCCGGTGATGATCAGATATTCCCGATGGGATCCGCGATAGCGCACCGAAGAGAAGCGCGCTGCGACGTGCTCAGCCCGAGCGGGATCGCCTACTAATAGGATATAGGCCGCTACGTCACCGGGAGCGGCCCCGAGATGATATTGGCGTGCTTGTACAGTCTGCGGGTGTTCGGCGTCTAGGTCAGTCACTGCACAAGTCTAGCGCCGAGGCTCAGCGTCGCTATGCATGGTGAGCCCGACCCTCAGGTCGAGCGTGCGGGCGCAACCGCGCTGACGACGAAATGCTTGGACTTCATGACGGATCAAGCCGTTGGGTGCGCCAACACTAGGCGGGTGCCTGTGAGGCATCCATCTCGCTTGGCAAGACAGCAGCATGGGCCGGCTCAGCCATCGGGAGGGTAAAGTGAAACGCCGCCCCGCGGCCAAGGTCGCTCTCTACCCAGATCCGTCCTTGATGCGCTTGGATGATGCCCTTAGCGATGAACAACCCCAGACCCGTCCCCTTTTTCCCGCGCGTCTCGTGCTTCCAGAAGCGCTCAAACAGGTGCGGCAGATGCTCGCCGGGGATCCCCCCGCCCGTGTCCGAGATGGTGAAGCAGACCACCTCCTCCTGGCGTTCGATCGAGATGCCCACCTCTCCGCCGGCAGGAGTAAACTTCAAAGCGTTCCCGAGCAGGTTGGATAGTACCTGCAGCACACGCTCCCGGTCGGCGCGAATCGTCAGGCCCGTTTGACGTACGGCAAGTTGCAGCCGGATCCGCTTGGATTCGGCCAGAGGGCCGAACATGTCCAATGTCTCGCCCATCAGCTCATCGACACTGTTTTCCGCAGGGCTCACCGAAAAGCGTCCTGCCTCGAGGGTCACGACGTCGAGCATGGTCGTGATCAGGTGGTCCATGCGCTTGCTGATGTTCGCGATGGAATCAGCCTGTTTTCGCGCGTGCTCGGACTCACCGTCCTCGTGCATGAGCGCAGCCTTCAGCATAATTGCGCCCAGTGGATTTCTAAGATCATGGGCGACCACTGCCATCAGCTCATCGCGCGCGGCTAGTGCCTTCCTGGCACCCTCGAGCGCGTCCTCTTCCTGACGGTACGACTTCGCAAGTGCCCTGGTGAAGTATCCGGCAATTCCGAAAGCCGCCATGACCAGGATGCCGAGCAACCCGTACGTTCGGGCCATGAGTTGCGCCCGTTCGTGTTTTGCTTGCTCGTAGAACCTCGTGATGCGCGCATTTTTATGACTTGCGAGGTCCGCGAGCGCCTGGCTGAGTGTACGACGAACGGGCTCAAACTCCGCTTCGAAGCGCCGAATCAGGTCGGTGGGATTCTCCGTGCGGGGTCTGGCCGCGACAAGCTGTTCTTGGACGCGCTGAAACGCGAGGGCTGCCTGCTGAACCTCAGCCACGAGCGCGCTGCCTTCGATACTCAGCTTTGCGTCCTGTAGGGCCCGCAGTCCCTGCTGGAAGCTAGCTTGCGCGTCCCGGACCTCGAGAAGTAGGCTCGGTTCCCCCGACAGAAGGTATCCTCTTCCATCCGATACGATAAGCTCCCCATTCCAGCGCAGCCGCTCAACAAGGGTACTCTCGCGTTCCTCGGCTCGTATGAACTCCGTCTTCGCGTTCGCAATCGCATCCAGACGCGCGACGGTGAGCGCCATCCCTCCGGCAAGGAGCAGGGTGACCGCCGCATAGCCTTTCATCGCCTGCTTTCGGAAGATGCTCACTAGGCACGCGACTTTCTTTTGTCGGGGCAGAAGGCGAACAATGGCCAATTATGAGGACCATTCTCGCGCGGTAGCATGCGCATCAATCAATAGCATGGCGGCCCGACTTGGGCGCGAACGCCCCAGGAAAGCGGCAGGGGTTTCCCCGGCGCCTGGATCCTTATGTCATCGCGCAGCGATAGATGCGTCGCACGTCTGCCCCATGTCGCACTTTGCGTCTCAAATGTGACGCGGCCAACGGCGCGCGGGCAAAACGCTCGTGTTGGAGAGCGGCGGCGACTTTCTTGCGGCTCGCGCCCGGTCTGCGCGCCAAACTACGCGCCTCCTATGCCCCCAATCGAACTTGATGTGATCGATGCGGTAGATACGCCCATCGGAATGGTCTACCTCTCACGCCGCGAGCTT
>JBBSJC010000043.1:0-26060 GCA_038257655.1 Polyangiales bacterium | reverse complement strand
GAGCGCGTCGTCGAGGAGCTGTTCGCTCCGCTAGCGACCTGATCGAATCGGGCGCCTAAGGCATCGCGCGCGAATAACTGATCCGGATCGGCGTCGAGGCGCCCCGTCGTCAGTGATGAAAATTCGCAAGGATACTCCCCGGATCTGGAGAATTTTCAGTGCTGACGACGGGGATGCATCGGCGTTGAAACGGGTCAGTTATTTGCGCGCGATGCCTAAGCACGCACGAAAAAGCACAACCGCAGCCAGACGCGTGCGGAGACTCTAGACGCCTCCCTGGAGTCGGGGCAGGATGCGGCCCATGTCGCAGGAATCTCCGTTCGAGCTCGAAGGCATGGTCTCGACCATCACCGTGCTCCGTCTTCTCACCGATGACTTGGCCGCTGTGGAGAGCGCGTTGCGCGCCAAAATCGAGCAGATGCCGGGCTTCTTTGCAGACGCTCCGGTGGCGCTCGATCTGAGCGCGCTCGAAGGCACCGACGAAGAGCCCGAAGGCGAAGAGCCCAAAACCCGCCGGGAGGTGTCGTTCGCCAAGCTAGTCAACATGCTTGACGAGCTGAAGTTCGTGCCCGTTGGCGTGCGCTACCTGCGTGAGGCACGGCGCAAAGAAGCGCGCGAGGCGGGCCTAGGCATCCTGCGCGGCACGGGTAAACGCGTTCCTAAGCACAAGGCCGCAGACGCCAAAGCAGCAGACGCCAAAGCAGACACCAAAGCTGCGGACGCCAAAGCCGCAGCCGATGATCGACGCACCGGTGACGAACGCCGCAAGGAGGCCGCCGCCGCGCTGCAAGCAGTCGGCGTGCAACCGAGCGCGCTCGTGCTCAAGCTGCCCCTGCGCTCGGGCCAGGTGGTGTACGCGGAGCAGTGTGATGCAATATCGCTCTCGAGCGTCAATGCCGGCGCCGAGCTTATCGCAGACGGCAACATCCACGTCTACGGCGCCTTACGCGGGCGCGCTTTGGCAGGCGCCCATGGCAACGAAGAAGCCCGCATCTTCGTGCGCAGTCTTGAAGCTGACCTTATCGCCATCGCCGGCTGTTATCTGCGCGCGGATGAAATCCCCGAGAACCTGCGCGGCAAACCCGCCCAAGTCTATCTCGATCACGGCGACATCAAAGTCACCGAGCTCTGAGCAGCACACCGTCGGGAGAGAGACACCGTAAGCTCCAAGGTGCCTTACTGTCCTCCCGCTCTGAAGTCAGGGTGCTCGCACGAACAGGGCGGCGTGCTCGCCTCATTCCGCGAGCACATTGTCCTACATCTGACTACCCTAAGCCCAGGAAATCGTTGCCGAAAAGTTGTCGTTGTGGGCCGTTTCGCGGTTCATGGAACGTGCGCGGCTGAGCAGGCGCTCGACGCGCAGTGAGACAACGGGAGTTGAGGCGTTTTCAGTTCACCGGGCAGACCGGACGCGCGACCGAGCCGGGCATGGCGACGTCGCACGAAACTGCAAGGCGGGGAGGTCCGAATGGCACAGGTAATCGTGATCACGTCCGGTAAGGGCGGAGTTGGAAAAACAACCACAAGCGCAAGCATCGCCGCGGGCATGGCGATGCGCGGCTTCAAGACCGTCGCTATCGATTTCGACGTCGGTTTGCGCAACCTCGACCTGATCATGGGTTGCGAGCGACGCGTCGTATACGACTTGGTCAACGTGGTGAAGCGCGAAGCATCGCTGCGTCAGGCGCTGATTCGCGACAAGCGTTGCGAAAATTTGTTCGTGCTGCCCGCTTCGCAGACGCGCGACAAAGACGCGCTGGATCTCGAAGGCGTCGGCATCGTGATCGAGGAGCTCAAGGCGCTCGGCTTCGACTACATCATCTGTGACTCGCCCGCCGGCATCGAAAAGGGCGCGCAGATGGCGATGTACTACGCCGACGAAGCGATCGTCGTCACCAACCCCGAGGTCTCAAGCGTGCGCGATTCAGATCGCGTGCTCGGCCTGCTCGACGCCAAGACGCGCAAGGCAGAGCTCGGTGTGCCGATGAAGTCGCATCTATTGATCACCCGCTTTTCGCCCGAGCGCGCGGAAAAGGGCGAGATGCTCGCCGTCAACGACATCATCGAGCTACTCGGCATCCCGTTCCTTGGCGTCATCCCGGAATCGCGCTCCGTGCTTCAGAGCTCAAATCAGGGCACGCCCGTCGTCATGGATGAAAACAGCGACGCTGCGCAAGCCTACGTCGATGCGATCAAGCGCTTCCTCGGCGAAGAGCAGCCCCATCGCTTCCTGACAGCGGAAAAGCGCGGTTTCTTCTCCCGCCTGTTCGCTCCCTCGAACGCGTACGCAGGGTGATGCCATGATGAACAAATGGATTGCCAGCTTCTTGAAGAAGCCTGAAAGCACCGCATCGGTCGCCAAAGACCGCCTGCAGATCATCGTCGCCCGCGAGCGCAAGGCGTGCAGCGGCAGCACGCCTGGTTACTTGCCGCAGCTTCAGCAGGAGCTTTTGCAGGTGATCGCCAAGTACGAGTCCGTCGACCTCGACCGTGTGCACGTCAGCATCGACAAGCGTGGCGACTCCGAAGTGCTCGAGCTGTGCATCATGCTGCCCGAGGACGAAGAAGTGCGCCCGGTACAGCGCGGCGTCGCCTACGCCTGATCCTGATCTTACGGTTGTCCTGGGCGATCGCACATGCGGTCGCCCTTCGCTAATTGCCGTGCACCGGGCGAGTAACCGTAAGGCTGCGACCAGTGCCTCGCACCCTCAGGGCATAATAAGCAGCGTTCGGGCTCCTCCATAAGACGAGATCTCACTAGTAGCTTGGCTAGGTCGCGCCGGATCAAGCAGCTGATCGAGCGTGCTCGCCGGCCCGTCGCCGACGACGCCCCAAGTCAACATGCCGTCGTCCGGCACGGGGTTGATCCCCATCGCGCGCAAACGCTCCAGGGCAACCGTCGTGTCGTGACTGTAAATCTCGGCACGGAGCCCCTCTCCACCCTGGACCCAGTTCAGCTGCAGCTGGGTCACCGTTCCAGTCTGAGGCGTGAATTCGAACATGGTCTGAGGTGTGGCAGCCGCACCATCCGCGGGGGCTAAGGCGGCTACCGGCTCAGCCACGTCAACGTTCAGCGTGCGTGTCGCAGCCCCGAAGTAGCTTACGTATTGAACGCTACTCGCGCCGAGCGCAGCCCGAACAATGAGGCGCACCGGAACCGTATCCGGCACCTCGTCCGGCACATCGAGACTGAAGCTCGTGCTCGGCGGCGACGACAGGAGACGAAAGTAAGTACCGATCCCCAGGTCGTAGGACGTGAACGTCATGCCTGCCGGCAAGTTGAGGTTGAAGTCGACCGGGTGAGGTGTCACCGGCGCAAGCACGATGTCCATCTCTGGCGAAGTCAGACTGCCGCCGGCCGTGAGCGTGACGAGCTTGCTTCCGATCCCTGTCATAACGTCGGTGGCTTCGTTATGTTGAATCGCAAACACCGTGCCCTCGATGCTCGGCTTGTATAGCGACCACTTGGGTGAGCCTGACCAACTTCCGTTCTGACTCTCCCGCTTTATGGCATTGAAGTTGATCGAAACCGGCCCCACGAAGGTCACGTGCAGCTCGTGGTCAGTCGGCAGCGGGAAACCCGCCCCCCCTGACACGACGCCGCTCATCGACGCAGAGTTACCCCCTAGAATGTTGATGCGAACCTCTGTATCTGCACGTGTCAGGCCCAAGTACAGTTGCGGGTCCCCCCGCGTCACCTTGAGATCGTAAGGTACGCTGACGTCATCGAAGGCAAAGGCGCCAGTCGCATCGGTGACCTGGGTGACGCCTTGCACTTCGACAGTGACGCCCATCCATGGGTCGCCGAAGCGATCGACGACCTTACCGCGCACCGCCCTCTTCTCGCCGCTCGGGCCTTCGCACGCATCGATCACGCACAGTTGATCAACCGCACAAGCATTGCCACAGGTGCCGCAATGGCGCGTATCGCTCGCCAGGTCCACGCAAGCGTTGCCGCAAGCAGAGAAGCCCTGCGGGCACAGGTTCGCCTTCTGTGTCTTGAGCATGAGCGTGCCGGCATCCGTGCAAACACTCGCATCCATTCGTACCGAGCCCACGGCCGCTCCTGTGGCGACCTTAGTCGGATTCGAGACTGCATTCAGAAACTGCGCGACGAGCACCACGTTCGCATCGGCAACTACATCGCTCGCGCCGCAGCCGGTTTCACCGGTGAAGAACGAGCTCACGCCCGCGTGACTTGCGCCGACAACCCAGACCTGGGCGCCTTGTATCGACTTACCACTGGCATCCTCCACGCACGCACGAATGCAGGTGGTCGCTTCGAAAAATCTTCCGACCGCCCACCACGAGAGGTGCTCGATATCGACGCGGTAAGCACGCACGCCAGCGCTCGTCATGTGCGATGCCGTGCTCTCCTCTACCCAATCGCCTGTGGCCTCATCGTAGCTGTAGGCGTGCTCTTGGGACGGCGCATCGGCCCGCGGCGCGGGCATCAACGCCACCACATCGGCAGCTTGTTTGACTGTCAACTCGCTTTCCTTGTCGTCCAGAATGCGGATCGACAATGCGCGCTCCAAGGAAGCGAGGCCGGCGCGCTTGTCCTGCATGCGCGCATGGCCATCGCCGGGCAAGGCTGCCGCTTGGGTGCGGACGCGGCCATCGATCTCGGCAAGCTCCAACGTGACCAGACCATCGATCTGCGTGCCCTGACGGTCTTCCACCGCGCCCGCTGGGATGTCGATACCCGCGCCGCTGGGCAACCGCACGCTCACGCCTTCGTCGCCCCGAAACGAAACGCGCACGTCGACCTTTTTCAGGAACACTTCGAGGTAACCCTGCTCCGGCACCGGACGGGCAGAAGGCACGTAGCCATCCCCCTCAAGCTCAAGCTCAAGCAAGGCCGGCTTGCCTTTCGTCGGAACACTCAGGGCGAAGGCCCCGCTTTTGTCGCTCGACGCGCTCACGCCCAGGGTCGATAGCTTGATGCCCCCTATTCCCGCAGCATCCTCGGCGTCGAAAACGCGCCCAGATGTAAGCAAATCGAGACCGCTGTCTGCGCCGGCATCTGCCGCAGGACCGCTATCGCCCGTCAGCGAAGCATCGCCGCACTCGGTTCCCTCGCAACGCGGCAGTTTCTTATCCGAGCCACACGCACAAAGCGCAAGTACAAGAGCAAGCCCAAAGCCTACGGGCGCCGTTCCTGAAGTAGATCGCATGACTCACGCCGTAGCCCAGAATCAGGGGCCGGCACAAGTCTGCAAGGAGCACAGCAGGCCTGAGAATCTTCCCTGGGAAGGGCAATGCACCGGAACTTTAGCCGGCGACGGCTCCCCAAGCGTTACGCTGACCTACGGTTGAATGCGGCGCGTTCCCGCGGGGGGCTGCCACTCAAAGGGCTTGGAGTCGGTCACACGGTTGAAGCGCATACTCTTGAAGTCGAAGCGATTGCGGTTGCCCGAGCCATCGACGATCAGCACGCGATGGACGAGGCCCGCCCGTGACGGATCGGCATCGACGTAGAACAAGATGCGCTCGTAATGCGGGCTCGGCTTCTTCGGCATCAGCTCGAGCACGTAGCCCGCGCTGAAGCCCTGCTGCTTCGCGTCAAGTAGACGGAAGCTAAAGTCGTCAACCAACTTGCCCGTTCCCGTGAGGAACGAGAGCGCCTGCGGTAGCTCCGAGTCACCCATGGCGCGCTCAAATACTTGGCCCTTATCGCCAGGGCTGTCGCCGGGCTCGTACACAAGCAGCTTCTTGCCGTTACTGACGAGCACCTTGCCGTTGGGCTGCGCGTAGTCCCAGCGCATCTTTCCAGGCTTCTGGAATCTTACCGTGCCTTGGGAACGGTCATATTTGTCGTACATGCGATTGAAGTACGTTTGATAAAACCGTGCCTCGAGCGACTTGGTCTGGTCGTAGAAAGCCTGCACGGTGGCCGCGACTGATTCGCCGGTGATTGCGCCAGGTTGAGACGCCTGAGCACGCGCTGCATACAGCGGAAAAGCCGAAGGCAGCAATGTGCTGCTCGCGCTGACGAGCAGAGCGATGGCAACGTGCCGCACAAGCAGGGAACAACTCGCTATCCGTTTCACGTTTAATCCCTCAGCAAAGTTGTGGCTCAGGCCACCCGTGGGTTGTGGGGTTATTTACCAGACTCCGCAAACTGGGCCCGCATTCAAGCCGCCAATGCGCGCAAAACCCCGCAAATCGCGCGATCGCACCCGTCCCCCCCGGCAAGGCACCGAGATTGTGCGACAATTCCACAGGCCTTGATCCCTACGCAAAGTCGGTCCTAGGATGAACTTTGTGTGGCGGGAATATGGCGACACGTTCGTGGTTCACACAGCATCACTGGGGCAGAAATCAGAGGCGTGATGAGCGCCTGCTGAGCGTACAGACGGGAGGTAAGCATGGCTAAACAGAGCTTCGATTCGCGGCTTGACCTGCAACATCTGGAAGAGAAACACCGAACGTTAAAACAGCAAGTCGCGTACTTGGAGCGAAGAGCATTTCTCACGCCAACAGAGCAACGGACCGCTACTGAGTTGAAGAAGGAAAAGCTCGCAACCAAAGACGCCATCAGCGTCTTGCGATCTCGCAACTGAACTGAGTGGGCCCTGGCCTCTGCAGTAGCTGGCCCGGGCCCTGACCAGAAAGTCCGCGCCTAGCCCGGTGGAGATGCGGGCTTCAGAGCTTCGCTGCCCGAAGCGTCCTGAGCATGGATGTCGATCTCAGCCAGCACCTTTGCGAGATTGACCCGCCAATCGCTTCGAAGACCCACGCCCTGCTTTTCCGCCTCTTCGCGGGACAGGGCGAGGTAATGACGAGCGCTCCGCGCATCGCCCAAACGATAGGACGCGATGCCCCGTAGATAATAGAACCGCGCCCGCGTCGGCCTGTCCATGTCGGGCACGCTGGACTGAAGCTCGGCGAGCCAGATTTCGACCTGCTCATAGCGAGCTTCGTCAAACGCCGCCTCGGCGCGCCGCATGTCATCGCGGACCGCCGCACATGCGGTGAACAAGAAGCACAGAAGGATGAAGGCCCTGGCTCGCATCGCGCAGCAAGATACCTGCGATTGTCGAGCAGGCATAGAAGCGGAAAGCGCAAAACCTCGAAGGCAGCCCATAGGCTGGAGAAGCACCATAAAAAGACGCGCCCGTCGGGGACTGTCTCCCGACGGGCGCGAAAATCCGAGTGAGAAGAGGAAACTCAAGCGGCAAAGGAAGAAGACAGTCGCAAGTAAGGCAAGTACTAGAAAGAGTAAGAGGACCGCTGCGAAGCCAAGTGCATCCCTCTTACGCAACCGGGATGCCAAGGGCCGGGGTCTCCGGGTTTCGGCTGAGTGTCACGCTAGAAGCTGTGCGTTTTCACGCGCTTGATAGCTTCAGTCCCTAACGTGGACATGACGAGACACACATATCGGTCGAAAAACCACGACATTTGCGTCGCGGCATGGCAGCGCGACTAGCCAAGCGGGTCGCGGCGGACAGCGGTGGTACAACTTTCCTTCGTTGCTTATCGTCGATGGCTGCCGTTGGGCCCTTGCGCCACAGTCAGGGCCATTTTGCGTCCCCTGGTGGTACGACTCGCCTGTCACATGACCTACCGTCTGGAACAGGCGCGGCGCGGCGTGGCCGTGTAGATGGAAGATCAAAAAGGGCGGATGCGGGAGCGGCTGGCTGTGCGGCTAGCCAAGCTCGATGTCGATCTCGTCGAGGAGCTCGACCTGGCCGACACCACTTTCAAGCCATAGACGCGTATCCATTTCGCGCTCATCGCCCAGCGCCTCGAGATACTGCCGAAGGGCCGGCAAGGTATCGATCAGGCGCTCTACATATTCGCGGGCGAGCAGCAGCACGGTCGAGCGCTGAGCGACACTGACCGTGGCAGACGCGGGGGCTCGGTTGAGCAAGGACATCTCACCGAACACGTCGCCTGGGCCCAGGGTGGCGAGCAAAATCTTTTCATTGCCATCGCGCTTGGTGACGTCGACGGCTCCGGCTAGCACCACGTACAGGCCGCGCGCCACCTCGCCCTCGCGAATCAAGTCGGTGTTGGCGGCGACTTCGTGGGCGACGAAACGCCGCACCAGATCGATGCGCTGCGTTCGATCGAGGCTGCGGAACAAGGGCGCTGTGCTGATCAGGTTGTTGACCAAGCGCTCGCGCGTGAACTTGTCGAGCGCCCGGGCCACGGCGAAACCACCCTCGGACGCGCTCGCCAGGGCCTGGACGTTGAACTCGAGTAAATCGACGTCAGTGGCTGCGCTGACGGTAGCGCCGCGTGCGCTGCGCGAGAGCAGTGCCATCTCGCCTACCACCGCGCCTTCGTGCAATCGCGCGAGCACGCTGTGCGCATCGTGCTGATCGACACGCGATACCTCAAGCTCGCCGCGCGCGACGAGAAAGAAGCTATGCGCCTCATCGCCCTGCTTGATAACGATCTCGCCGGGACGCTTGCGTACGAGCGACACTGTCTCGAGTACCGCCACAAAGTCTTGACGGTTCAGCTCGCTCAAGAGCGGAATCGGCGGCAGCTTGCCCGCGACGAGGCTCAAGCGAGCCACATCTTGACCTATCTGCTGCGCGCGCTCGCAAAGCTCATCGTAAGGCAGGTCGAGCAGCGCGAGGCTGGCCGCATCGAGCACGGTGTCGTCTTCGGCGGGCGCAGGGCGGATGGCACGTCCTATGTGTCCGGAATCGAGTGCGTACAGATCGGCGACGCGGCTGATCAAAACCGAAAGGCTCGGCTCGAGCGCTGCCAAGACCTTGATGGCGGACAGGGAGCGCAAGGGATAGCCCGCACGGGCGGCGTAGCTAGCCAGGGATGTATACACAACCGCAGACCGCTGTACCTCCGCGCACGCGAGCAGTGCGTCAGCCACACGCAGACGTAAGTCCAGCTGGTGGGGCTCACTGGCGAGCGCGGCCGTATAGAAAGCGAGTGCGCGCGGGAAATCTGCCGCATAAAGGGCTTGATCCGCGAGCACCCGCACTTGAGCTACTGTCGTCGAACTCACGCGCAAGACACTACCTGCGATGCGGGCGGAAAGACAGCGTCCGAGCTCAGGGAATACGTCGGTCTCCTCTGAGCGTGACGGCTTGGACTGGAGTAGACTCGTGCTCGCCCATGAGCATTGCGTGCACGAGCTGTGGCCATACGATCCCCCTCGGCCAGTTTCGATGCGGTAAGTGCGGCGCCGTGCAGACGCGTGACGCGATGGATGACGTAGGAGATGTGGGCGAGCTCGCCGTAGACGACCCGCTACCGATGTCGAGTAAGGCGAAGGATGTGTCGCAAACCTTCGTGCTTGAGCGAGCGCACGAAAGCGTCAACGAACACTCAGGGCGCGAGTCGATCGTGCCGCGCGGCACCTTTGCATCCGACGAGCCGAGAGCATCCGACGAGCCGAGAGCATCCGACGAGCCGAGAGCATCCGACGAGCCGAGAGCATCCGACGAGCCGAGAGCATCCGACGAGTCGAGAGCATCCGACGAGTCGAAGGCGGCCTGGGCGAGCCTTGCTGAAGCCGCCCCACAAAGCGCGGCCCCTGCTCCGGCCGCCGCAGTCGAGGTAGCCGAGACGGATCCAGTCGTGCCGACCGCCAGTCCCGCCGTGATAGAGCCCACTGCGCAAGAGCTTGCGCCCGGGTCTGCGGCTGAGCTGCGGCCGGCACAGGTCGCACCCAGGCCGCCGTTCCTAGCGTCGGAGATCCTGCACGAGGACCTGATGCCGACCGAACCCGGTCGCGCTGCTTTGACGCTCACCCTGCGCGTGTTCGGCGCCTTGGGCCTGCTCATCGCGTTCTGGGGTTATGGCAGCGGTCCGTTCGCCCTCGCCGGCGTGGGCGCGCTTGCGCTCTTGGTTTCGAGTGTGCTGCGTGTACCGCATATGACGCGCGCGATGATGGTGGCGAGCATCACCGGCACAGGCTTGGCCGTCGCGTGCTTCTGGCGCGTAAAAGGTGGCGGTCCGCTCGAAGATGCCTTGCTCGCGGTAAGCACGACGCTGCTCGCGAGCGCCTTACTCTTTCGCGCATGGTACCGAAGCTCTAACGCAGCGCGAGGGTTCGTCGCAGCGGGCTTGCTGACCAACCTCGGCTGGGCTGCGATGGGCATCGATCGGAGGCTGCTTGTCCTCGACTGGACCTGGCAGTCCTGGTTGCCCGCGCTGATCCTCGGTGTGCTCGTGATCTTGTGCGTGCTGTCCCTGCTGGCCTTTATGGACGACGAGACGACTGGCGCCTGCGACATCTGGGCCGGTTGTCTGCTCGTTTGGTATGCAGTCCACGCGGTGGCAAACGAAGCACTGATTTCGGAGGGCCAAGGCATGGACGAGGGCATGAGCACGCTCGGGCTAGTCGAGCCCATGTTTGCTGCGCCCCTGGCGGTAGCGTTAGCGCAGCTTCTCGCGCGCTCGCTCGGGCAGCAACATCGCTCCCCTCAAGTGCTGCTGCGGCGCAACGCGTAAGCGTCTTACTATCATGCGCAGGCGGTCGGACTAGCCTGGCAAGCCGTGCGCGCTCAGGGCAGGCGTCGTGGCCACGCGGCGAGCAAGACGACCAGACACGTGTTGCCGCGCTGGTCGAGTGCTTGTCCAATGCCCGCGTCCGTGAAGCGGCGCTCGGACACAGCCATACGATGGGATGGGCTATCGAGCACGGCTCGCAAGGCGGCGTCGGCGCTCTGCGCGCGTGCCACCGCTTCGCCCACGGCGCGGGCGCTGATGCGTTCGGCGCGCAAACGCGCCTCGGGGTCGTCGCCACCCTCCAAGCGATGGGCGACGCGACCCAGCTCGCACACCCGGCTGGCATGCTGCTGGGCGCTTTTGGTCAGCAGCGCATTAGACCGTAAGGATCCTGCGCCGGCCTCTGCGCGAAACGCATCAAGGCGCGCGAGCAACGACTCGATCGGTCGCGAGCGTGGGCCCCGCACGCCCTGCACGCCCTGCACAACGGATCCGTCCGAGGTCGGCTCGGCCATGCCAGGCTCGGGGGCCGCTGCTGTCTGATCCAGGGAGATCTCGGATACGGGGCGCGGGCCACTTGGCCCTTCAGCGACGAGCTGCACACGACGCGCATCAAGCTCTGGGGCCAGTGCCACGCCCCTGGCCAAGTCCGCCCCGCTCACGTTGATCCTTTTCGGGCTGCCATCGCGGCTTTCGATCACGAGATGTGGCTTGGAAAAACCGGGCTCGAGCTGGCCGCGGATGCGATTGCCCTCGCGCCACAAGCGGCCCCCCCGCGCGGACACGAGCACCAGCCAGCGCGACTCGGAGCGCGCTTCGCCACAAACGAGCGGCCCGTCGGCCCGTTCACCCTGCAGCTTGAGCCACTGCACGAGCAACGCTTCGTCGTGACCTTCATGGGCTTGCACCGCGACGCCATCAAAACCAAGCGCGCGCACGCTTGCCAGGATCTGATGGGCTTCCATCGGGCGACCTGAAAGCATCAGCTCCGCAGCGGCCTCGGACAGCGCATCTTCGTAGCGGCATGGCAGTGAAAGCGCGTCGACCCGCGAGCCCATTCCAAGCAGGCCAAGCATTACGAAGATCGACAGATAGGTGGCGCGCATCAAGCGAGCCTAATGACAAGGGCGCCGCTTGCGAAGTTTTTAGCGAGGTGCCGACATGGGCGTCCGCCCGCCAGGGAGGACGCGCGTTTAGCTGCGATAGCCGGCGTTGACGTCGATGTAACGATGGCCGATGTCACAGGTCAGGTAGCTTGCGCGGCCCTTGCCGCGGCCGATGCCCACCCGAATTGTATAACGGGGGCCCGCCATGACCTCGGCCGCTTTGAGCTCTGCCTCCCGGCCCAGTCCGACGCCATCCTTGACGATCTGGACCTCGTCGATCTGGATGCTGGCCTTCTCGGGATCGAACTTGACACCTGCCATGCCCGCCGCGGAGAGAATGCGTCCCCAGTTCGGGTCCTTCCCGTGCATCGCTGTTTTCACGAGCAAACTGGTAGCGATGCGCTGCGCGACCCGACGTGCGTCAGCGTCGCTTTTCGTGCCGCGCACTTCTACGTCCGCCACGTGCTCGGCGCCCTCGCCGTCCGCGACGATCATTTCGGCCAGCTCGCGCAGTACCTCCTGGAGCGCGCTCTGAAACAGCTTGAAGCCGCGATCAGCGGCCTTGAGCGGCGGCGCTCCGCTCGCCCCAGAAGCCATGACCAGGATCATGTCGTTGGTGCTTGTCTCGCCATCGACGGTAGCGATATTGAAACTCTGGTCGGTGGCGGCACGCAATGCTCGCTTCAGCAGCGGGGCAGCCACCGCCGCATCCGTGAACACGAAGGCCAAGGTGGTCGCCATGCGCGGGTGGATCATGCCCGCACCCTTGGCAACGCCCAGCAAGGTCACGCTGTGCTTGCCCATGCGCAGGGTTCGAGAGGCAACCTTGGCGCCCTGATCCGTGGTCAGGATCGCTTGACTAAAATCGGCGCCGCTGGCTTCATCAAGCTTGTTGACTAAGTCGGGCAAGGCAGCGAGCACCTTGTCAGTGGGCAACACTTGGCCGATCACGCCGGTAGAAGCGGGCAGTACGTGTGTTCCCGAGATCGATAGGGCCTCGGCGACTGCCTTGGTGGTGCGAAGCGTCGCTTCGAGCCCGGGCCTACCCGTGCATGCGTTGGCGTTGCCACTGTTGACGAGCACCGCCTGACACTTGCCCGCCTTCACGCGCTCTTTGGCCACTTTGACCGGAGCCGCAAAGACCAGGTTCTGAGTAAACACCGCCGCGCTGCTCACGGGCTTGTCTGCTACCGCCAAGGCCAGATCGGGCAGACCTGTCTTCTTGATGCCAGCAGACACAGCAGCGAAGCGAAAGCCGCGCACGGCAGGGATCGACGTCGTCATGGGCGCCACAATTCGCGCATGCATGCCGACGCGTCAAGCGCACGCAGACGTCACCGCCGCAGCAAGCGAACAATCAGCTCGTCTGCGCGGTGTCGGCCTTCATGTGGCAGTTCTTGTACTTCTTGCCGCTGCCGCAATAACACGGATCGTTGCGGCCGATTTTCGGGATGTCGCGACGCACCGTCTCGGGGCGCGACATGCGCTGGGGCGCAGCATTGACCATCGACGCACGCGCTGCCGCCTCGAGCGCTTCGCGCTGCGTCGCGCCCGGCGGCTCTGACGCAGAGGGCTGCACGCCTTGGCCTGCCGCTGGCTGGGCTGCTGCTGGCTGTGCTTGACGCGCCGCGGGCTGCTGCTGTGCCGCCACAAGCCTACGCGCCTGGGCCACGAGCGCCGCCTGTTGGGCCACTTGAGAATGGCGGGCAGCGATCGTCACGCGCTGTACCTGCGCCGGAGCCTGCTGCTGCAGAGCCGGCTGAGTGGGTGCGGACGCAGGGGCAGTTCCATTCTGATCAGGATGGGTGGCACGGATCGCCTGTTCGCGCGCTTCTGCTTGGCGACGACGCTGGAGCTCGGCGGCCTCCACTTCACGCTCAGTCAGACGCTGCACGCGGAACAGATTTTCGACGACCGACGCCTTCGTGCTTTGCAGAGTCTGCACGTAGAGGTCGTAACCCTCGCGCTTGTATTCCTTCTTGGGATCGCGCTGACCGTAGCCGCGCAGCCCAATGCCATCACGCAGGTGGTCCATGTGGCCAAGGTGCTCGAGCCACTGCTTGTCGATCTCCTGCAGGAATAACGTGCGGAACAGGCGCAAGAACTGCGTGGAGCTGAAATCCTTCTCCTTCTGTTTGAGCACTTGCTCGGCCTGCGCGTAGAGCCGGCCTGCGATCTCTTGGGCCTCGGTCATGCGCAGAATCGCTTCATCGGGCTCGATCGCAAACTGCTCACGATACGCCTTGGCCAGGCCGGGCACGTCCCAGTCTTCCCAATGCTTCTTGGGTGGACAGCTGCGCTCGACCATGGTGCCCGCGATCTCATCGAGCAGATCGAGCAGACGCTCCTGCTGCTCGGTCAATGACAGGGCGACCTCAGCCTCTAGAAGTGCGAGTGCCTTGGTGGGGTCCTTTTTCACGCCATCAAGCGGGATGCGGCAGCCAAACCAAGTGTAGAGGTCACGCTCGAGCGGCTCGACGCGCAGCTCCTTGAGCTCGGAGATGTCCATCGCCATCACTTGTTCGCGATAGCGGGCGACTTCTTCGGCCGGCATTTCGTTGGGCGGCATCGGTGCCCCGTGCACGCGCAACATGTCGCGCAAGACCGGCAGCGCCGTTTCGCGTAGCTCCGCGCTGACGCCGCTCTTTGCGAGCGACTCGGGCTGCTTGCCCGTCTTGGCCTCCTCCTCGGTGGGCACCGACTGATAGCGGCCTTCGAGCACCTGCCGACGCAGGTTGTAGATGCTCTTGCGCTGCTGATTCATCACGTCGTCGTAATCGAGTAGATGCTTACGAATGTCGAAGTTGCGCTCTTCGACCTTCTTTTGCGCATTTTCGACCGCGCGCGTCACCCACGGGTGCTCGATCGGCACGTCTTCTTCCATGCCCAAGCGATCCATCAGCGACTGCACGCGTTCGCCCGCGAAAATGCGCATCAGGTCGTCTTCGAGCGACAAGAAGAAGCGCGAAGAGCCGGGATCGCCCTGACGACCGGCACGGCCGCGCAACTGATTGTCGATGCGGCGCGATTCGTGACGCTCGGTGCCCAAGATGTGGAGACCGCCGGCTGCGAGCACTTCTTTCTTTTCGGTTTCGCACTGGCCACGATAGTGCTCGGTGAGCTCTTTCACCTTGGCTTCAAGTGCTTCTTTGTCGGCCTTGAGCGCGTCATCGGCCGCGCTGAGCACTTCGTAACGCGCGATCATCTCCGGATTGCCGCCGAGCAAGATGTCGGTACCGCGACCTGCCATGTTCGTAGCAACGGTGACGGCGCCGCGCCGTCCTGCCTGCGCGACCACGTAGGCTTCGCGCTCGTGTTGCTTGGCGCTGAGCACGTTGTGGGTGACGCCCTTTTTCTCGAGCAAACGGGCGAGTGCATCGGACTTTTCGACGCTCGTTGTGCCCACGAGAACGGGCTGGCCCTTGGCCCGACACTCTTCGATCTCTTTGACGACCGCCTTGAACTTTTCGCGCTCGGTCTTGTAGACGAGATCTTCGGAATCTTTGCGGCAAATCGGCGTGTTGGTCGGGATCACGACCACGTCTAGGTTGTAGATCTTGTGAAACTCGGAGGCCTCGGTGTCGGCCGTACCGGTCATGCCTGAAAGCTTTTTATAGAGGCGAAACAGGTTCTGAAACGAGATCGTCGCAAGCGTGCGGCTCTCGTCTTGGATCGGCACCTGCTCTTTGGCTTCGACTGCCTGATGCAGACCGTCAGACCAGCGGCGGCCCGGCAGCGTGCGGCCGGTGAACTCGTCGATGATCATGACCTTACCGTCAGGCGTGACCATGTAGGCTTGGTCGCGCTTGTACAGGGTGTGCGCGCGCAAGCACTGATTGAGTATGTGCAAGGACTCGAGGTTGACCGACTCGTACAGATTCTCGACCGCCGTGACGCCACGCTGACGCAGCATCTTTTGCGCCGCCACGATGCCATCCTCGGTGAGCGTGACCGAGTGGGCCTTCTCATCGACGACGTAGTGCTCGTCCTTGCGCAGCTTGGGGATCATGTCGCTAATCCGCGAATACTTATCGCTCGCGCTCTCACCTGGTCCGCTGATGATCAAGGGCGTGCGCGCTTCGTCGACGAGGATCGAGTCCACCTCATCGACGATCGCGAAGTTCAGCGGACGCTGGGCGTACTCGTAAATGCTGAACTTCATGTTGTCGCGCAGGTAATCGAAGCCGAACTCGTTGTTCTGCCCGTAGGTGATGTCGCAGCGATAGGCGCGCTTCTTCACGCCATCGCGCTGTTGCGGCACCACGACACCGATCGACAGATCCATCCAGTTGTAAAGGCGCCCCATCCACTCGGCATCGCGCTTGGCAAGGTAGTCGTTGACGGTCACGACGTGCACGCCCTTGCCTTCGAGCGCGTTCAGGTAGCAGGGCAGCGTCGCGACGAGGGTCTTGCCTTCGCCGGTCTTCATCTCTGCGATCTTACCCTCGTGCAGAACCATGCCGCCGATCAACTGCACGTCGTAGTGCCGCATGCCGAGGGCGCGCTGGCTCGCCTCGCGCAGCGCAGCGAACGCGTCAAACTTGATGTCCTCTAGCGATGCACCATTTTCAAGCTTTTGCTTGAACTCGGCCGTCTGCTGCTTGAGCTGCGCGTCGGTGAGCTTTGCAAAAGCAGCCTCGCGCTGATTGATGGCTTCCACCATCGGGCGAAGCCGCTTGATCTCGCGATCGTGCTTTGTGCCGAAGACTCGTTGAAGCACCGACTGAAACATTCGAATTTTCCCTTCAAACAGCCCGCCGAAAACGCCTCAATCTAGGCCGCCCGGCCGCTCTCCGCAACGCGCGTGCCGCAGGAGCATCTACCGACCACTTACCCGCGCTAAAAGCGGGCCAGTCATGCCGCGACCCTGCGGGCAGCAACGCCTACCCTCGCAGCAATGTTCCCTGCGGGGTCGCCGGCCCGAACGCGATCTTCCCTGCATTCTGATCGCGGGGTCAGGTGGCATTGTGGGCCGCATCGCATGGAGCGTTACTGCGGAAAGCTTAAAACCAAAGCGGCTTGGCCACGACGAGCAGGGCTGCGGTCAAAAAAGCCATGCATACCAAGGCGACCCAGACCAGAACCCACAAACGGCCAGCAAGGCGGCCGGTTAGCCGGCTCGCAGGCCGGGCACGCGGGTGGCCCGGCTCCCGCCCCTCCTCGAGGATCAAGCCTGCTTGCTCGGACGCGGCAAACCCGCTGCGCAATAGGCTTGCGCCGACCACGAGCGCGCAAAAGACGAGCATGGCGCCCAAGCCAAAACGCAAAAACGTGCGCACGCCCGCGAGTCGCGCGAGTCGGACAGGCCGGTCACTGACTGCCAGCGGAATCGGCATGCGCGACAACTCAAGAGGTGCGAGCAGAAACGCAGCCCAGCGCAATGCATCGTGGGTTGCGCCCGGAGGGGGCATGCTCCCAAAGAGCTCGCTTGCGGCGTCGGACAGCCCTGCGTTGCGCACCCCACGGGCGATTGCGCCGAGCGATCGTTCCATGCTTTCGCCTGGGGGCTGAAGATAAATCGCGCGCGTACCCGAGCCCTCGGCCGAGTAGCGATCGCTGCGCGCCTGGATGCGCACAATTCCCGAGGCGCTCGGAATCGCGTCCACATGCGTCTCGGCGCTCGGCGTCGCGTCGGACACCGTTCTTGTTTGCGACCAGCGCCCCTGCACGAAGGTGTCGAGGATCAGGTGCTCGCGACCGGGCGGCGGGATCAATGTCAGCCTCAACGCCGGCAAAGAGCTGACAATCGCGCGATCTGCGGCAACGACAGCTTCGCCGAGGGCGACCGGCAGCCGTACCGCGCGTTCGGCCACTGGCTGCCCTGCGCGGCTAGCCCGCAACGTCACTTCGGCTTCAGCGCCGTGCACTTGCAGCGTGACCGCGGCCAGACCGTCCGTCTCGGAAGCGGGCTCGATGGCGCCAACTTGGGTGAATGCCGGCGAAGGCTGCACCTCGAGCGCAGCGGCGGGCTCGCCGACCCATACGAGTAAGGTGCAGCGCTGCTCCGGCGCACACGAACCCGAGATGACGCGGGGCTCAAAAGGGGTAGGTGGTATCGCCGTCCCGATGGCGTGGACGCGGCCTAGGGCGAAGTGCTGCAGGGGACCAGCGGAGCGCGAGACGGGCAGACCAGGGTCGGTCGTGGGCCGCACTTGCAAGGAGCGCCTGACGGTGAGTGCATCGGGATCGACGACGCCGTGCTCAGCAGGGCCGTGCTCAGCGGGGCCATGCTCGGCAGGCATCGCATCGAGCGATGCTTCCAAAACTAGCCTGCCGTGTGCCAGCTCGGGCACGCGCAAGGAGCCTTCCATGCTGTCGAGCTGCGTGGGACGAAGCTGCGTCGAGGCAAGCTCGCGATCGGCGGCATCGAGCAAACGAACGTGGACATCTGCCTTTTCTAATCTAGGCCCAGCGACACCTTCCACGTCGCGCAGGACAAGGGCTCGCAGGGCTAGCGTTTCACCGGGACGGGCGGAGGACTCCGCAAAGAGCTGCAGATCGTCGGCGATACGCACACGTTCACCGGACCACAACGCGACGATTGAAACGATCGCGGCAAGCCCCGCCACGATGCGTAACGCAAGCCTGCGGATCGGCGCCGGGGGCCCCTCTCGGTCGCCGGGATCTTCTGCCATTGTCGACAATGAATCGTTCCTGCCCTAGTCTGCCCTACTCTAGCCGCTATTGGAGCAGGCCACGGGGCAGACGGTCATGGGACAGATGGCACAGCTCAACGAACAGACCGTCTCGACGCTGCACGACGTCCTGCAGACGTACATGACGAAGAAGGGGCTGCGCTCGACCAACCAGCGCAGGCTCGTGACCGACATCTTCTTTCGTTCGGGCGGCCATCTTTCGATCGAAGACCTGCTCGCGAAGGTGCGCGAGCAAGACCCCAAGGTCGGCTACGCCACCGTCTACCGCACGCTCAAGCTGCTGGCGGAGTGCGAGCTTGCCAACGTGCGGCACTTCGGCGATGGCGTCACGCGTTACGAGCTGCGCGACGAGGGCGAGCATCACCACGATCACTTGATTTGCTTGGTCTGTTCCAAGATCGTGGAGTTCGAAGACGAAGCGATCGAGGTGCTGCAAGATCGCGTCGCCGAACGGTATGGTTTCCGTTTGCGTTCACACAAACACGAGCTCTATGGCGTGTGCCCTGACTGTCAGGCGAAAGACCGTCAGAGCTAGACTCGACGTCGAGCGCTCAAGGGCGTTTAGGGCCGCTCGAAGGGGCCGACGTCGGCGTTGCCAGCGCGCAGCACACCGAGCATGTCACGGGGCGCCTCTGGCAGCATCGGCGCGAGATTCAGCCAGGGCGCGCTGCCACTGGGCGCGAAGCCTTGGACGGGGTCGCTTGCGGTGAGCGGCAAAGCCGTAAACCACGTGGGGTCGAAATCTGCGCGCTCAAACTCGTTGGCTGTCACGCCGGCGCGTCCCTCGAAGCGGCCGGCCACGTAGTAGTTCCCGCTGTAGATGTTGTCCGCGACGGTGTCATCCGTCTCCAACCAGATCGCATCCTCGCTCGCGCTCGCCGTATCGCCCGCAACGGTCAGGCCGAGCACCAAATTATTGCGAAACTCGCACTGGTTGGAGTGGTTGATCAGCTGCAGGGCCAGACGGCGGTTGCTGGTGATGAACAGGTTGTGCAGCACTCGGTTGTGGTGGGAGCCAAGCGCGGGGTTGTACGTGGCGCTGTCTGGTTCGGGCTCACTCCAAAAGCTCACGCCGTGCCTGCTCCAAAAGCCAAACACGTTGTTGCGCACGACGCTGTGGCGTGTGGAGGTGAAATTCGAGCCTTGAGCTGTACCGTGATGAAAGTAGTTACCTTCGATCAGCATGTAGTCCGAAGCACCGCGCCCACCTTCGCCGGTGCCGGCAAGCGCAGCACACGCGTCGCTAAAGAAGTCGCCATCGCAGGTCGATGCTGGATCGGCATTGATTTGAAAGGTTGCGCCTTCGTTCTCGAACAGATTGTTGGCGCGAACGATGTTGAAGTCGCTGCCGTTACTCAGGTAGATGCCGTGACCGTCAGCCGCGCTCGAGCCGCTTGCGACATTGCGCTCGAACACCGCCCAGTCAGACGCGCCCGTCAACACGCCGTCTTTCACCTGATCGACAGCGATGCTGTTCAAAAGCGTATTGCCGAGCGTGTGGTCGGAGGCGTCGTAACCCGCGCCGACGCTGCGTAAGCCATAGTCTCCGCCCTCAACGCGGAACCCATCGAGCGCCACGTAACTGGTCGCTTCAAGGTTGAGGCAGGTGGCGCGTCCGGTCGTGCAGCAGGTCATGTTCACGCCCACGCTGCCATCCGGATTGCGTTCGCCGTACAAGATGATCGGCGCGTCATAGGTACCACCGCCCTCGGCCAGTTCGTAGCAGACGTCCGTGTAATCACCGCGCACGAACACGACCTGACTGCCGGGCTGCGCCATGCTCAATCCCATCTCAACCGTCAGGGGCGTACTGCGCGTGGTGCCATCGCCACCGCCCGCTTCGCTTACGTAGATGACGTTGCTGGGCGTGTACATCGGGTCGGTGTAGTAACGATTGAACTTCTCTTTGTGGCCGAAGAAATCGGCACCGCGTGCCACCGCAGGCTCCTCGGGCCCAGCGCCCGGACTACCGGGCCCAGCATCATTACCGCTACCGCCGCCGTCTCCCCCGGTGGAGGTTCCGCTGGTCGCATTGGAGCCCTGCCCGCCATCGCCCGCGGTAGCACTGGTGCCTGCATTGCCGTTGCCTGCGTTGCTGCCTCCGCCGCCTGACGCACTATTGTCATCGCCGTCATCGCCTGGGCCGTTTGACCCACCAGTGCAGGCCAGCTGCGTAAGCAATACCAAGGCTACGAGTCCGCGATGTCGATGCGCCATGCAGTTCTCCGGTTGGGCGGGATGCACAATACACGCTACACGCAGCGCCGTGACCCTCCTGACTGCTACGCGGCTCACCAAGAGCTTTGGACCACATCTTGTGCTCGACGGCATCGACCTGAACCTCGATCAGGGCGAGCACGTGGGATTGATTGGCAAAAACGGCTGTGGAAAGAGCACGCTCGCCAAGATCCTCGCCGGGATCGAACAGGCCGATAGCGGTGACTTTGCCGTGCGCCGCGATGCCAAGGTGCTGTACCTCGCCCAGGAGCCTGCGCTCGATCCAGAGCGTACCGTGATCGATACCGTGTTGAGCGGGCTCGAAGCCTGGTGGGACGCCAAGCAGCGCTACGAACGCGCGAGTCTCGCGCTCGAACGCGGGGAAAATCTCGATGCCTCGCTCGCCATGCAAGCGAGCGCGATGGGCGACCTCGAGCAGCACGGCGGCTTTGATGTGACGCATCGCGCCGAGTCGATCCTCGAAGCGCTCGGTATCCGTGAGCTCGACGCGCAGGTCGGTCGCATGAGCGGTGGCGAAAAACGCCGTGTGGCCCTGGCCCGGCTGCTGATTGCAGAGCCCGATCTGGCGATCCTCGACGAGCCGACCAACCATCTCGACATGTCCGCCATCGAGTGGCTCGAGATCTATCTAGCCGACGTGTTTCGGGGTGCGCTTTTGCTGATTACCCACGATCGCTACTTCTTGGACGCGGTCGTCGATCGCACCGTGGAGATCGAACGCGGCAAGACCTTTGGATATACGGGCGGATTTGGCGATTACCTGGCAGGGCGCGCCTCGCGGCTCGCGCTCGCTGAGCGAACCGAACAGAACCGCCAAAACTTCTTGCGCAAGGAGCTCGACTGGTTGAGCCGCAGCCCGCCCGCGCGCACCACCAAGCAGCAGGCACGCATCGTACGGGCCGAAGAGGCCATTCAAAACCGCCCGCCTGCGAAGGTCAAGAAGCTTGACCTTGAGCTCGCTACCTCGCGCAGTGGCAAGAGCATCCTCGATCTCGATCGCGTCTGCATCGACACCTTGGGCGACAAAGGACCCAAGCGGCGCCTCGTCACTGACCTGACCTTGCACTTCACCCAGGGCGAGCGGCTGGGCATCCTAGGGCCGAACGGCTGCGGCAAGAGTACCCTGCTGCGCGCGATCCTCGGCGAGCACCCGCTCACCAGCGGCCGGCTCACCCTGGGCAAGAATGCGAAGATTGCGTACCTGAGTCAGCATCGCACCGGCCTTGACGAGGACAAGAGTATCCTCGAAAACGTGGCCCAGGGCCGCTCGCACGTGCGCATCGGCGATCGCGACATCCACGCCGTCAGCTATCTCGAAAACTTCCTGTTCACGAGTGCGGAGACGCGTAAGCCGATCTCTGCCTTGTCTGGAGGCGAGCGCACGCGTGTCGCTCTGGCTGTGCTGCTTCAGCAGCAGACGAGCTTACTGTTGCTCGATGAGCCTACCAACGACCTCGATCTCGACACCTTGGCGGCCCTCGAGGGCTTGCTGCTCGAGCACGACATCACGGCCATCGTCGTCACCCACGATCGTTGGTTCTTGGACCGGATCGCCACCGCGATCTTGGCCTTCGAAGGCGATAGCAAGCTCACGCGTTACGTCGGTAACTACACGAGTGTGCAACCGATGCTGACTGCCGCGGCGCGCCGCGATGCCAAGGCTCAGCCCAAAGCAAAGAGTGAGACGCGCGTCGAGCCGGCCCCCGCGGCCGAAAGCGTGCGGCCCAAAAAGACCGGTCTGTCCTACAAAGAGCAGAAGGAGCTCGACCAGATCGAATCCCTGATCGCCGCGGCCGATACGCGCGTGAGCGAGCTCGACCTGACGCTTGCCGATCCGAGCATCTACTCCGCGCGTACCGCCGAGGTGCCGACGCTTATCGCGGAGCGCGACAAGGCGCGTGCAGAATCGGAACGTCTGATGGAACGCTGGGCCGCACTCGAAGAAAAGCGCGGCTAATACGCGTACGACCCTAGCCGGGGGCGACGCCAAGCCCGCTTCCTTCGAGACGCTAGCTGCGAGCTTCGGCGATGGCAGCGCGTGCAGCCTCGAAATCTGTCGGTGCTTGCACGTTCACGCTCTTGAGCTTCTTGTCGATGCGCTTGATTAGACCGGCGAGCACCTTACCGTGTCCGATCTCGACGAACAGCGTGACCCCGTCCTTGGCCATGCGCGTGACGGTCTCCTGCCAGCGCACGGGACGACTGACCTGACGGATCAGCGCATCACACAAATCTGCGCCGCGCGTCACAGGCGCTGCATCGACATTGATGTACACAGGCGCATTGGCGTCGGCGAATGCCGCTTCCTTGAGATGAGGCGTCAGCCGGTCTTCTGCAGGCCGCATCAAGCTCGAATGAAACGGCGCGCTCACAGCGAGCGGGATGACCTTACAGCCGAGGGTCTGCAGTGCGGGCATCGCTGCTTTGAGTGCTTCGGCTTCGCCCGCGATCACCAGCTGCCCTGGTGAGTTGTAGTTCACAGGCTCGATCACACCAGGCGTGTCGCGCAGGGCCTGTTCGATCGCCGCAAGATCGCCGCCCATCACAGCCGCCATCGCGCCTTTGCCCGCCGGCACAGCCTCTTGCATGTACGAGCCGCGCACGCGCACGAGCTTGACTGCGCGCTCAAAGCTTACGGTTCCCGCCGCCACGTTGGCAGAGTATTCGCCGAGGCTATGTCCTGCGACGACATCGGGTTGCTCCCCGAATGCGCGCAGCAGCGCGATGGACGTAGTGAGAATGGCCGGTTGGGTATTGGCTGTCAGCTTGAGATCTTCGTCGGGTCCCTCGAAGCAAAGCCTAGACAGCTCGGAGCCGAGCGCCGCGTCTGCCGCCTGGAACACACTCCGTGCAACGTCCGACATGTCGAATGCCGCCTTGCCCATGCCCACTGCCTGCGACCCTTGCCCTGGGAATACGAACGCGATTTTACCCATGCCCCTTACCTTTCGCTGCGGCATTTACCGCGGAAGCGGGGGCCATGCACGATCCCGATGTCACCGTTTCCTAAGCGCCACGAGATCTGCGTTACCATCACGTCGTGGCAGATGATCGCATCCGCTTGAGCGGAGATGGGACCCTCACGTCAAAGACCGAGGGACTACGCGCGCGGCTCGCTGCGCAACCAGGCGAATATCGGCTGGAAGAGGGACCGCAAGGCATGTGGATGCTTTCGCGCGTGTCCTCAGACGGGAAGCCGCGCGGACGCGTCCTGATGATGGGCGAGCTCGTGTCGCGCATGACCGTGGTGGAGATTATCAATCTGGTGACGTCCGCCAACTGGCGAGGTGAGCTGCACATCATCGGCTCGGTCGGGCGACGCATTCTGACAGTGGACCAAGGCGCGCTGAAACACGCGCAAACAGACTTCGAGAGCGAGCGTTTGGGCCAAGTGCTGGTGCGCACCGGCGTAGTCCAACGTGACGCGCTGCCCTCGTTACTCAAACAAAAGAGTCCAGATCAACGCTTCGGACAGATGCTGGTCGAACGCGGCCTGCTCGACCAAGGCACACTGTTCAAGCAGCTACAAAATCAAGCCGAGGGCATTTTCCAGGCTTCGCTGCTGGAGGAGCGCGGCGCATATTGGTTCGTAGCGCCACCCGACGATGCGCCGCCACCGCCCACAACCGTGCACTTTCCGATTCAGGCGCTCTTGATGGAAGGCGTTCAGCGCATCGACGAAATGAGCCTGTATCGGGAGCGCATTCCTCACAATCGCTTCTTCCCGTTTGCGCTTTCCGGGGCGCCGCCACTCAGATCGAAAGACGTCGAATCGTATGTGACGGAGAACGTTCTGCCGCGCTGTGATGGCACGAAGAGCATCGATGATCTGGCCCGGGAGAGCGGGCTGGGCGAGTTCCCGGCGCTCAAAGCGGTGTACCAGTTGCTGCGCGGCAATCAGGTGCAGCTGCGCCGTGGCCCAACGCTCGACAAGAAGGTCGTGCTGCGACTGGTGCGGCAGTTCAATGAGATCGTGCGCGACATTTTCGTGGTCGTCGCCACCTACGGCAGCATGGATGTTGCTCGCCGATCGCTCTCGAGTTGGCTTGAGCTCGGACCGCACGCAGCGGTGCTCGGAGGCGAGGTCGACGTGGACGGCACGCTCGACGCCGCGACGCTGATCGCGCGACTCGAAGGCACCGCCCACGATGATCCCATGGCGCAGATCCACCAGGCGCTGCACGAACTCGCCGCCTATGCGCTTTTCACAGCATCGAGCGGGCTGCCGCGCCACGAGGAGCAATCGCTGGCGCGCGATGTCAATCATCGGCTCAAGCAGCTGCGCCTTTAGTGCCTAGATTCGGTGCTCTAGCGCAGGCTTTTTTTGGCGTAAGCCGCGGGCGTGAAGGTGTGAAGCGCTAATGCGTGCACGGGCCCCTTCATCAAGTCGCCCAGCGCGCGATAGACCGCTTGGTGCTGTGCGATGCGCGACAGCCCCTCGAATTTGGCGCTCACGATCGTCGCTTCGTAATGGTCTTTGGTACCCGTGAGGTCCTCGACCTCGAGCACACTCGCGTCATCGAACGCAGCACGCAAAATCCGTTCGACCTCACTCGGCTCGATCATGGCAGCTCTCCCGCAGGCTTTGGTCGACTTACAATGTCGCTTCAGACGTCAGGCTGGCCAGATGGCGCTGGCTTAGCCGTGCGCCGAACGTAGCACTTCGGAAGCCAGGCACATGGCGCGCATCTGTTTGTAGGCGCGCTCGCGCGTTAGAAACCACATGCCGCAGTCAGGAGCGAGGCTGATGCGCTCCTTGGGCATCACGCTCATCGCCGCCTCCACGCGCTTGACGATGTGGTCGACCGTCTCGCCCACGTTGTCAGGATTGGTGTCGAGCACGCCGAGGATCACATCTTTAGCGCCCAGGCTCTTCAGGAACTCTGGATCGTGACGCGGCTGCTCATACTCCACGCTGATCGCATCAACTTCACTTTGGGCAATCAAATTGACGGCCTTGGGATAGACCGCGCTCTGGCGCTTGAACGCGATGTTCTTCGAGTAGCCGTAACAAACGTGCACAGCCGTCCGGCACGCGACGCCGTCGATCATCCGGTTGATCGCTTCGACCGCCCAGTCCTTGCACTGCGAATATCGAAAGTGCACCTCGGGCTCATCGATCTGCACGAGATCAAGGCCCGCTGCAGCCAGCTCCTTCAGCTCCTGATTGAGCGCGTCTGCGATACCGAATGCCACCGCCTTGTCTGATCCGTACACCCCCGCGTCCACCAAGCGATAGGTCAACGACACGGGGCCTATCACCGTTACCTTGGTGCGCTGCGCGGCGTGCTTACGCAGAAACTTGACATCATCGAGCAGAATCGGCCGTGGCCGCGTGAGCTTGTCGATAATGCGCGGAAAGAAAACCTTCATGGATTCTTTCTTGTCTTCGGTCTGTCCCACGCCCTTGGCCTTCTGGCGCATGTCGAGGAACTCGGTGATGTCGTTGTGGAAGTTCGTAAACTCGCCGGGGTTATCCACATCGACGCCGCCGAGACCAAAATAGAAGTGGCCACTGAACGTCTGTCGGCGAGCCTCACCGTCCGTCGCAAAGGTTATCCCCGCACGATTCTGGTCGTTGACTGCAAGCTGAGCGGCATCGTCGAGCGCGGCTGCGAGCTGGTCGGGT
>JBBSJC010000042.1:0-26074 GCA_038257655.1 Polyangiales bacterium | reverse complement strand
TGCTCGCGCCCGCGAATCAGCGCCTCGTACGAGTAGGGCTTGCGCGTGATCGTGTCGACAACCGGCTGATACGCAAACGAGAATTCCGGCCAGGCCGGCCCGGAAGGATGGCTGCGCGACTCTGCTTCCGGCGGCGGCTGTTCGGTCACGGGTTGACTCGAGGGGGTTTTGGAAGGTCCGAAAGGGTGGAGCGCCAACGACCAGCTCCAAACGCGACCAACAGTTTCTTGGCGCGTCCTCGGTCCAGGCCGTCGAAGCAGGCTCGGCCGTCAAAAAAATCATTGAGACCTTCGACCCGCTCCTGCGTCTCTTGGAGGACCGGCGAGAACCCCATCGTCCAGTCGCCAAACGAACGGTGCGCGATGACCTCGCGCACAATCCGGGTCTCTCGGGCATGGCGCGGATCCACTTGGATGCGCGCAAAGCAGGCGTCGACTGCGCTCGCCGGGCCCTCCAACACCTGAAAGAAGCTGCATTCGCTATACAGGAGCATGCCGGAGATGTCGGCCGCTTGGTTTTTGGCCCGCGCACGCCGCAGCAGCAGAGCCAACGCCTCGGCGGGCGTGCGCACATAAGTGTTGTCAGGCCGCGCTTGCCAGGGCCGAGGCCAATGCGTCGACCATCTCCGCGGCCGTCGGCCGACGCTTAGGGTCGAGGTCGAGTGCTGCATCGAATAGTATGGCTAAGGGAGTTGGTACGCCCAGTGAGGCTGCGGATGGCAGCTCTGCGCCGTAATGACCGTAAGCGCGACGCATCGCTTCGGTTTCTGTAAACGGTCGACGGCCGTGGACCAGCTCAAATGCGATGACACCGAGCCCATTGCCGGCGACTCAGCGGTTCGCCATCGACATACTCAAGCACTAAGAACAGGAATCCCTCCTTAGAGACCGAGGCATCGTGGATCTGTACGACGTTGGGGTGGCTTACCGTTGCCGCAAGCTTCCCTTCACGCGCAAAGCGCGCAAGCTCGCGAAATCCCATCGAGCCTGATAATACCTTCAACGCGAATCGCGCGTCGTCATGGACGCGTCGAACGTCGTAGACCACCCCCATCCCGCCCGCTCCGACGGCGCGCACAACGCGGTAACGTTCTTCGATTAGCTCACCTTCCTTCAGAACCACCGGCTCGCCTTGTGCACTAGCAAGACGCGTGAGCGCATCAGACAGCAGGGACAAGCGTGACGAGCGACAGTCGCAAGCCACGCTTCGCTCCGTTGCTCTGTCGCCCCATCGACACGCGGTCGCATAACTACCACATTCCAAGCAGCTCCGCTGCCGGGACTGCGAGACTGGGCGTCTCTATCCATCACGGTGCTTCGGCGCGCACACGCAGTTTGGTCGGGACCGCACCGGAGCTGGTCTGCATCTGCATGTAGACAACCACCGCTTCGCAGGCTTCGAGTCGAATGCCTGCGTTGTCGGCTCTCATCAATCCAGGGCAGCTCACTGAGCCTGCGCTGTCTGCGGCCGGGGCGCCGTAGATGCCGACGCCTTGCCCTATCTTACCGTTACACGTGCGAAGCTCGGTATCGCTGACCGGAACCGTGGTGCCCCTGTAGAAGGCGAGCCAGGCAGCATCGTTGCCAGTGCATTTGGCCCAGGCAGAGAGCACGACCGCAGACGGCGTGTTGTTCTGAACTATGACCGGACGGAACTTACGCTTTACGACAGGGTTGAGTGCGGTACCGCAGCTGCTGCTGCCGCCGTAGATACCGGTGCTCGTGCTGGCCGCGGCCCAGCTCAGGTCAAAGTCGACGGTGACGCCGGTGCTCGCGAGCGGCACATCGACGTTGGCCGTGGGACAGCTGCCTGACCAGACCGTAAAAGGTCGCGAAGCGCTGGGGCCAGCGCTCGGCACAGGATTGGTGACTGTGACGTCGTAGACCGCAGCCGCCGCGAGCAACGAAGCGGACACGCTGACCGTAAGCTGCGTGGGACTCTGGGTGGCGGGCGCCAGTACAGTGGCCGCGCCACCGGCCGTGGGCGCCAGGCTTACCCGCGCGCCGGCCAAGAAACCCGAGCCAGCCAAGGTGAGCGTTTGCGCGGCCGAGCCCTGGGCGACGAAACTTGGAGAAATGGCGCTCAGCACGGGGCTCGGGTTGACAGCTGGGGTCCCGGTATCGACCACGGGGACCGACGGCACCACGCGAAAGTCGCGCGTGGCAGCGCTTAGACCTCCGCCCGGTGCCGCGGTCGACACGCTGATCTTGATCGTCTTCAGCGCTGTCAAAGCGCTCTTGGCCAAAACAGCCTGCAGCTCAGTGCTCGAAACGAACGTCGTCGCAAGCGCTAAGCCATCCGTCTGCACCACCGTTCGCGGGACAAAGGCGCTGCCCAGGACCGTAAGGCTGACATCGTTCGCAGGATTGACTGCCACGCTCACCGGATCGATGTCGCCGAGCACGGGGCGAGGATCCTGGCCCGCACTTGTGCCCCCTGCGTCGGGCGGGTTGACTGGATTGCCTGCGTCTAGCTCGTCTCCGGGCTTGACCGTGCCGCCATCGCCTGTGGGCTTGGGACGGCTCGCGTCAGCGCCCGCATCGCCGCGCAGCACCCCCCCATCGCCGCGCAGCACGCCCCCATCCTCCCCTGCAATCGGGGCGCCCTGCTCAACGAGCTCGGCTGAGCCCCGTGCACACGCCGTAAGCGCGGCCGCGTAGAGCGCGTAGAGCGCGGCGTAGAGCGCGTAGAAAAGGAGCATGCGGGCGGTGGGGCGGACACGCGCCAAAGCCCCCAGAGGAGGGGAAGACCAAGCAAGACAAGGCATAAGTACTCCGGCTGCTAGCAGACGCTCTACGTCGTACGCTCTGCCTTTTTGCACCCTGACTGCCGGCAAAGCTGTGAGCAAAGCCGCGCTACCGAGACGTCCATGGTAGCGCGTCGCTCTAACAGCGCGGAAACGCGGCCTTACTGGCGCACGAAGATGCAGGAGCTCTGGCTCGGCACCCTGCCGTTCGCGCAGTTGCCAAGACCGTCGATGTAGTCCTCGGGCGCGACGTAGCGCTTGTCGGCGTCGCGATTGAGGGCCACGTAAACGACGTCGTCGCCAGCGCTGAGCTTGTACACCCAGAAGTAGTCTTCGAGCAGAACCGTCTCGCGCGTGCCTCGCCGTAGCGCCACATGCTGTTCGCGTAGTTTGCCGGCCCTGCGGACGTGGCTGAGCGAAGCCTGCTCGGCCGCGGACAAGCCGGCGAACTTGTGCATCTTACGGTTGTCGGGGTCCTTCTCGCCTGTCGTACCGATGTCGTCGCCCTGGTAGAGCATGGGGACGTTTCCCGGTGAGGTCATCAGAAAGGTGTGGGCTAGACGTAGCCGTACGTGATCGCCCCCTGCCTCGGTGAGCGCGCGTACCTGGTCGTGGTTCCCGAAGAAATTACCCATGATCGCGCCCGGGTAACCTCCCCTTCCCACCCTGACGTTGCCGCTCCCATTCCACACCACCACGTCCTGCTCACGGCGGTATGCCGCGTCATTATTGAGCGCAAAACCCGCCAAGTCGCGAATCGGCCGTTCGTAGCGCAAAAGAGCGGCCTTGGTGCGGTTGTAGTACTCCTCGTCGACCTGACCTTGCACCATATCTGGACGCACGTGGTAACGCGCCCAGCCACCCAGGGACTCGCCGACCATGTAAAACACACTAGCCTCTTCCGAACGCGCGTGGTCGCTTACTGTCGTCTCCACTTCCTCAATGACCGCTTTTTTGAGCGCGCGCACGAAGGCATCATCCATGTGCTTGAGCGCGTCGGCACGAAAGCCATCGAAGTTGTACTCCTGAATCAACCACAAGGCGTGGTCGACCACGGCGCGAATCGCTTCGGGCTTACCGAAATCGAAATCGGGCATCTCACTGGTAAACCAGCAGTCAACGCGCCGCGCATCCCAGTTGCCGTCGCAGGCGTTGTAGGGAAAAAACCAGTCCTTGTGCTCTCGGTAGAGCTTAGCTTCTGCTTGCACGTGGTTTGCGACAAAATCCGGGATCACACGAATCCCGCGCGCATGGGCTTCGTTCACTAGCTCATGCAGCTCCGCTTCGCTGCCAAAGGCAGGCTCAATCGGACTATCGTAGCCCAGCTTATCAAGGTGTGTGTAACCAGTGACGATGGGGTGGTAAGAGTGGTAGCTCGAAAAGCGCCGCTTGTCGGCGAGCTCCACCGCGGGCTGCGAGTTATGTGAATTGAGTAGGGGCGAGCTAATCCAAAGCGCGTTGATGCCCATGTCCGTGAAGTAACCATCCTTGATCTTAGTAATCAACCCGCGGAAGTCTCCGCCCTGCCACTGACTACGCACATCGTCCACCTGCGCGAGGGTGCCCTGGGTGTTGTCGAGGTCGTTGGCACTGTCGCCGTTGAGGAAGCGATCGGTCATCACCTGATACATGATCGCGTCCTGCCAGGCGAAATCCTTGTAGCGCGCACCAGCGCCTAACCATACGGGGAGAAAGAGCGGTCTCAGGTCCGCGCCCGCGCTGATTTTCAGGCGCAGAAGCAAGCTGTACTTGCCCGGGGTGAGCCCGGAAAAGCTTACGTTGAGCGTCTTGTTCGCGGCATCGTAGCCGAGCTCGGACACTGCAAGCTTCCGGTCGTTGAGGCGCAACTCGCTCGCCGTCAGGTCGAGGTCCCCCGCGCCTTGGTATGCGATTACGGCTGCGTAGCCCGACTCGCTCGTGTCGAGACAGAACGAGAAGCTAAGGGCGGTTTGGTTCGGCGTACAACGCGCAGCGCACTGGCCGGTCTCGGGGTCGCATAACGCACCGGTTTCACACATCGCATCCGCGCAGCGGTCCTGCACACAGGAGAGCGCTGACGGATCGAACACAAAGCCTGCCTGGCAATCGCAGCGTCGCTCGCTCTCATTGCATGTGCCGCTGCCGCAGCTCACCGCGGCGCAAAACGGACTCGCACCAGCATCGGCGCCCTCCCCCAGCGCGGCATCGACCGTACCGCCATCGCCAGGTTCGACGGGATCGCCGGTCGCCGCCGTGTTGGGCGCAGCAGAGCAGCCGACGACAACCGTCAACGAGAACGCGAGCCACGGGACGACTTTAGCTTGCATGCGGAAGACCTTAGAAACGGGGACGCGGGCGTGCCGGCCGCCAAACGCTTGGAGCACGCGGGAAACGCATAAGTAACGCTAACGCGCGTTACTTAGCAAGCTCAAAGGGAGCGCGCGGGTGTCTGTCGTCGAACGTGCATAAGCTCAGACGTGCGCGTTTTTTGGCGATGCTCTCAACGTGACTTCACGGTGGTCGTAGGCTGCGGTCCCACACGACCCCGTCAAGGCGCTGATCAAAACGCCATCGATCGCTTCGCAATAGGCCCTTGGTAGGCGAGGTGCTGCGGCGTGATGAAGCGAGCTTCGCTCCGCATTGAGCAGCAGCACCGAGCACACCGCGTTCGGAAGCGGCTGTTCGACGATCTCGTAGAGCGCGGTCAACGTGTCACGGAGGGGTGCCCCGCGGGCGAGCCGTTCGAGCACCCGCCGTTGCCCTGCGAAGCGTAGACCTCGAGATGAGATGAGCCGTGATAATCCCATACCTGGAACGGCTGACCTTCCTGAAGACTAATTTCGCGCAATTTCGACCGCCACCGCGTGCGCATCGTCGTACGTGCTTACCATCGTGCCGCGCGAGCCCGTGGAGCAAGTGTGGCATCGGTTTGTAGTTTCAGGATTACCGTAGATCGACACCGGTTCCCTCCCCTTCTGAGCCGTAATCGGGGGCGCGCATTCCTAATGCCCCGCCGGACACCCTTGGCCTGCGCTATCGCGCCGGGTGACGCATGTGCAATAGTAAGATCGACGTTGGGTAGGCAACTGCGCGGATGTGCGCCGAAGGTGACCCCTGTTTCGCGAATCGATGGCGCGCGGTACACGGATCGGGCACACTGAAACAGAGGCGTTCATGGCTGCAAGTTGAACGCATTCAGTGAAAGGTTCGCTTCTCGGATTTCCATGAGCGCCACGTTGACCCTCGACGACATGCGGAGCGTCGCGATTCCCTTCGCAGGCACTGCTCGGTTCGCTGTCATCGCACAGTTGGGTGAAGGCTCATTCGGTGCCGTTTACCGGGTGCTGGATCGGGAAACGGGCTCCGAGGTCGCACTCAAGGTCCTTCGGCGTACCGACGCCAATGCTCTATTTCGACTGAAGAAGGAGTTCCGCTCCCTCGTGGAGCTCCGTCATCCCAATCTGGTGCGCCTACGCGAGCTACACGAGCACGAGGGGCATTGGTTCTTCTCAATGGAGCTTGTCGAGGGCACGGACTTTCTTTCCTACGTGCGCAGGCGAAACGCCAGCTTCGATGAAGAGCGCCTGCGCGGCACTCTCCTGCAGCTCGCGATAGCGGTGCGCTTTCTCCATGTGGCACGCAAGGTTCATCGCGACATCAAGCCGGCCAACATACGCGTCGACCCTCAGGGCAGGTTGGTGCTCCTCGATTTCGGCTTGGTCTCGAACACGATAGATGGTCGACAGACGACCAGAGGTGGCGTTGCGGGTACCCTAGCTTACATGGCGCCGGAACAAGCCATGGGAGAGCAGGTGGGCACCGAGGCCGATTGGTATAGCATCGGCGTTGTTCTCTACGAAGCGCTGACAGGGCGGGTTCCGCACAGCGGTGCCTGGACGCCGCTTCCACGACAGGAGCCAACCGAAGAGCCACGCGTCTTGGTCAGCAGCGTTCCTGAGGATCTCAATGCGCTCTGCATGGCTCTGCTCGATCCTTCGCCTGAGCGTCGACCGAGCGGCCAGGCTGTGATTGAAGTTCTAGGCGCCCGGCCTCAGTCGGTGCCTCCCGTGGCCGCAGCCCATGCGGGGCGGACTCTCTTCGTCGGACGTGCGCGGGAGTGTGCTGCACTCGACGAGGCGCGCCAACGCTTGCTTGCGGGAACACCGTCCACGGTGTTCGTCAGCGGAGAGTCCGGCGTAGGTAAGAGCGCTCTGGTCAACGAGTTTACGCAGGGGATCGTTCCCTATGCTGTGATTCTAAGGGGAAGGTGTTTCGAGCAGGAGCTCGTTCCCTACAAGGCATTCGACGGCATCGTCGATGCTTTGAGCTCGTACCTGCTCGATCTGACGGAGTGGGAGTGCGCGTCGCTTACCCCTCGTCGTGCGGTATCCCTCACGCGGCTGTTTCCGGTGCTCGGTCGCGTGCCCAGCATTAGTGCGGCTCCGCAACTCGCGGGGAGTGTCGATGACGTCGGCATTAGGAACTATGCCTTCGCAGCGCTCCGTGATCTCTTCGCCTTGATCGGCGAAAGACGACCTCTCGTGCTCGTCATCGACGACGTGCAGTGGGCAGATGCGGAGAGTCTCGCACTCCTTGAACGGCTTACCGCGCCTCCAGACGCTCCGAACATGCTCATCGTGATCGCGGGGCGCCCCCTGACGGAGTGCTCACACACTCTGCGGCACGCGCTCTCAGCCTTGCTCCTCCGACAGGGGAGCGAGCTTGCGCTTTTGCCGCTGAATCGAACTGAAAGCGAAGAGCTCGTAGTCGCCGTGATGGGGGGGGCAACTGAAGCCGAGACGCGAGCGACCATCGTGCGCGAATGCGGAGGGAACCCATTACTGCTCTCGATCCTCATGGATCAAGCAGGGGCAGGAGCCGTGGCCAACGGGCTCTCGCTTGCGCATGCATTGCGGGTGCAGCTCGCCGCCATGACCGCGAAGGCAACCGTGTTGTTCGAGCACCTCTGCGTAGCCGCAACTCCTTTGACGAACGAGACGATGGTGCGCTCCACTGAGTTTCCTGACCAGGAGGTCATGGAGCTGTGCGGCGAGCTGAAGACGCGCAAGCTCATTCGCGCGGGAGGCCGCCGAGGGCAATCTCACGAGGTATTTCACGATCGAATCCGAGAAGCCTGTTTCACTGCGCTACCCGAGGCTCACAGGAAACGCATTCACGGCCGGCTCGCACGCGCGTTCGAGCGGGATCGTATCGATGCAGCAGAGCTTATCGCGCACCATTTCGTCGAGGCGGGAGAGCCAACGCGCGCGGCCCAGTATGCCGTGCAGGCCGCGCAGCGAGCGCACGAGGGGTTAGCATTCGAACGTGCCGTGCATTTCTATCGCCTCGCCCTAGGCACCGCACGCGGAGGAGACCCGCGCTACATCTATGGTTTGCGCGTGCGTCTCGGCGACGCGCTGAGCGCGTGCGGTCGCAGCGCGGATGCCGCTGAAGCTTACCTTTTGGCCGCGACTGTGCTGGAAGAGCTCGACGACGAAGGCGGCGCCCGCGATCTGCGCGTCCGTGCCGCCAATCGCTTGCTCGAGAGCGGTCACGGCGCACGAGGGTCGACGTTGCTTGAGAGGGAGCTACTGGCGGTCGGCGTCCGCATGCCCCAGACACGCGCCGCCACCCTTACCAAGCTTGCGTTCAGCGTCGTACTGCAGCGCACGCGCGGTTACTCGTTCGTGCGACGCGAGTCCTCGCAAGTGCCAGCACTCGACCTGGTGCGAATGGACGCCTGCGCTGCTGCGGCCATCGGGCTGGCTGGGGTCGACCCCTGGCGTTCCGCGTACTTCCAAAGCTTATACTTACGCTTTGCCCTGAAGAGCGGCGACATGTTCCGCATCGGTCACGCATTGACTCGCGAGGGCATGTACCGCGCGCTGCTACGAGGCGACGCGGAAACGCCCGCCGCGCAAGAGCTTCTGAGTGTTGTCGATGGCATCGCGCAAGATCTGGGTGACCCGTTGCTGCTCGCTCTGGTCGAGTACCTCCGTGCGGTGCAGCGATACAGCGCGGGCCGATTCCAGGAAGCGGTACCCCACTTTCGTACGGCCCATGGCGTCCTCGGTGCGCTGTCTTCTGAGATCCGCGGCGAGCTCGTCACGCTGCTTCAATTGGAGCGAGAGTCCATGCAGCACATGGGCTTGTGGGCTGAGCTGTCGGCGCGCATGGACGAAGACCTACGCAACGCGCGCGAGCGCGGGGACCTCTATACTGCCGCTTATTTGCAGCTCGCTGTGTGCCCCATGTTAGCGCTCGCGCGCGATGACGTCCTCAGTGCGGAAGAGTATGTGTCGCATGGTCCCCATCATCTGGGTGCAGCATCCGTCACCGCCAAAGAGGTACTCTGCGACTTGTCGATCGTTGCCTTGCGCATCTACACAGGCCAATACGAAGGACTTGCGCGCTGGGGCATGGAACGCTGGAAGGTGTGGCGTGCCGCTTGGCTTACACACGTCCCGCTGCTGCGCGGTCAAGGCCTCTGGATTCAACTGCGCGCGGTCTTGGGGGAGCTGACGGTGTATCCGGCCGAGCGTTCCCACTTGCTCGTGCGCGAAATCGGACGTCTTACCGAGGAGCTCGACCGCGTGCCCGTGCAGCAAGCACCCGGCTACGCGGCCATCGGGCGAGCGTGCCGAGCACTGCTGCATGATGATGTCGAGCTTGCTGTGGCGTCGTTCGAGCGCGCGGAGGCGGTGTTCGAGACCTGTGGGATGCAGATGTTGGCGCACGTCGCACGACTGCGCCGAGGGCAATTGCTCGGGGCTGAAGGCGGCGACCTTTGTGCGAACGCGGAGCAGTTCATGCGAACGCAGTCTGTCAGACGTCCCTTGGCCATCGCACAGGTGTTTGCCCCAATCCGTGGCGGATAGCGCGCGGCTACGCGGTGCGATGGCCCCCTCCGCACTCCCCACCCGAGGGGGACGCATCCGTCGTGGTGGGTATGAGCGCGCAAGCCTGCGGGGTCGAAGGACGTCCCCGAATGAGCATTGACCGCTCCTGCCAGCACACTGGCGGCCTCGACGAGCTACCGATGCACACGGCGCGAATGCAAACAGCCCCGTCACCGGTGCCCCATCGCGAGCCTCCTGGGAAATGAAGTTGCGCGAATAAGTGGATGGTCGACGCGACCCTTTCACGACGATGTTGCTGCCGCGCCATGCCCCGCGTAAGCGGAGTTGACTAGGGTGGCCGAGCACCGTCGACGGGTCGGCAGAACGCGAGAAGAGAAGCTCCGCTTCGATCATTACGTGGCAGGCTACGCCCCCCAACGCACGCGTGAACCACTTAAGGGTGTCGGGTATCTCGCCGATTTACCGTCGCGACAGCGTGCGCATGCCCAAATGCAGCACGGGCACGCGCCTTACGGATTTACTTGTTGATGACCACGGACTTGACGTTGACGAACTCACGCATGCCGAAGCCGCCATGCTCCCTGCCGTAGCCTGAGTCTTTTACACCGCCGAACGGCATGTTGGGTATGGCAAGCCCAAAGCCGTTGATGAATACCATGCCCGTATCGAAGTGCTCGATCGCGAGTTTGCGCGCGCGCTCAATGTTCTTCGAAAAGATTCCGCCGCCGAGACCGAAGCGGCTGTCGTTGGCGATGCGCATGGCGTCGTCGCTGTCTTTGGCGCGAATCAGGGAGGCCACCGGGCCAAACAGCTCTTCATCGTAGGCGGGCTGCCCAGGCGTGACGTCGTCCAGTACGGTCGCCGGGTAGAAGAAACCAGCGCCCTTGGGCACCTCGCCACCGCAAAGAATCTTCGCGCCCTTCTTCACGCTCTTTTGCACTTGCTCGTGAAGTCCATCTCGCAAGTCTTCGCGTGCCATCGGTCCCATGTGGGAGTCTGGCGCGCTGGGGTCGCCGACCTTCAGCTTCTTCATTTGAGCCACGAACTTGTCGCGGAACTCGTCGTAGACCGCGTCGACGACGACGAAGCGCTTGGCCGCGATGCACGTCTCGCCGTTGTTGTAGGTGCGGCCCTTGACGCAGTGCTTGACCGCGAGCTCGATGTCCGCGTCGTCGAGCACCAGATAAGCGTCGTTGGAGCCGAGCTCGAGCACCGTCTTCTTGAGCGCCTTGCCCGCTTTCTCTGCGATCATTGCGCCTGCCTTGGCCGAGCCGGTGAAAGTCACCCCGCGCACCTTGGGGTGGCGAATCACGGCGTCTGACTGGTCGTGATCGATCAGAAGCACCGTGAACAAACCCTGCGGCAAGCCCGCCGAGCGGTAGACCTCAGCAAGCCGCTTGGCGCAGCCAGTCACGCACTCGGCGTGCTTGAGCAACACGCCGTTTCCGGCCATCAGGTTGGCGATCGAGTAGCGCACCACCTGATAGAACGGAAAGTTCCAAGGCTGAATTCCGTAGACGACCCCAATCGGCGAATAGCTGATGATTCCGGTGCCGCCGTTGTCGAGCGCTCGCTCTTCGTGCTGAAGCTGCGACGGGCCCTGCTCGGCTGTGTAGTCACAAATTGCGGCACAAAGGTCGACCTCCTGGGCGGCCTGCTTGACCAGCTTGCCCATCTCGGCCGTCATCAACTGGGCCAGCTCATCTTTGTTTTTGCGGAGCGCTTCGCCGATCGCGCTCATCACCTTGGCACGCTTTTCGGGCGACTCTTTGCGCCAAGCGACGAAGCTCTCGTGACAGCCATTGATCGCTTGCTCGAGGGTCTCGTCGCTCATCAATGCGTAGGTCTCGATGGGTGTTCCGGTTGCGGGATTGATGGTCTTGAGTGGCTCAGACACGGACAAGGCCTTTCTGCGATCTCGTCTCGCAGGCAGTTGAAAGAAGTGAGGGACGCGCCAATCCACATCGCGCGCAATGCCTGACGGCCCAAATGCATGATCCACACCACCTCGCAGCACATGTCCGCTAGGCCGTGCGGTGCAGGGTGCTGCCCGCCAAAGACCACCGACGCGCCACAGTTGACGCGAATCGACACGTACAGCTTCGTCGCAGCAACTTTCCGCGCATTCGCGCGCGGTTCGGGCGAAGGCCGGGCGGGCGAAGGCCGGGGACGGAAGGCCGGGGAGGAAGGCCGGGGAGGAAGGCCGGGGACGGAAGGCCGGGAAGGCCGGGGACGGATCAAACTTTCTAACTTTTCGCCCGCCCATGACGCAACATCGGCACGCCCGTGCCGATAGCCTCACATGCCAAGAGTTCGGAGGATTCTCGCCCCAGGGATGGTTCAGCATGTCATCGCGCGGTTTGTCGATCGCTCGTGGCAGCTCGTCGGTGATCAGGAGCGCGAGCAGTATTTGAGCCGGCTCGCGGTCGGGATGGCGCGGGCGAGCTTTCGCCTCATTGGATACGCGTTGATGAGCAGTCACATCCACATCCTCGCGGAGGCTTCGGAAAAGCCGCTCGCCGCGTGGGCGAAGCCGGTACACGTTGGGATGGCGCAGTGGCTCAATCGGCGCTTCGGTCGCCTTGGGCCCGTCTTCGCGGATCGACCTTACTGTGAGATCGTGGCGCCCAACGCGGTGCCCATCGTCCTCGCCTACCTGCACAACAATCCGGTTCGCGCGCGCGTCGTAGCCTGCGCCGCCGATAGCACTTGGACAAGTCACCGCGCCTACCTGGGCCTTGAACCCGCCACGGCCGCTCTCGACGTACAACGCGGCCTCGCCCTCTGCGGCTTCACCCACGACGCGTCGGGGCTGTCCGACTTCGCAGACTGGGTCGACGCCTGCGCGCGTGCAAAGTTCGAGGCGGTGAGCTCGCGTACGCACGTCTCCACCATCCTCCGCGCCACCCGCGAGCGCCTCGGCACTGCGATCGAGCTCGGCACCGCAACGCAAGAACCAAAAGGCCCCGTGTTTGCAGTCCTATCACCCCACGACCGCGTACCGCCGAGTCCCGTCGAGCTCGAGCCGGCCGAGGTCTTCGCCGCGGTGTTCGCAGCTTCGGGCATCCAGCTTCAGCATGCCTACCCCGGCCGGCCACGCGCGTTGTCGCGCGCGCGTCGCGCGGCGCTGCAGCTATGGAGTTACACACGTAGGCCCCGTTCGATCATGGTTCGCGCCCTTGGTCTCAGCTCCGCCGCCGCAACCAAGCTGATCCAATCCACATCCGCCGACGACGCAGATTTGATCGCGGTCGTCGCCAAGGCGGCTGAGCTACTGGGCATCGCGATCGAGGGATACGGTGTGGTCGACTCGTCACGCCTTGGCTCGAAAAGTTAGAAAGTTAGATCCGTCCCCTGCTACTGCTACAGGAGCGAGATGAAAACGACTGCCTTGCTGTTCACCTTGGCGCTGATGTTCGCTTGCGGCGATGCGACCCCACGCGAAACGAAGCCCGCTCCCGTCGAGGTTGCGCCCGCACTTGCGAAGCCGACTCCGGCACAGGCGAAACAACGGGCCGCACAGGGCGTGGCGCGGCTCAAGGCCCAGGGAGAAGCGGGCACGCTCTTGCTCGCCGCCATCGAGGCAGAAGGCGGTCTAGAACGGTGGTACGAAAATGGACCGCTGTCGTTCCGCTTCGCGTATACCCCCGTAACGGGCGAGCCGCGCGATACGCGCCAAGTCGTAGATACTTGGTCTGCCCGCGCGGTGCATGCAGTGAGCAGCGAGCCCGCACACCGTTTCGGGTGGGATGGTAAGGTAGCCTGGGCATCGGACGAGCAGGCCAAGGCGATGAAACCGCGCGTCTGGTCATTGACACCTTACTATTTTGTCGCGATCCCCTTTGTCTTGTCCGATGCTGGCGTGAAGCTATCGCTCGATGGACAAGCAGAGCTTGAGGGACAGTCTTACGAACTGGTTCGAGCGACCTTCGAGGCGGGCACCGGGGATGCCCCGGATGACTTTTACGTGGTGTACCTCGACAAGGAAACCCATCGCGTCGGAGCGGTGCGCTACATCGTTTCTTACAAAGGGTTTTTCCCCCAAGGCGGTCATTCGCCGGAGAAGCTCATGACCTACGATGCACCTCAAACCGTGGATGGCGTCACCTTCCCGTCCTCTTTCCGCACCTTCTCCTGGCTCGATGGCAAACAGGGAGAGTTAGTCACGAACGTGACCTTGAGCGAGGTTGCGTTCAAGCCAGAGACGAAGGACGACGCCTTCGCGCGACCCGCAAATTCGATCGAATGCGACATGTGAACAACGAGAGTATGATCACGGCGCAGTCGTCGTGTTGTCGAAGTTGTCGCAGATCTCGACATCGGACGGGCAGACCTGCTCGGTGTCGATCACCCAGAACGCGCGATGATTGCCCTCGTCGATCTGCTGGAAGGGCAGCCAGAATCCAGATAACTGGGGTCCTTGCCCGCGGAAACCAGAGCCGGATCGACAGCTGCCCCCCACAGCTGGTCGCGACTCGTGCCCACGAGGATGTCGCCGTAGTCGCGAATCGAGCTGAAGGCGAGCCAGAATAGCTCAGGGCTGGAGCTTGGAGCCCAGGTGGGCATGGAGTTGCCTATCCCCCTTGCCGCTGCACGCGAAAAGCGCAAGCAGCGCTGCTACCAGCGAGAACGCCCACGCCCTATGCCATCCCCTGTTGGCCATCACCTGATGTTATTCAGGTTCCACTCGGCCGATGGGGCCTTTCCGACTGATAGGTAGGCTGAGTCGCCGAGCGGCGCGCCCGTCACGCGGGAGTAAATGGGCGAGCCACCGATGGCTCCGCACGCTGGGTCGACAAGTCTACGTGTAGGTACGGCGCGGCCCAGGCCGGGCTCGATGCATGACACACGATGCGGGGACCTCAAGCGACACACGGAGGCGAGCCACGCCCAGAAGAGTACAACAGTAAGGTGGCCTGGAAAGCTGTCGTTCACAAGCCCGCTCCGCGAGCTTTAGTCGACGTTTTGGTCCCTCCGTCGGGCTCATCGCCGTCGAGGCAGCGATCCCGACAGTCGACGCCGTCCTACGCCTTGAGACGCTCGAACTCTTCTGCCGCTTCCGCGCAAACTTCGGGAAGCCTCGTGCAGAACGCGTAGCGAGCGTTCCCCGGCCGCAGGTCCTCCCGCCTCCGCTCGTCGCCGCGCCTTCGTCGACGAATGATCCCACGCGGACCGAATGGGTCGCGCCGAGCACTATCTGCGGCCAGCCTGCGCATGTCCACACGCTCACATTTGAGTCTCTTGGAGAGCGGGAGTCGCACTGCGGCGGCTTTGGCGCCGTGCCCCGCGTACGTCCCGGCCTGTGCGAGACGCAGCTCGACCTACTGCAGCTCGTCGTCCACGACTTCTCGAGTGAGCGTGCATCAGGTGCGAGGCGCGTTGCTATTCGCTCGAGTATTGCAGCGTTAGGTGCAGGCACGGCGAGCTCAATACTCAGGTCCGGCGCCCGTCAGTGGCGTTCTGCGTAAGGCGGCGACGTCCGCGCACAGCGCCCGCAAGTCGATCGATCCCGATGCGTTTGCCCCATATACAGGCGAATCGCTCTCATCCCATAATAAGGAAATCACAATCGGGGGTGGTCATGGCGCAGCAAAAGCTCGTCAGGGCACCGTTTTATGTCGTGGAGCTTCGCAATCTGAAGCTCGAGCAAGCGGCCGTTATCCGCGCACTGCTCCTGGTTGGACTCTTGATTGGCGCCTGCGGGCCCCAAGATGATCGTGCGTCCGGTGAGCCGGTCATCATCTCGAGGACCCGCGCAGCCATGGTGCTTGCGCCGGGATGGGTGACGGGCAGCACGTGGCCTACGGAGACCGTGGTCGCGCTGAACAGCGTCGCGGCGCGCAGCACATCGCGCGTCGACGGTAGCGTTGGCGTGATCCTTTCGGGCACGGGTAGCTTCCTCGACGGTAGCTCCGAGCTTGGTCTCGAAGCCAATGCCGAGATCACAGGCGACATCCGCGCCGACTCGGTGAACACCGTTGCGACTTCGCATGTACTCGGCAACGCCGCGTATAACCTCTTCCTGGGCACCGGTACCGTCGACGGAACCAGGACGTCTAGTCTTGCGTTGCCCCTTCCCATTACCGTCGTCGCGACCGCAAACTTCAGCGCTGGCACCACGAACAACACCTACAACGCGAGCACCATCTCGTCGCTGACTGCCGGTAGCTACGGCACGATCACGTTGAATGCGGGCGCTCCGACCGCTCCGACCGTATTGCGCCTCAGTGCCGGCACGTACTACGTGAGCAGCATCGTGGTGGGTAACTACGCGCGATTCGAGTGCGCGAGCACGAGCTCGGCGCCCTGCACGATAGCTGTCAAAGGCCGAGTGAGCCTGGGCAACTGGAGCTACTTTGGGCCAGGCAGTGCGAGCAGCACGAGCCTCGTGATGGGTAAGATCAACCTATTTGTCGAGGGCACGAACGGCTCCGACGGCCCCCTGGGCACGCCCGCTGCCTTGTCGACGGGACAACGCTCCGAGCTCCATGCGTATACGTTCGTACCCAACGGCACGCTCCGCTTTGGCAGCACCAACAGCGGCGTGGGCAAGTTCATCGCGAAGGACGTGGACATCGGTGCCGACACCGAGCTGATGACAGGCACCACGAGCCAGCAGGTCCTGCTCAATCGGTTCGTCGTAGGCCCCACCTGGCCCCGGGAAATCCTAACGGCCTTGAACAGCATCTACATCATGTCCAACACCAGCCTGACGGGTGACGCGCTGGTCATTCAGAACGGCGCAGGTTCGTTTCTCAGCACCTCAGAGGCCGTGCTTGACGCCAATGCGACGCTCACGGGCAACCTCAAGGCGGACAAAATCGAGCTCAAGGCGGGCGCGAAGATCACGAAGACGGCCAGCTACAACACACTCGTCAACGCGGGCACGGTGGGGTCCACCATCACCCCGCTAGTCATTCCAGTCGATGTTAGCGCACCTGTTTTCCCGGTGGTGAAGGCCGGCTCTTCCAGCAAGACCATCGCGGCAAAGACTGACCAAACCCTGGCTGCAGGAAGCTATCGCGACCTTACCCTGAACGCAGGGCTCACGACCGACTATACGGAGCTGAGGCTCACTGGCGGTCTGTACCAGTTCCGCAAGATCACACTCGGCACCTACTCCAAGTTGATCTGTGACGCGGCATGCGAAATTCGAGTCTCGCGCAACATCGCGGCCGGTGACTTCACAGAGGTTGGTCCGGACGCGGGGCTTGACCCGGCGCAGGTGAAGGCCTTCGTTTACGGCCTGAACAACAACAAGACTGGCTCAGGACCGAGCACGACCTCCTTTGCCGTATCGTTCGGCCAAAACAGTAAGGCGTCCGGCCTATTCTACGCGCCCCGTGGCACGCTGGAAGGAAAGACCGGCGCCACCCTGAGCGGCCGGTTCATCGCACGCGATATCAAGCTGGGGAGCAGCAGCGTGAGCGTCGTGGCCGGCACGACTGAGCTTGCGCCGGCGATCCAAACCCAGCCAGAGGACGTGGAAATCGTCCAGGGGCAACCCGCGGCGTTCAGCGTGGAAGCCACGGGAACGGACGTAACGCTGCAATGGAAACGCAACAACGTGATCATCGCCGGCGCAACATCCGGCTCGTACACCCTGCCGACCACCGTGCCGGCTGATTCGGGCGCACTATTCACGGTCGTTGTCAGCAACAGTCTCGGCTCGCTCACCAGCAGCGCAGCCCTGCTCACGGTCAACATCTGTGATCCCGACACGTATGTGCCCACGGTCACCACGTGCGGCATCGGTGGCTGCGCGCGAACGGGCATGTTGACCTGTCCCGACGGTGCGGTGGTGAACACATGCAGCGCGGGCACCCCCGCGGCCAACGATGCCAGCTGCAACGGAATCGATGACAACTGCAATGGCCGTGTGGATGAGGGTTATGTCCCCACCGCGACCAGCTGCGGTCCCGGACTCTGCCCCGCCACCGGACAGCTGACGTGCGTGGCGGGTACGGTCAAAGATAGCTGTGCCACGGCGACATCCGTCCCCACCACGGACACCACGTGCGACGGGCGAGACGACAATTGCAATGGTCAGATCGACGAAGGCTACGTGAACGTGGCGAGCACTTGCGGCGTGGGATCATGCAGACGCTCTGGCGTGGCGACCTGCGTGGGCGGCGCGATTCAGGACAGCTGCGTCGAGGGCGCCCCCGGTTCGAGCGACGCGAACTGCAACGGGATCGACGAAGACTGCGACGGAGAGGCGGATCAGGACTACGACGCCGTCCTCACCAGCTGCGGCGCAGGAGTATGCAAGGCGTCTGGCGAAACGGACTGCGTGGGCGGCGTGGTCGTCGACAGTTGCCGAGCGGGCAGCACGAGCAACACCACCGACACGACCTGCGACGGTGTGGACGATAACTGCAATGGTCAGATCGACGAAGGCTATGTGGCTGTCGCCACCTCCTGTGGCATCGGGCCATGCGGCCGCACAGGAACCCGAACCTGCGTCAGCGGCGTGCTCCAAGACAGCTGCAGGCCGGGAACCCCCGCGGCCACCGATACCACCTGCAACGGCATCGATGACAACTGCAACGGTACCAAGGACGAAGGCTACCTGGTCACCACCTCGAGCTGCGGCGTGGGTGCCTGCGTGCGCTCGGGCAACAACACCTGCGTGAACGGCAGCGTCGTCAACAGCTGCACGCCCGGCGCGCCTGGGCCCAGCGACACGACCTGCAACGGCATCGATGACAACTGCAATGGAACCAAAGACGAGGGCTACCCGGTCTCCTCGACCTCCTGCGGCGTCGGCGCCTGCGCCGCGTCCGGCGTGATGAGCTGCGTAGGAGGCACCGTCAAAAATAGCTGTGTCGCTGGCACGGGGGCTGCGAATGACACGACTTGCAACGGAATAGACGACAACTGTAATAGTCAGGTCGATGAAGGCTACGTGCCGGTAGTGACGCACTGCGGATCGGGTGGTTGTGCCACCACCGGCATGACGAGCTGCGTCACGGGAGCGCTCGCTAACAGCTGCGCCCCGTCCACCACGGACACCGACTCTGACGGTCTCGCGGACTGTACGGATCTTTGCCCCCTCGATCCGCTCAACGATGAGGATGGCGACGGCTACTGCGCAAATGCCGACAACTGCCCGACGGTGTTCAATCCCGACCAGGTCGACACCGACGGCGACCACGCCGGCGACGCCTGCGATGCGCCCGTGATGATCATGGTCGCTGCAGGCGGCGACCACAGCTGCGCCGTATTCCAAGATCGCGTGGTGAGGTGTTGGGGTAGTAATCTCGACGGCCAGCTGGGCAACGGCGCCAATATGACGGTGGCGAGCCTGGTACCGGTGACGGGGGTATTGGACGCTCTGGAGATCGTGGCGGGCAAATCGCACACCTGCGCTCGCCGCACGGGCGGCACCGTCAGCTGCTGGGGCGCAAACGCCAAGGGTCAGCTCGGCAATGGCTCGACGACGCGCAGCAACACGCCGGTTGCGGTATCCGGCGTCAGTGGCGCACTGCAGCTTGCGACCGGCGATACGCACAGCTGTGCGTTGCTTGCGAGCTCGGTCGTGTGCTGGGGCGACAATGCGTACGGACAGCTCGGCAATGGCACCATCGTCTCGTCGTACGCGCCGGTGGCAGTCACCGGGCTGACCGATGCCGTACAGATCACGGCCGGCTACGGGCACACCTGCGCGGTACGCGCCACGGGTGCAGTGACATGCTGGGGCTACAACAACGATGGCGAGCTGGGTAACGGGACCATCGTCAGTGCGTCATTGCCAGTTGCCGTCACGGGTGTGTCCGACGCGCAGCAGGTCGCGGCGGGCACCCTGCACACGTGCGCCTTACGGTCCAACGGCGCGACCACATGCTGGGGCGCAAACATCTACGGTCAATTGGGCAATGGTACCCTCGCGGATTCCCGCACGCCGGTGGCCGTCGCTGGACCGAACGACTCCGTGCTGCTGGTGGCGGGCATGCTGCACACCTGCACGATGGGGGCGACGGGCACGGTGCGCTGCTGGGGATACAACTCTTACGGTTCGATTGGTCAGGGAACGTGGACCGACGTCAAAACCCCCAACGACGTTTCCGGCCTAACCAACGCCACGCAGCTGGCCGCGGGCAGTCTCCATACCTGCGCAGTGCGTACGACCGGCCAGGTGTCTTGCTGGGGTAACGGCGAGCAAGGTCAGCTCGGCCAGGGCATGTTGCAGATAGCGAAGGTACCCGCCGTCGTGGTGGGTGTGGCCGGTGCCGTGGCGGTGGCCTCGGGTGCATACAACACCTGCGCGCTGCAGGGTGCGGGCACCGTTCTGTGTTGGGGCCCCAACGGCGCGGGCGAGCTCGGTGACGGGACGCTCCTCGACTCCAGTAGTCCGGTTGAAGTCTCGGGCATCTCGAATGCCACGGCGATAGCTGCCGGTGACTCGCACGCGTGTGCCTTACTGTCCTCTGGTACCGTAAGGTGCTGGGGCACAGGTGGCGATGGGCAGCTCGGCGATGGCCGCGCCGTCAACACCAAGACTCCCGTCACGGTCTCCGAGCTGAGCACCGCGATAGGCATCTCCACGGGCGCGGATCACACCTGCGCTGTACTGGCCGATGGGAGCGTGCGCTGCTGGGGTTACGGCGTAGACGGTGAGCTAGGCAACGGGGGCACGACCAGTACTTCCACCCCTGTGGCGGTGTCTGGAATAAGCGATGCGATCGGCGTCGCTGCGGGCGTATCGCATACCTGCGCCCTGAGTCGTGGAGGCTCCGTGCGCTGTTGGGGCCTAGGCCTGTGGGGTCGACTGGGCAACGGAACCACGACCAATGCGCTGACGCCAGTCGTGGTCTCGGATTTGGCGGACGCCGTGTACATCGCGGCGGGCGACGAACACACCTGCGCCGTGCGCGCTACGAGCGAAGTTAGGTGCTGGGGTAGTAACGTATCTGGCCAAGTCGGGCCACTTGCGCCGCAACGGTCGCTGACACCTCAAGTCGTAGCTGGACTCTCCGGCGCCCAAACCGTCAGCGCAGGAGGAGCTCATAGTTGCGCGACGTTGGCCAATGGCCAGATCCGTTGCTGGGGAAACAATCGTGAAGGCGAGCTCGGCAACGGCACGACTACGAACCCTCCCGGCACGACCTTAGCGTCCGGTATCGCCGATGCGGTCAGTGTCAGCGCGGGGCTAGTGCACACCTGTGCGGTGACCGCACTTGGAACGGTAAGCTGCTGGGGCGATGGCGATGGTGGCAGACTCGGCAATGCCTATCCGTGGTCCAACATCCCAGTACGCGTAATTTGGCCTTAGAGCGCGGCACAAAACAGGGCAGGGACCTGATGGTGCGTCCAAGCGGCCAATGCGTTGAGGCTGCCCGCAGCGCTTCTACTTTCGCTTCCAACACGTCGCGCAGTACCAGAACAATACTTTCTGCCCGTTTGCATCCAATTGTTTGGCACAGCGCCACGCGTGCTGATTGCTGATTAGGGTGTAGTTCGTCTCGGTCGGGGGCGCGACTGCGTTACAGCCGACGCAGCGCTTCGTTTTCTCTACCTGCTCCACGCGTCCCTCACCTCTGCAGAATACCGTGACCGCCGGTCGGTAGTTAGTGGTTTCCAGCTCGATTCGAGTGAGGGTCGTGACATGATCGGACATCTGCAACCATCACATGCTAAGACTTAGCCTGACTTGGCGCAGGGTGCGCACCTAGTCCGCAGGAGCGCATAGCGGATCACACGCACGTCGGTTCGAGCACTGAAGCATAGCCTTTTTGCGACAAATCGCGGCTCGGTTGATTACGCGAGGCGAGTCTCGGTTACCCTGGTACGGGGCGCGCCGCAGCGCGACCAGGGGGCATATGAATCGAGCAGCACTCCAGCTGGCCGGGTCCGAGCAATCCGCGTTTGCCGGCACGCAGCGCTTTCAAGTTTTGGCCTGTGTCGGTCGGGGCGCCTCCGGCGTCGTGTATGAGGTCCACGATCGCGAACGCGATGCGCGTCTTGCGCTCAAGGCACTGCACGCGCCCACCGCCGAAGCGATCTTACTTTTGAAGAACGAGTTTCGTTCCGTGCAGGACGTTCGCCATCGCAACCTGGTCGAGCTGCATGAGCTGTTCGAGGAAAAGGGTCAGTGGTTCTTCACGATGGAGTTTGTGCCTGGCTGCGACTTTCTCACCTACGTTCGTGGCTCGTCGGCAGCCGCGGCCCTGGCGAGCGGTGCCCTCGGCGAACAGACGAATACGACCTTGGATGAGAGCCGATTGCGCGCCGTGCTAGGGCAAATGGCGCAGGGCTTGAGTGCGCTGCACCGTGCCCAAAAGGTGCATCGCGACGTCAAACCATCCAATGTGCAAGTGACCGCGGACGGGCGCGTCGTGATCCTCGACTTTGGTATCGTCAGCGAGGTCGGACGAGACGCTGGGCGCGAGGGAATCGTCGGAACGGTTTACTACATGGCGCCCGAGCAGGCGCTGGGTGAGCAGACAGGCCCCGCTGCAGACTGGTACGCGCTCGGCGTGATGCTTTATCAAGCGCTGACCGGTCGCGTTCCCTTCATGGGCCTCGGTAGCGACGTGATCGAGCAGAAGGTAACGGTTATGCCACCTGCACCGAAAAGTTTCATCGGACGTACCGGCCGATCTCAATGCGTTGTGCGTCTCGCTGATGAGCATCGATCCGGATGAGCGCCCATCAGGGGGCGAGGTCTTGGAACGCCTCGCCCTGCATGCCGATGTGGAAGGTTCCACGCAGACAATCCAAACGGGAACCTTCGTAGGGCGCCGCAAAGAGCTCGGCGCTCTCGAGCAGGCGCAGTCCGATGTGCGCACAGGCGCGGGCGTAACCATCCTCGTGCACGGCGAATCGGGCGTGGGTAAGAGCTTCCTCGTCCAGCAGTTTACCGATCGCTTGCGTCAAGACCCGAACGTGATGATCTATCGCGGACGTTGCTACGAGCGCGAGTCGGTGCCCTACAAGGCGGTCGACGGCATCGTCGATGCTTTGTGTCTTTTCTTGCGCGAGCTTCCGAGCGAGGAGGTCATCGCTTTGCTACCAGCGAACGCTGGCCTGTTATGCCGGGTATTTCCAGTGATAGCGCAGGTTCCCGCAATCGCTGAGGCGCGCGCCGCAGCACAGGATGTGAGCAATCCAAAAGAGCTTCGCTTGCGCGTCTTTGCAGCGTTGCGCGGTCTACTTAGTAATATGGCGCGGCGCTGGCCCATGGTGCTGATCGTGGACGATCTGCAATGGGCCGATGCCGACAGCGTGGCACTGCTCGCGCAGTTGACGCGGCCGCCGCAAGCTCCTGCCTTACTATTGCTAGGCACGCAACGCGTGGCGACCGAAACCCGACAGCGCATGCAGGCCGGCGAGATCGAAGCGAGTCGACTCGAGGGCGACGTACGTCACGTGTATCTCGAGCCCCTGCCCCCGGAGGATGCGCGCTCGCTGGTGATGCAGTTGATGGGAGGCTCGCAAGACGAAGCGGAGGTGCGCGCGATCGCGGCCGAAGCCAACGGTCACCCACTGTTCATCGATGAGCTTATCCGGCGACGCGGCACGCTCAACCACGACGGCGCACCCTTACGGTTGGACGAAGCGGTGTGGCAGCGGGTGCGAAAGCTCGAACCGGCAGCGCGCAAGCTGCTCGAGTTGGTAGCGACGGCCTCGATGCCGCTGCGACAGGACACCACGGCCGATGCCGCCGCCATGGACTTCGGTCAGCTGGTGTCGCTGACTTCCGTGCTTCGGTCCGCCAACTTCGTGCGCACGACGGGCATGCACCGCGAGGACATGATCGAGACCTACCACGACCGTGTGCGTGAGTCGGTGCTCGCGCACCTCGAGCCTCCGCAACGTGCGGCGTGGCACGGTCGTCTTGCCCATGCGCTCGAGCGTGCGGGCGATACAGACCCCGAAACCTTGGCCACGCACTGGCTGGGTGCAGGCGATCCTTCACGCGCTGCGGAACATGCCTTGCGCGGCGCCGACCAGGCTGCATCGGCACTCGCCTTCGATCATTCCGTGCGTCTGTATCGCCTGGCGCTCGAGCTACGACCAGACTCGCTCGAAGCGGGCCGCGCGATTCGGAAAAGGCTTGCGGATGCGCTCGTGAACGCGGGACGCGGTCCAGAGGCCGCGCAAACCTACCTTCAGATCGCAGGCGATGACATGTCCCCGGCCACCCTCGATCTACGTAGGCGAGCCGCCGAAGAGTATCTGTGCAGCGGTCACTTCAACGAAGGCCAAGTGGTCATTCGCGATGTGCTCGCGTCGCTCGGCGAGAGCTATCCAAAATCCCAAGGCGCAGCGCTGACGTCCCTGTTCTATTCGCGTTTTGTCTTACGGTTGCGCGGACTAACGTTCGAGCGGCGCACCGCCTCGAGCATCGATCCGGGCACGCTACAGCGTGTCGATGCGTTGTGCTCCGCAGGCTCCGGGTTCTCTATGACGGAACCCGTGCGTGGTTCGAGCTTTCACACGCGCCACCTTCTATCGGCCCTTCGCGCAGGCGAGCCGGTTCGTGTCACGCGCGCTCTTTCGATGTTCTCGATCGGCACCGGCTCGCGCGGTGGTCCAACCCGGGAGCAGACCGCCAAGCAGCTCGCGGAAATACGCACGTTGATGAAGACGCTGGAGCCAGACCCCTTCCTCGAAGGGCTCGCCCTCGGTGTCGGTGGCTTTGCCCACTACTTCGTCGGTGAGTGGGATAAGGCGACCGAGGAGCTGCTCAAGGCGGAGGAAACGCTCCGCGACCACTGCGTCGGCGCCTCGTACGAGCTCAATGCCACGCGGCTCGTCCTATGCCGCAATCAGATCTTTCGCGGCGACTTCATCGACCTAGCCAAGCGTGCGCCAGTTTATCTGCGCGAGGCCGATCAAAAAGGAGACCTATACGCTTCGGTCGGCATGCGCAGCAATCCAACCTATCTGCTTGCAATGCTAGATGGTGACTTAGAGCGCGCCGAGCACGAGCTGGCCGTGGCAGAAAAGCACCTGACGGCGGATAGCTTCCAGCTCCAACACCTTTACTGTGTGGCAGGGCGCGCGCAGATCGACCTCTACCGCGGTGACGGCGCCGCAGCCCATCAGCGTTGGGTCGAAAGCTGGCCCAAGGCCAAGCGGGGCCTACTGTTCGTAGTACAGATCACGGACATCACGGCACTCGAGCAACGTGCGCGTTCGATGCTGACGCTCGCGACTGCCACGGCCACGGCCGATGCCGCCTTGCTGGCTAAGGTCGATGCCGACATCGCCGCTCTAGAAGGCAAAAAGATGCCCTGGAGCTCGGCCCTTGCCAGTTTGCTGCGAGCGGGGCTGCACGCTGCGCGCGGCGACAAAGCGCGGGCCCTGGACGCGGCTACAAGCGCTGCCAACACGTTGACCGGCTTGGGCATGCGCCTTCAAGCCGCGGTCGCTCGACGACGCCAGGGCGAGCTGCTCGGCGGCGGTCAGGGGCAGGCGCTGGTCGCGGACGCCAACGCATGGATGCACGGTCAAGGCATCCGTGACCCCGATCGTATCACGGCGGTATACGCGCCGGGCTTTGCGCGCCTAACGTAGGGTACCGCAAAGGTACCTACCCTTTTTCAGGCCGGCAGGTAGCGCTTCGAATGTGATGACCCATCGATCAAGTCAGGTGACCAGGCGCGCCCGTGCGCGACGTCTTGCAGATCAAGCGTCGCTGACTCAACCCTCAGACCCAAGAGATCAGGAAATCTACGCGCACCGGACTCACAGCTTCGGGACGGCAGTGGACCTTACGGCTGAGCAGCTCGAGACTGCTCGCGAACATCCCCGCCCAGCCCTGGCGAAAGTAGGCGTAACGAGCGAGCGGAACCCCGTGCGCCTCCACCCTCGCGTCCTTCGGCCCCAGACGATACACCGCCGGCGCGCCGCCCTGCATAAGACGCGTCCAGACACCAGGGAAGCGAGGCAATGCGGACCACGGTGTAGCTGCCGTGCCGAGTACCTTGAGCACAGTGCCCACGTAGGAGTTTTGGACGCGATCGGCGACCAGGCGACCGTTCGCGAACGCTTGCTCGCTGGTTAGGGCGAGCGCCTCAATGGCGCCGTAGTGCGCGAGCGCCACGTCGATCGTCAACCACTGCCCGATCACCAGCTCCTTCACGGTGGCATGATGCTCAGGCGGGAGCCGGTCGAAGTATGCCTCGCTGAGTCCGAGGCCTTCGATGGCGTCCATCGACGATCTCAGTAAGGTGCTGCGCACGTGCGAGGCGGGTGGCACTGCCAGCTCGCCCATCGGGAGCGGCAGGATCGATTCGCCACGAGCGGACGAGATGGCCACAGCTCATGGTATCCGAAATGAGCGATCCGCGATGGCCCAGGTTATCGCGGGTCTTGCAGACGGTAACCACTTCGGAGATTAGATGGGATGAAGCGGCCGGCCTCCACGAGGTGGTGGCAAACTAGGCCCCACGGGAAACGAAAAACGCGGTCAACGCCGCATAGTGGAGGCCGGCCATGGAAAAGATTGGCATCGATGTGCACAAGGTCGCAACCCAGA
>JBBSJC010000041.1:0-26086 GCA_038257655.1 Polyangiales bacterium | reverse complement strand
TCGTATGCGCAGCGCGGCGAGGATCCCGTGCTGGTCAAGTTGGTGGAGAAGACGGAGGTCATCACCAAGGAGCTGGGCTCGATCGCCGCGGTGGTGATGAAGAGCATTACCGAGAAGCTCGACAGCGACGGCATCGGTGAAAAAACGGCCAAGACACTCGATGCGCTCGCGGGCGTGACGGCGCCCAAGAGCACGCAAGACGAGCTTGAGTCGACCCGTAAGCATTTCGGTAAGCTGAAGAGTGAAGTGGAAGCCGCGGATACGATTCTTGATCGCTCGAAGAAGCTGCTTGAGTTCGACGCGCGGCTCTTGAAAGACGCGCTCGACGTGGGCTTTGAGCTGGCCGGCGCGAGTGAGATGACCTCAGAGAGTAAGAGAGGCGACAAGCTGCGCTTCAGCGTGCCCGGCAACTTGCCTGACTCGTGGCAGGTGACGCTCGACTCGCTGAGACCCACGCGCGAACGCGACGAGCCGCTATGGAAGTGGCGGCAAAAGTCGCCGCAAGCAGTCACCTTTGAACCCACTGGCGTGCTCGGTGGTGACACGGTGCAACTGCATCTGCAGCATCCGCTGGTGCAGCGCGTGATGGGGCGCTTTCTGGCGCAAGGCTTCAGCATGGGCGACCTGAGCCGGGTGACGGTGGTGCGCAATCGGCGCGACGCCATCGTGCGCGTGATCGCGTTCGGGCGGCTGTCGTTGTTCGGCGCGGGTGCGGCGCGGCTACACGATCAACTGATCTCCGTGGCCGCACGCTGGTACGACACGCGCTCCCAACCGCTACAGCCATTTGCCGAAGAGGGTGATAAGAACGCGGTGATCTTACTGGAAGAGATCCTGCTCGAGTCACCCACGCTCAAGGGCGTGTCGAAGAGCATCCTCGAGCGCGTTCAGGCCGAAGCACCCACTCTGTTTTCGCAGTTGTGGAAGCCGATCCGCGAAGAGGCAGACGCGCGTGCCACCACCGCCATCGCGCAGCTCAAAGCACGCGGACGCGCCGAGAGCGATGCGCTGGCGCAGATCCTCGACGAACAGCAGGCCGCGATCAAGAAGGCGCTGAACAAGCAGCTTAGTTTCGACGAGGTAGAGGGACTCGACGCCGAGCAGATGCGCCGCGAGAAGGTGCAGTTCGAGGACGACAAGAAGTACATGCAGGCGCGGCTCAAGACGCTCGCCCAGGAGAAGGAGACCGAGCCTGACAACGTAAGGTCGCTCTACGACGTGAAGCTGCATCGTTTGCAACCGGTAGGGCTGGTGGTGCTGTGGCCTGAGTCTCGTCTTGGCAATGGGGGTAAGTCATGAGTCAGGTAGAGTTAGACTTTCACACGCAGTGGCTCGGCGACATTCAGCCCTATGAGGGCGTCGTTGTCTCCACCCCGGTGTTGCTCGACAAGGAGTGTTTCGCGCGAAACCCGCCTGCCCTGCAATATCGATTGCGCGCGCTCTGCTCACCTGCAAACGACAACGCGCGCAAGGGCGATGCGGAGTCGCCGAGCATACAAGATCTGCCGCGCTTTCTCGAAGAGCTGCTGGGTCTAACGCCGGACCTTTGGGATGCCGCGGCCGGCTATCGCAAGGACGTGAAGTGGGCGGGTGCGATCCCGGAGGCCCTGAGTCTCTATGCGCCGGACGGGCCGCAAACCATCCGTCCCAGCCTTGCGCTGCGCCGACAGGGCGCTTCGGCAAGTGTTTCCGAGGCGGACGGCGAAGCTGCCCAAGCGGGTGCCGCCTACGAGATGCTGCTGTGGGAGCTTCCCCGCGAGCTTGCGCTCGACAAAAATGAGACGCTGACCGGCCCGTGGGACTACCCAGCGAGCAACAAGTTTGATCGCCTGTTGCGCGCCGCGCGTGTGCCCATCGGCCTTGTGACCAACGGTAAGGTATTGCGTCTGCTCTACGCGCCCCACGGCGAAGCCTCGGGCCATCTCGACTTTCGCATCGCGGACATGTCGCAGGTGGGTGGCCGCGCCATCCTCGACGCGCTGGTGATGCTGCTGCACGCCAATCGCTTCTTCAGCGTGGCGGAGGATCGTGCACTGCCTGCGATCTTGAGCGAGAGCCGCAAGTACCAGGCCAATGTCACGAACCAGCTCGGCGAGCAGGTGTTCGAAGCCCTTACTATCTTACTGCGTGGCTTCGAAGCCGCGGCGGAGCGCGATGGCCGCAAGCTGCTCGACGAGGCCCTGGCGCGCGAGAACGACCATCTTACGCAAGGTCTACTTACGGTGTTGTTGCGCATGGTGTTCGTGCTGTTCGCAGAAGATCGGGATCTTTTGCCCACCGAGCAGCCGCTCTACGCCCAGCACTACAGCTTGTTCGCACTGTACGAGCGTCTACTCGCCGATCAGGGCGCCTATCCCGACAGCATGTCGCGGCGCTTTGGGGCCTGGGGCCAATTGACGGCACTCTTCCGTGCGCTGTACCAGGGTGTGTCGCACGGCGAGCTCAAGATGCCGGCGCGGCGCGGCACGCTGTTCAACCCCAACATTTTCGCCTTTCTAGAAGGCTGGGATCCGGAGGGTACAGCGCCCATCGGCGCGCCCGAGCTGCAGGCCGGCGTGAAGCTGCCCACGCTCGACGACGAGACGGTGTTTCAGGTGCTGTCGAAGCTGATCATGTTGGATGGTCAGCGTCTTAGTTACCGCACGCTCGACGTGGAGCAGGTGGGCAGCGTGTACGAGGGCCTGATGGGCTTTCACGTGGCGCGCGTGGCGGGCAAGGCCGTGCGCATGCGCCCCGATGGCGTGTGGCTGCCCGGCGAAGAGCTGCTGGAGGTGCCTGCCAGCCGTAGGGCGGCCTTCTTGGCCGAGCATGTGAACCTGCCTAAGGCCCAGGCCGCCAAGCTCGGCAAGGAGCTGGAGGGCACCAAGAAGGCCGAGGCCGCCTACGCGTTGCTCCAGGGCTACGCGATGGGCCGCACCAAAGACGCGCGCGAGGAGTCGAGCGCCAAGGCCGGCCAACTCGTGCTGCAACCCGGCCGCGAGCGCCGGCGTACCAGCAGTCACTACACGCCCCGCAGCCTGTCGAGTAAGGTCGTCGACCGCACGCTCGAGCCGTTGTTGCGCTGCATGACCGAAGAGGGCGCCGCAGGTCCGTCGAGCCGGCGCATCTTACAGCTTCGCGTCTGCGACCCTGCCATGGGCTCGGGCGCGTTTCTGGTCGAGGCCTGTCGCTACCTGGGTGATGCACTGGTCTCGGCGTGGACGCGCGAAGGTTTACTCTCTCACCATAAGGATCCGGTGCTGGCCGCCCGCCGACGCATCGCGCAGTGCTGCCTATATGGGGTCGACAAGAACCCGGCCGCGGTCGAGCTGGCTAAGCTCTCGCTGTGGCTGGTCACCCTGGCCAAGCACCGGCCGTTTACTTTTCTGGACGCCAACCTGCGCCATGGCGACTCGCTGGTGGGGCTGTCCCTCACGCAGTTGCGCGCGTTTCATTGGCAGCCCTCGAACCAGCGCGGCTTTGCGGAGCTGCGCATCGAAGAGGCGCTGCAAGAAGCCATCGAATGCCGAGAGAAGCTGCGGGAACTGGCTCACAAGGAAAACGGCATCAACCCCGATCCGGGTGAAAAGTTGCTTCTCTTGCGCGACGCCGACGATGCGCTCGATCGAATTCGATTGATCGGCGATCTCTGCATCGGTGCCTTCTTCGCGTGCGACCAGGACGCCGCCCGCGAGAAGGAGAGACTGCGGCGGAGCCGATTGGTGGAGGAGTGGCTGTCCACGAGCGGGGCGAGAGCCGAGAAGATCGAGGCCGAACTAAGACAGATGCAGGGTGAGCTTAGGATCACCCAGGCGCCATTTCACTGGATGATCGAATTCCCAGATGTGTTCTGGGACAAACGGGAGGATCCGCTCGAGGTCGGACGACCTGACGCAGTGGCGTACATGGACGCGTTCGTGGGAAACCCGCCTTTCTCTGGGAAGAACGGCATCTCAGACCGCGGTGGTTCGAGCTACCTAACCTGGCTCCTCACTCAGAACCCAGGCGCCAACGGCAATGCGGATCTATCTGCCTACTTCTTCCGCAGAACCAAGGATCTATTGGGTCGACATGGGACCGTCGGCTTTATCGCAACAAACACGATCGCGCAGGGCGACACCTGCGCCGCCGGACTCGGTTGGTTGCTCAAAAACGGCCTTCGAATCTATCACGCGACCACAGACATGAAGTGGCCCGGCGCCACCGCCGCAGTCACCGTCTCGATAGTTAGTTTGGTAAAAGGAATACCCAGCATGCGACGCGCCACCTTGAATGGCACACAAATTGACCTTATCAACATGAGACTAACATCGGGCAATACCTCCGAGACGCCCAACATACTTACCCAGAACGCAGGCCTATCGTTCGTAGGAGTCTACATTCTAGGAACGGGGTTCTTTTTAGAAGACGGCTACCGCTCGTGTTTGACAACAGTGGGAACGTCGGACCTCGCACGCGGCGAAGAAGCTCTGATTCAACCTTATGTAGGCGGGCAGGAACTCAACAACCTATACGACCTAGGTTTCGATCGGCAGGTAATCAACTTCGGCCTGATGACTCGTGAAGAAGCCGCAAAGTACCCAAGCCTGTTTCGTCACGTGGAGACGCACGTACGACCAGAGCGCTCCAGAAACAAACGCAAAAACTACAGGGAGCGGTGGTGGCAGTTTGGCGAGAGTCGCCCGGGTATGAATGCGGCCGTCGACAGGCTAAAGGGGGGGCAGTGCCTTGTAAACTCGCAAGTAAGCAAGCATCTGATCTTCGCCTTTCAGCCAACTAACCGTGTGCTTGGCCACACGCTGAACGTGTTCGCTTTCGACACACACGGTCCATTCGCCGTTTTGCAGTCGCGCGTTCACGAAACGTGGGCCCGCCTACTCGCGTCAACGATGGAAGATCGGCTGCGCTACGCGGCCTCCGATTGCTTCGAGACCTTCCCGTTTCCGAAGTCGGAGCGCGTGACTGCACTAGAAGACATCGGCAAGGAACTCTACGAAGCACGCTGCAGCTACATGCAGGAGTACGAGCACGGCCTAACAAAGACATACAACGCGCTGAAAGACCCGGCCTACAGCGGCGATGACGAGTCGGTCATTGACGAACTTCGCGACATTCATAGAAAGATGGACGAGCGCGTGCTCGCGGCATACGGCTGGAGTCACATCGAGGCGCCGCCATTCTGCATCAAGACCGACGCCCACACGCGCATGCTTGAGACCTTCAAAAGTAAGGTGCTCGCTGAGCTGTATAAGCTCAACGACGAGCGAGCGCGCGAGCAGCCAGCGGGTATGAGTACGGCTAAGCTCAAGGCCCCCGTCAAAACCAAGACGGTGGTGCCCAAAGCACGCGCCAAGGCGGCCAACGACAACGCGGACGCATTCGAGCTTCAGCCGGTTCAGCCCAAGACGGGCAAGCGACCCGGCCCGGTCAGCACGCGCCCCGCGACCAAGCCCAACACGAAAGCGGGAGGTAGCCAATGAGTGACGCCGCCGCCCTCGCTGCCCGCGCCCACTTGCTGCGCGCGCTCGAAGCCGACTTCGTGGGGCCGTTCGCGCAGGGGGAGGATCCGCTCGCCTCCGTGGAGGTACTCCCCCTTCCGCCCTCGCGCTGGTACCTGACGGGCTTTCTGGCCTCGGAAGGCGCGCGCGACCCCGAAGACCCTGACGCCGACGACGATGCCTCTGCCAGTACCGAGGAGGACGACGAGGCCGAGGGGCAAGCGCGCGAGAACGAGACCAAGCAAAAGCGGATGTTTCCCGCTTCGGTGGGGCTGTCGGTGCTGTTGCCCGCGGGCGATGCTTCGGAGTCGGTCGAAGTGCGCGTGCGCTTTGCCGAGTACGTGAGGGATGACGTAGACGAAGCCGGCAAGAAGCGTCCGAAGGCGCTGTGGCGTCGTCAGCCGCGCGCGCCGCAAGCCGTCACGCTCGCGCTCGATGCGCGGCAACTCGAGAAGGGTGTGATGCTGCCTGACACCCCATTGGTATGGTTGATCGGGAAGCTCGAAAACGCCGAGGCTCCTGGCCTCGGAAAGGGCACGCGCGCGCTCTCGCTGTTCGTGGTCAACCGTCGCGTCATCGTCGACAAGGCACACCAAGACGAGGCCTCGCTGTTTCAAGTCGAGATGGAGGTGGCCTACGCGCGAGGCTTTGTGCCGCGTCCGAGCCGGCATGGGGAGCAGGCAGATGACTGGGATGATCGCGTGGCTGATCTCCAGTTTCGCAAACGCACGGAGGTCGCCGTAGGGCACGGCATTTCCGTCATGCCCAGCATGCCCAGCGCCGAACAGGCTGGTCGCGTGACGCGCGTGCGCACCACCTGGCTACCCCAGACCGAGGTGCGCCGCGTAGTCACCCACGAAGAGTCAAGCGTCACCACCCAGATGGAAGCGCTCGCCGAGCTCGATGGCGCGCAGGCAGTGAAAGAGAAGCTTTCGCCTTTGATCGAGGCCTACGGCGGCTGGCTCAAACAGCAGCTCAACATCGCCCTCGATAGCGAGCTGCGCGAACAGACCCGGGCCGAGCTCTTGCGTCGTGCCGAGCATGCACGTCAACGCATCCGTGCGGGCATCGATCGACTGGCCAGCGACCCTGAGCTGCTGCGCGCCTTTCAGCTTACCAATCGCGCCATGGCCCTGTCGGCGCTCAAGCGCAGCCCTGAGCGTTACAGCGAGCAGCGGCGCCCAAGCTGGCGCATGTTTCAGCTCGCCTTCGTGCTGCTCAACATCGAGTCAATCGCTGACGACAGCCATAAGGATCGCGACACCGTCGAACTAATCTTCTTTCCCACCGGGGGTGGTAAGACCGAGGCCTATCTGGGCGTGATCGCCTTCACGCTGATCCTCAGACGCCTGCGCGGTCAAACCCGCCCCGACAAGGGTATGGGCGTGGCCGTGCTCTTGCGCTACACGCTGCGCCTACTCACCCTCGACCAGCTCGGCCGCGCGGCCACCCTGGTTTGTGCGCTCGAGTCGCTACGCAAGGAGGACACGGCCCGGCTCGGCACGCAGCGCTTTGCCGTGGGCCTATGGGTAGGGCGCAGCGCCACCGCCAACACCCTCGACCAGCTCAAGCGTCAGGTGATCGACTACAAAAACAACGTCACCTCGGCCTCCCCCTTTCCGCTCAGCCAGTGCCCGTGGTGCAACGCGGAGCTAAACAAAGACAGCCTGAGCCTTTGGCCGAGTCCACAGAAGCCGGAGGCGATCGTGGTAGGCTGCTCGAGCTTTCGCTGCGAGTTTTCGGCGCGCAATAGTCGCGACGGCCTACCCATCCTGTTCGTCGACGAGCAAATCTACCGCGAGCTGCCCTGCTTCATCGTGGCCACGGTGGATAAATTCGCGATGCTGCCCTGGCGCGGTGAAACCGGCATGCTGTTCGGCCGCGCCCAAGCCATGAGCGACAGCCGCTTCTTTGGCCCGATGGATAGTATACCTAAGTCAGCCGAGCCGCTGCCCCACGGACTTAGGCCTCCTGAGCTTATCGTGCAGGACGAGCTGCATCTTATCTCCGGCCCACTCGGCACCATGGTGGGCCTGTACGAGACGGTGATCGACGCGCTGTGCGTGCGTACCAACGACTCCGGCAAAGCCGTGCGCCCGAAGGTACTGGCCTCCACCGCCACGGTGCGTCGCGCCCAAGAACAGATCCAAGCCATCTTCGGCCGCAAGGACCTTTCGCTGTTTCCACCGCCGGCCGTCGACGACTCAGAGACCTGGTTTGCCACGGTAGACTACACAAGCTCAGGTCGACTGTACGTGGGTGTGGCAGCGCAAGGACGCTCGCTCAAGGGCCTGCTTTTGCGCAGCTATGTCGCCCTCTTGTCGGGCGCGGCCCACTCTTACGCCAACCAACGCGCAGAGCCCTCGGACTCCAATCCAGCCGACCCTTATATGACGGTGGCCGGCTACTTCAACTCCCTGCGCGAGCTCGGTGGTATGCGCAGGCTGGCCGAAGACGACGTGCGCTCACGCTGCGCCAACATCGAAGACAAGCGCCCCCAAGGCTTTGCGGGGCCCCACCCCTGGTTCAAGAACCGTAAGGTCCAGCCCGAGCCGGTAGAGCTTACGTCGCGCGAGTCGACCAGTAACATCAAGAAGGCCAAAGAGAGATTGAGTCGGTCGCACGCCGACAAAGAACACGTCGATGTGCTCTTGGCCTCGAACATGATCTCGGTCGGCGTCGATATCGACCGCCTGGGTCTGATGGTGGTGGCAGGCCAACCCAAGACCACGGCCGAGTACATTCAGGCCTCGAGCCGCGTCGGTCGCCAGCATCCAGGTTTGGTGGTGACCTGCTTCAACGTGAGTAAGCCCCGCGACCGCTCGCACTACGAGCGCTTCGACGCCTACCACCAGAGCTTCTATCGCTTCGTCGAGGCCAGCAGCCTCACGCCCTTTTCTGGCCCCGCCATGGACCGCGGCTTGGCCGGTGCGCTAGTCGCCATGACACGCCTGTTCGACCCGCAGATGACGGAACCCAGCAGCGTGATGGCCTTGGAAGCGGTGCGCGCCACGCTCGGCGAAACGGTGATCAAGGCCCTCTCCGAACGCGCTGGCGGCCACGACGACCTCGACGCCGAGGAGCACGCGCGCTTGGTAAGCCACGTGCGCGAACGCGCCGAGAAGCTGTTCGACGCCTGGCGAAATGTGGTGAAGAGCGCGCGCGACGAGGGAGCCGGCAAGCGCTCGTACTCGCGCTTCGACCGCGAGAAGGCCACCGGCAAGCCCTTACTGTTGCTGGCCACCGACGAGAACCTCGATGCACAGAGCGAACAAGAGCGACGCTTCATCGCACCCACCTCGATGCGCGACGTCGAAGCATCGGTGCACGTCTGGCTCGGACGCGGTCGCAGCCTGGGGAGTAAGATCTAATGCCGCCCTTCAAAAAGCGACAAGCCGCCCAACCCGACGGCACCATCCGCCGCAGCCAAGTGGTCACCACCTTCGGCCCCGGCGCCATGGTGGACTTGGTAGACCAAGCCGTGCTGATCGGGGGCCTCGACTTCTGGGGCTACGACAAGAAGCGCATGGCCACCATCTCCGAGCCACGCCTGCGCGAAAGCTTATTACCCCATTTCAAGGCCCTGGGCCGCGAGCTATCGGTGCAGAGCCCCTTTCGCGAGCCGCCCGTCGGTGACGATCGCGACCCCAACGCCTATGTCGGCGTGCGCGCGCTCGAGTTTCCCCAGTGGTTTGTGTGCCAAGAGCCGCAATGCCGCTCGCTGGTGAAGAAGACCGAGCTCGAGCTCAAAAAGTCGCGCTACATCCACACCTGCCTCTCCAGCAAGAAACCATCCGAGACCGTGCCCGTGCGCTTTCTCGGCGCCTGCGTCAGGGGTCACGTTCAAGACTGGCCCTGGATCGACTTCGCCCACCTCAATCACCCCGAGGGCCGCTGTGCCGCCCCCAGCCTGCGCCTGGTGGAAGGTTCAACGGGTGACTTCTCCGAAGTGCGCGTGAAGTGCCAATGCGGCGCCGAGAACCCGCTCAGCGGCGCGCTCGCTGGCGCAGCACTCGCCTGTCGCGGCCACCGCCCCTGGCTTGGCGAACAAGGTAGAGAGGAATGCGACGAGAGCCTGCGCCTGCTCGTACGCACCGCCAGCAACTCCTACTTTTCACAAGTCGTCAGCGCCCTCTCGATCCCCGAGCCCGGCAAAGAGCTGGAAGATGCGATCAACGAACACCAGAGCATCCTGTTCGCCGCCACCACGGAGTCGTTGCCCGCATTCCGCACCATCCCAGCAGTTGGCAAAGCGCTGGCTGCGTTTAGCGACGCCCAGGTGCTCAAAGCCGTCGCCGCGCTCAAGGCAGGCGAGTCATCCGGCCGCGCGCCCCTGCGCAGCGCCGAGTTTCGCCAGCTCACCGCAAGCCCGCTCGAAAAGCCAGGCGACCGCCCCCAACCCGGCGAGGAGTTTCATGCCCGGGAGGTGCGGCTCAAAACTGGACTACCCACAGGCCTGTCGAAGCTAATCATCGCCCAACGTCTGCGCGAAGTGCGCGTTCAGATCGGCTTCACACGCCTGGAAGCGGTAAGCCCTGACTTGCAGGGCGAGTACGACCTCGACGTAAAGTCCGCTCCCCTGGGCCTTACCACTAACTGGTTACCCGCCACAGAGATCTGGGGCGAAGGCGTGTTTCTGCAGCTCGACGAAAAGGCCGTACAAGCCTGGGAAGCACGTCCCGCCGTCCAAAAGCGCACCAAGGAACTGAAGGCCGGCTTCGATGCCTGGACGCGCACCCTCAAAAGCCGCGACGACTCCCCGGTCCCAGCCTTCGTCGGCGCACGCTTCTACATGCTGCACTCCCTCGCCCACTTGCTCATCACCGCCATCAGCCTGGAGTGCGGCTACTCCGCCAGCGCCATCCGCGAACGCATCTACTGCGGCCCCTCGGCAGCCGACCTGAACACCCCCATGGCCGCCATCTTACTATCCACCGGCAGCTCCGGCACCGAGGGCACCCTAGGCGGCCTAGTCGAGCAGGGCCGTCGCATCACCGAGCACCTGCGCCGCGCCTACGACCTCGGCCGCCTGTGCTCAAACGACCCCGTCTGCGCCGGACACTCGCCCCACGACGACCACGCCGAGCGCCACCTAGAAGGCGCAGCCTGCCACGGCTGCCTGTTCATCGCCGAGTGCTCCTGCGAACGATTCAACCGCTACTTAGATCGGGCGTTGGTGGTTCCCACGGTGGGGCACGACGAGGGTCTCGCCTTCTTCTCGCAACGCCCATGATTGAGCAGACGCCACCCGGTCTGAGTATGCTCTCGCTGCCCGATCTTAAGCGGCTGCGCGAGCTTGTGGCAGAGGGGCGTCTTACTATTCCGCTTACGGATGGCGCGCTGCGCGCCGCTGCGCTGGGGCGGTTTGCGGAACCACTGATGAGGGTACTGGCGGGCTTGGGTGCGGAGGGCCTGGGCGCTGTCCTCGATGTCGCGATCGCGGAGCGTACGTACCGGCCGCCGCCGCATTTGCGTCTGGTATGGACGGGACCCGAGGGTGCGGGTGCCACGGCGCGTGAGACCGAGGCGCTTGTGAGCGACCTGTTCAAGAACGCTCGGCAGGAAGTGTTGATCGCAGGCTTTCGGTTTGACCACGGAGCGGACATCTTCGCGCCGCTCCATCGGGTGATGGTGGATCACGGGGTGCGGACGACCATCTTCATTGATATCGATATTCCCGGCGAGAGTAAGGCCGTGCAGGGGGCGAAGGGATACGCGGAGCGGGCGGTGTGTGCATTCTACAAGGGCAACTGGCCGTTCGCCGGTGCTCGGCCGGACGTGTACTTCGATCCGCGTACCGCGCTGCCTGGGCCACCGTGGGTGAGCTTGCATGCGAAGTGCATCGTGGTGGATGGGAGGTTTACCTTTGTGACGTCGGCGAACTTTACGGAGCGTGGGCAAGAGCGGAATATTGAATTGGGGGTGTTGATCGAGGATGGGGAGTTCGCGACTCGCGTCGCGGAGCAGTGGTGGGGGTTGGTGCGGGGCGGACATGTGCAGCAGACACCTTGACCCAAACCTAGGAACGCGTGCCCGGCAGGTCGCCGCGTTACCGACGCAAAAATCCCGCAGCGAAATAGAGGGAGTTGGTTGCCACCATGGTCGACAATCTAGAGGATAAGCAGAGCGCAGAAAATTCCGAGGCGGCGGCGGGCGCCGTTGAGCCCCAGAGTTCTAAGCAGTGGCTTGCAGAGCAGCTATTCGAGGCACTGAGGTTCGGTCACAAGGACAACGAGGAGTGGTTGCGCGGACTTGACACAAAAGCGCAAGGCTCCGTGGCGATCTGCGGTGTGCTCCTTGCGGGCTCACTCGCATTTACACACAAGCTCGAGCCAGCGAGCCCAGCCATCGAGCGACTCCTCATCGGGCTTGGCATCGGCGGACTCTTGGTCGCAGTGGCGCTCTCAGTGTTAGCACTGCTTGTGCGCGAAGTGGACCGACCTCCCGATGCAGCCAGTATCCGCGACGAGATTTTCGCCATTTTTGACAACATGACGGCCGACGACGCAAAGGGCCGCTCGATCAATTTTCTTATGGACCAGGCCAATCCGTGGCTAGCGGCAATCCAGAGCGGCACAGAAGTGGCTTCACGAAAAGCAGCTTTCATCCGATGGAGTCAGGTCCTTTTACTCGGGGCGGTTATAGCCGTCACGCTCGTCATTTTGTCGCGTGTGATAGACGGTTCGCCGGCAAGCGCCACTCCGGGTCAGCTTTGTCCAAGTACGCCCGAGAAACTCCGCGCGTCAGAGGAACATTGCCTTCCGCTGGGTCCACGCGGAGCGCAAGGTGGAGAGGGCCCTCCGGGCCCGTCGGGAGGCACAGGAGCTTCCGGTCCGATGGGTCCGCCAGGCCCGCCTGGTCCTCCAGGTCCCCGCGGAAGGCCCGGCCCTCCCACTAGCGAATCGCCTGTTGTTGTCTGCTGCGGAGGGGAGAGCCGAACTCAGGAGAGCGGAAAGGAGGCGCCCAGATGAGGTGCATTGCGGAACGCTGCGACCTGGATTGCGCAAAGAATAGCAACTACTGCGTCAGCCACGGTCGAGTAAGGGCGAACGATGCGCCGAAGGTGACCAAGACAGGGGGCGGTGGAGCCGGCAGTCGAATGCGAACGCGAACAAGCGCCTACAAGGGTCCGGCACGATAGTAGCGGGACAAGGGAGAACTAGCGAATGAAGTGTATCAGCAATGGATGTGAGCACGCGAGCCTGACGAACAGTAACTATTGCGTCAAGCACCGTCCAGGCCAGACGACCACTAAGAAGACCAGCAAGAATGCCGCTAAAAAGGCCGCTAAAAAGGTGACCACTAAGAGGCCGGGCAAGGCTTGAAGCGTCCCCAATGTTCAGCGACCATCGAACCCCGTTACGGGCGCTCCTCGGCAGCCTGTTACCTGTCGAGCGGGACCCCTTGGCGCATTCAAGCGAGGGGCGCCGCTGACCTCCTGTCCAGCTTCGGCTTCGTTTGGTCGGTCTTCACGACGCACACGCACGCTTCCTTCTGGCCTGGAGAGGAAGCCAGGACCAACTGGCGGAGTTCGACGCCGCTTGGTGCTTCTTTCAACAGGATCGAATGACCTGGTCGACGTAGTAATAAACACACCCTTATTCGCCCTGCGCCCCGCTAGCGCACGAAAGAAAGCCTGCACATCCGAACGGCCTACGTTGCCCTGCCAACGCTTGGCCTGGATGTATACCTTTTCGAGACCCAGCCGATCGAGCGATATAATACCGTCGATGCCCCCGTCCCCGCTCTTACCCACGCGCGCAAGGTCCGAGCGGCTTGTGCCGTAACCAATCGCGTGCAGGCCGATCCCTCCTCCTACCCCACCCAAGACGGCAGCTCGATATCCGACTCGGCCTCGAGCAGGTAGTCGCGCTCGACCTCGTGAAGATTGCCAACGTACCGTGGCAGATCCTCGGCGCCGGCACCATCTTGCCAGACATCCACCGCTGCCTTGAAGCGCTCGACCAGTCGCGCGTGGCTCACTAGCCCCCGTTCGATCATGGCACTCACATCGGCTTTGTCGTCGGCGTGAAAGCGCTTCAGCTTGCTGACAACTACGTCCACCACATCGAGTGCCTGCACTTCGAAGTGCTGAAGCTGCGCCGTGACGTCGGTGAGCGAATGCCAGATCGGCCGACGAGGTAGAAACGGCAAGCCACCAGGCACGATATCGACGTAGAGCCGATGCCGGTGGTGAAGACTTGTGCCCTTACCTGCCATTACGAGGAGCTGCGCCTTCACGGCGTCGCTTAGCCCGGCGGTCTGCAGAACGTCTCCATCCTTGGTGCCGCGCTCGTAGTCCGACTGCAGCATCAGCGCGCCGGAACCGATGATGGCGAGCACTTGTCGCTGCGACTCGAACGGCCGCCACTGCTTGTCGATGTCCATCAAGAACTGGCTAAGCTGCTTCATCCGCCGCCTCGATCGCTTTTGCGAAGTCCTTCGGTGCTAGCACACTGAGTACTCCCCAACGCTTGGAGATGGGCGAGCTGGCGCGCTCAACCCGAGCTAGCGTCTGCTCGCTGCGAATCGTGGGGTCGAGCACGTCGCGTGCTGCCGTTTTGCGTGGGCGTGAAAGCATCCTCGTGAGCCACGACTTCAGCACCACCTCCGCCCGGCGATACGCACGCGCTCGCTCCTTCGATACCTGAGCTGCGTCGAGCAGAGCCAGACTGGCGAGCGTGTTGTCGACCACCCACCCTAACCTGTGCTGCAGGCCGAGCGCGGCGAGTTGTCCGCTCACCAGGTCGAGCTGCACCTCGTCAGGACGAGCGACCAATACGGGCGCAAGGGCCGTCACAAGGCGTGGGTGGCGCGCATCGACGAGCACCTCGCGCACGACCGCATTAACCTCGAGCACGCGATCGCTCGGCAGCACGCTCTCGCTCTCGACCAAATGCACAGCCCCCAAGCGAGCCAGCGCGTTCTGAAGCTGGTCGATAGGGTTAGCTGGCGACGACGCAAAGTGGCTCGCGTCCACGTTGAACAGCTTGAAGATCTCGAGCAGATGCTCCGCGCTGAACGACCCCTTGCCGCGCTCGATCTCACTCAGCCTGGCCTGCGACAGCGAAAGCCGTTGCGCGAGCTCGGCCTGCGTCCAGCGACGCGCGGCGCGCAGAGCACGCACTTTCGCGCCAATCTCGATACGGAGTGCGTCCCAGTCCCGCTCATGCGGCTTTGCCGTGTGGTCCACGCATATTTGTATATCAGTATGAATATCGATATTCCAGTGCGGCGTGATTCAACGATACGTTGCAGCTTGCGCCGGCCCTGCGCCGCGAGGACCGCCAAACCGACTCCAGGTGCCCGGTAATCATTCGGGATTGCGCAGCAAACCGCCGCGGAATGCGCGATTGCTCCCAACCTGACTGCGCGCCTGGGCGACCCACTGGCTTTCTCGTGCAGGCCGAGCGCGCCAAGGCGGTGAGGTCGAGCCAGTCGCGAATGGCGAAGGTGGAAGGCGACGATCCGCAGGCGAGTCTCGTGTCGCTAATCCGAGCCAAAGCCTGCACATCCGGGCGGCCTACGTTGCCGTGCCAACGCTTGGCCTGAATGTATACCTTTTCGAGACCCAGCCGATCGAGCGATATAATGCCGTCGATGCCACCGTCTCCGCTCGTACCCACGCGCGAAAGGTCCGAACGACTGGTGCCGTAGCCGAGCGCGTGCAGCAGATCGAGCACGAGCTGTTCGAAGAACACAGGCGTCTGCTCCATGATCAAATCGAGCAGCTCGGACGCAGTCTGCTCCCGAAGCTCAACCAAAGCGGCATCGATACGCTCATCCGGGCTCTGCTTGTCCACAACGGCCAGTTCGCTACCGACCACCTGAGGCTGCTTCTCGAGTGAACGCAGCCGAGCATCGCGATGGACGGTCGCGATGTCTGCCACCTCTTGATCCGTCAGCGCACCCGGATGCGACCGTAAGAAGCTCCTGCCAGGATAGACGGGCTGCTGCTCATCCTGAGGTCGTAAAGCGTGTGCTCCATCCCTAAAACCACCCCAACTCGTAACGCTGACGACATTGCAGTCAGCCCCCAATCCGCGCATCTGCACCTGAGTCCACGATGCGTCAATGGCCGGCGTTGACATGTACTCAAAACATGAGTACAAAAGGAAGATGCTCCGTGATTCGCGACGTCAGGATTTCGAAGCCAGCAGAGAAGAGTCTCCGCAAGCTCCCGCGGCACATTATCGTGGCCCTCGCGGCGTGGATGGAAGCCGTAGAGCTACGGGGGCTCGACGAAGTACGCAAAGTCCCAGGCTACCACGACGAGCCGCTGCACGGCGATCGTGCCGGACAACGCTCTATACGGCTCAATCGAAGCTGGCGCGCAGTCTACGGCATCGTCCGTGAGCGCGTGGTGGGCGTGGAAGTGATCGAGATCAACCATCACGAGTACTGAGGCAGGGTATGGCACTCAAGAAGACAGCGACGAAACGGCGCGCCCCTTCCGTCAAGGCGCGCCCACTGCTTGAAGAGCTGATGGGACAGCCACTCAGCCTCGGCGGTTTTCTGGAGGCTATCCGTATGGGTGAAGAGCAGTCACTCACGGCATTCGCGGCGCGCTTGGGCATCGCGCGCGGCAATCTGTGCGACATCGAAAAGGGGCGACGAAGAGTAAGCCTCGATCGCGCAGCTGCCTGGGCCAAGTTGCTGGGCTATGCGGACTGGCAGTTCGTCGCGCTCGCATTGCAAGACGAAGTGCGTGCTGCAGGTCTCAAGCTAAAGGTAAGCGTGAAGGCGGCGTAACGGGTCAGCGCGGCGCTGCTGTCGACTCGGGAGCAGTTGCTGCTGCTCCTCCTCCGAGAGGTGCAGACGCTCGGCGAGCGCGCGGTAGACCTCGCCGGTGGAGACTGGTTCGGACTGCTCACCCAGGAATCGAAGCAGTGGTTCGATCACGCGGTCGTAGGTCGGGATGGACGCGGGGGTAGCGTCTCACAAATCGACGGCTTTGCACGACCGGCGGATGAAGTCCTCCTTGTCCAGCATATTGACATGTCCATTACTAATGGACAGAATCATTAAGTGGACAGCCGCTTCGTTCAAATTCGTCCGTATTTCGTGCAGCTGAGGCGTTTGCCGTTCGTCAAGAAAGCGCGGCTGGTGCCGAGTGTGACCGCGGATATCGACGAGATGATTGCGCTCACCACGGCATCAGGCGAGGTCGAGTTGCCGGTTGAGTTAAAGCTTTCACACCTGAGCCGCGAGGTAGCCGAGCGCTTGGTGCACGTAGGGCAGCGCCACCCAGGACTGCTTGTGCTCGCACCGCTGGTGGGCGCAGAGCTAGGCGAGCTCTTCGTACGGGAGAAGATCAATTTCGTGGACTTGGCAGGCAATTGCCACTTGCGGATCGGAGAACAGTTTCTGGCGTACGTTCAAGGACGTCGCCCTCTCATCCGCACGCCTGCTGATCGAGGCATGCGGGCGCCGGCATTCAAAGTGTTGTTCGCCCTGCTCGCAAATCCTGAGCTTGTGCATGCGACCACGAGAGCCCTAGCTGAAGCTGCGGGCAGCGTAAGTCCTCAGACCGCAGCAGATATGCGGGCGAAGCTCCTGGCGAGTGGCACGTTGTTAAAGAGCCGCGGGAATTTGCGTTGGGCACGGGGAGGCTGGAAGCAGGCACTCGATATGTTTCTGTTCGCTTTTCCGCATATTGTTTCGGGCTTCATGGTCGGTCGCTTTCGCAGCAAGCATCAAGACGCAAAACAACTCGAAGCAGAGCTGATACCGCGACTCAACGCTATGGGAGAATGGCGCTGGGGCGGTGGAGCAGCCGCTCAGCGGCTCACGAAATACTACCGTGGCGATCGCACCATTATTTACCTGCGGGACGGCAGCATGACCTTGGCGCAAAAGCTCCCCCTCGTGCCCGATCCCGATGGCAACGTAGCCTTGATGCGTGCAATCGGACCGCTCGCGTTCGAGTCGCCAAATCCCGAAGTAGTACACCCGTTGTTGGTCTATGCCGATCTTTTGAACGAAGCTCACGATCGAGCGCGCGAAGCAGGTGCTGAGATTTTTCAGCGCTACCTTTCAACCCACGATTCGGGCATATGACCTTACCCATCACGTCGGCTCAAGCGAAGGCGCTGATCGCGTTGAAACGACACGCTCCTGACGTGAAGAGCGTCGTTATCGGAGCAGCGGCAGTAGGTCATTACGTCACGCTTGAGCGCGCCACCGCAGATGTCGATCTCGCAATCATCCTCGCGCCGCAAGACCTCGACGCATTGCTCACTCCCCTGGGCTGGATTCGCGATCAGCGCATGTTGCAACGTTGGCATGGGCCCGACGGATTCAAAGCGGACGTGCTGCCGGCCACCGCCGAGTTGATCGAAGCGGGTAAGATTCAGCTCGATGGAGATGCGCTCGAAATGAGTTTAGTTGGATTCGATCTAGCCTTCGAGCACGCGCTAGCGGTACCCATCCAGGGCTCGGCAGAAACCATTCAAGTGGCAAGCCTCGCTTCGCTCGTTGTGCTGAAGATGGTGGCATGGCTCGAGCGTTCACAGGAGCGGCGCAAAGACCTAGGAGATCTGGCGATGATTTTGGAGCACGGTTTGCCCGCCGATGATGACTGCCGTTGGGACCCCACCCACCCCGTCGGCGCTGCGCAGCTGCAATACGATCAGCAGAGCCCGTTCTTCGTAGGTCTGAGTGTTGCGCAGATCGCTGCGGTGTCCCATCGCAAGCACGTGGCCAGGTTTCTGACCATCATGTCCGATGCACAACGCTCCTGGCCCTCTGTCATGGCGCGCGAGGCCAGATACACAGGAGAAGAACCGGACGCTCGCGTCGAAAACATGCTGAGGGCATTCGAGCATGGGCTAAATGCGCCAGGCAGGTGACACGGAAAGAATTCCATTCATGTCCAGAATTCGGCGCCGTCCATTACTAATGGACAGCGGATATATCCGGACACGACGCTCCGACTAGCTAAGCTAGGCTGCCACACACATGCCTACTCCCCCGCGACCCGCAGCGGGTCATCGCGATCAACCAACGCACCGCGTATCTCATCGAGCTTGGCTACGAGGCGCGCGCGTCCTCCCCGCGGATCGGCGAACCAGTCGGTGCTCCAGATACGCACAAGCCTCCAGCCGAGGCGTTTCAGGATGTCTTCGCGAAGCCTGTCACGGTCGCGAGCTGTTCGGCTGCTGTGGTAGCTGGCGCCGTCGCATTCTACGCCGCAGAGGTAGCCATGCGGATAGCTCGGATGCTTGATGCCGATGTCGATGAAGAAGCCGCGAACGCCGACTTGAGGCACGGCTTCGTAACCGGCACTACTCAAGACTTCGATGACTTGCTCTTCGAACGGGCTATCTGGCGCGCGAGCACTCGTCTGGCCGCCCTCCAGAAGGCCATCCTTTGCGTATTGCAGGTAAGCTTTCAGCGCGCGGACGCCGAGGCTGCTGTTCTCGGCAGCAATGATGTCGTTCGCCGTCATGCTCGAAAGCACGATCACACGCTCCTGCTCTTCCATGAAGCGGACAGCCGATTCCGCTACCTCGCGCGCTTCGACCTCATTGATCGATGACTGGAAGGTGCCACGCACGACGCGCAGCTTGACGCCAAGCGCAGCGTTGTTTGGTTCGGGGGATGGAAAGATCTGCAGACGATTGTCGTAGAAGTGGTGATTCGAGAACGCGATCAGGCTTTCGTGCTTGGAGCGATAGTGCCAGCGCAGGTCGCGCGAGGGCTGAAAGGCCGTAAGAGCGCAATCCAAGACAGACTCCGCAGAAAGCGGCTCGTCAACTTCGCTCTCGCTCTCCTCGTCCTCCTCCGTTCCGGAGCTCTGAAAGAAGCTCGAAGGCGGAAGCTGCTTCGGGTCACCGACGATGACGACTTGCTTGGCGCGGCTCAACGCGCCGATCGCGTCCTCTACACGCATCTGAGATGCCTCGTCGATCACCAACAGATCGAACTTCATCCCGCCGGGAGGGAGATACTGTGCCACCGAGATCGGCGACATGAGGAAGCAGGGTGTAAGGGCCTGCAGGGCACCTCCGGCCCGCGCTACCAGTTGACGTATCGGCACATGCCGCATCTTCTTTGCGAGCTCGTTATCGATCAGCGCCCGCTCGGTCCACTCCTGACGGGGGCCAGTGCCAATCCCGGACGGCGGCTTGCGCGCACAAAGGTGCGCGGCGACCTCTTGACGTTCGAGGACCGCGAGCTGCTCGTCCAGCTCACGGAACCGGCGCCGCGCTTGGTCGACCTGAAGGCCCGCGTACTCGGTCAGCACCGGCTCGCGTGCGAACGCATCCGCGATCAAGCTCTCCGCGGCATGCGCCTACGGACTCGATCGAGGACCGCCGTCTTCTTGGCATGCGTAGAGTGAAGCTCTAGGCAGAAATCCCCTAGCCCAGCATCCATCAGGCGATTCTGTACGACCTCGAGTGCCGCCATCTTCTCGGCGACGAACAGCACCGACTTGCCCTGATGCAGCGCCGCACCGCACTCCTTACGAATGCCGCCGAGCTTGCGCTCCATCGCTTCCTCGAACAGCAACGTCTGCACGAAACGGTCAGCGTGGCGCGCGTGCGGCTCGGCTCCCAACTCGGGCAAATCGTAAGACGCATCGTAACCCGCATTGTGGGCCGCAGCTTCCGGTGCGAGGACCGCGCGCCGCTCACCCTCTGCACAGTCAGGGTCTGGCTCGACGCCAAGCGACTGAAACGCGAGCTCCCTGCCTTCAGCCAGCGCGGCGAACAGGAAATCGGGCACTTCGTCGATGATGCGGACGTGGGTGCGCGAGCGCGGCGTGTGGTTGAAGTTAAGGAGCGGATTACGGTTGCTCAGATCGAGCAGCTTGTCGCGTAGCTGCTCGACATGGTGCTTAGTGAGTGGGGTACTGGAGGTGTGATGGGTCACGGTGCTTCCGCCTGCTTGTTTGGTTCGCGTTGGAGGTTCGCCATGCGCGCTCAAAACGGCTCGTCATCATCCGCCGTAAACATCACCGGCGGCACCGTCGCCCGCGACACCACATCGATCCACCCCACCCGGAGCGCCTCCGCCAATAAGCTCGACGGCTCATGCGCCCCCACGAACTGCAGCGTCTCCTTAGCCCGCGTAGTCACCATATACAGAGCCCGCTTCCCATCCGTAGTAGCGGGATAGTTCTTCTCCGAAGCCTCGACCACGATCACCGAATCGAACTCCAACCCCTTAACCTGCCGCGAACTACTTACCGTAATACCCGGCCCGAACTCGAAACTCTTATTGTGCCCTAGCCGCACCGGCGCGCCCAACTCCCCCAATTCCTGAGCCAGCTCCTTGTGGAGTTGCGCTGCATCACTGGCATTGCGACACACGATGCACACGTGCGCCGCTCGGTTCTCTTCGTAATCCGCACGTGCAAGCTCCGCGATGCGCCGCAAAAGAGCTTCTTCGCTCTGCGCTTTCGTCAGCGTCGGCTTCGCACCCGGTCTACCCCCCTCGCTCTGCTCCCCCAGAATACTGTCAGCCACATTCATAATCGGCTGGGTAGATCGATGCGCCACTTCTAGTCGCGCCACCTGCGCTCCGGTCACACCGAGCTCTTTGGCCAGGGCATCCCAGCCAATGAAGTCGGCATCGGGCACGATCTTCTGATTCACGTCGCCGACGATGGTAACTCCGGTGCGCGACCGAACAGAGGCCAGCAACGCGGTCAGCTCCACGGCGCCGAAGTCTTGGGCTTCGTCTACCACCAGGTGATCGTATACGCGGACTTCGTCATCGCGTGTGTGGTCCGGGTAGCCGCCGTGCTTGAGCTGAATCAGGCGTAGTAATAGGGCCAGGTCCTCGAACGCAACCTTAGTACCCGGTCTGCGATCGGTTCCTCCGTCGCCCTGCATGGCATCTTGAAACGCGCTTAGCGCAGCAATATCCTTCGCTGACGCTTGCGGCAGGTGCGTGCTGAGTAAGGTCTGGTCACTAAGTAGCTTGAGCAGTTCTTCCTTGTACTGCGTCATGCGCGCTACGCCCTGGTTGAGCACGGCATGCACCTGCGTGAGGCGTTGTTGGTCGCTGCCTTCCGCCGCGTCGCGCAACTTGAGTGCTTCGGCGCGCAGGGCGATCAAGCGTCGTACCACGGGGGTATCGAGCGCTTGGTAGCGCTTCATCCAGGCCGCGGCGCCATAAGGTGCGAGCTTTTCTACGAGCCAGGCTTCGAGTGTCCGCGTCTGCTTTTGCACAAAGGCTTCGAGCGCTCGCAATAGGCCCATCTGCTTTTTCAGCATCGATGCCTTCGCGCGACCGGGCCTGTCGCTCGTGTCGATCTCAATCAGACCACGGTAAGATCGCCTGACCTCATTCAGTGCCCAGCTGTGAAAGGTGTCGAGCTGGGCGGCTTCGAGCTTGAGCGGCGCGAGCGCCGTGCGCACAAAGCTGCTCAACGCTTTGTTGAACATCACGATCAGCACCTTCGAGGCATCGACGGGAGGCTCGCGCGCATCCTCGTCTGCAAAGGTGAGCCACGCCACCCGGTAGAGTGCGACCGTGGTCTTGCCTGAGCCTGCGCGGCCCTGGATGATCACCGGATTGCCGCGGCTCGCCGTAATCAGCCGGTATTGTGCAGGCGTGAGGAGCGCAAGCACATCCGGCAGCCCGTCTACCTGCGTAGTCTGACGACGCTCGCCCTCCGGCACGTGGAAGCCTTGGTCGTTGGCAACGACCGATACCTTACCGTCTAGCGTGCGCAGGTCCACACGCCGCACCGTACGCGCACGTGAGGTAATGGCGGCTAAACTGTCCACCACGCCCGAGAGGCCCGCAAAGCCAGGCGTGTCGAGCTCGAACTCGTCACCGGGCGAAGCATCATAATAGGCGCGAGCCAGTGGATGCCGCCAATCGAGGATGCGCTCATCGACTACCCGACGTTGACCAAGCTTATACGGACGTAAATCGTTCTCGACGCGCAAGGTAAAGCGCCCGAACCACGGTTCATCGCTATCGAGCCGCGCGCAGGTGCCGCGAAAGTCCGTATCAAGTTGTTTGGCGAGCTCGGTTGCTTTCATGATCTCTCCATGGAGCTCGCCACCCACGCGTGCTGCAGCCGCAGCCGCGTTGCCGACGGAACTTGTCGAATGCCGGGCTCCCCAAGTGCGACTGCGCCGCCTGCCCGGTGTTAGCCATAGTCGCCACAGGCACGGGGTGGATCAAGGGTGATCGCGGGAGGGATGACATATTGCATCCCGTGGTGTGTGCAAGCGGAGGTGCAGGTCGCACCGCAAGCCGCTCGGCGTGCGTGCGGGGCAAACGACCGGAGGGGGCACCATGCGCACGGCCAAGGCGAAACAAACAACGCGATGAAGCTCGAACCGTGAGCTTCGCGTCGAGCTTGTCTTATGCCGCCTGCGCGTTTGCCATGGCCTCCAAGTCCTTAACCAGGCCCCGTCGCAAACTGAGCTTCCCTCAGTTTCGTTGACACAGGTCGCACGGGGCGCGAGGTCGAAAGAACCCTCGACTGGAGCAGCGCACCTGCAATGATACGAAATGTCGGTCAATAGATTTTCCGGACATCGATACGTATCATGCCCACCGCCGCCTCAAACAAGCTCGACGCGCTGATCCGGCTTGCCCGCAAGGGGCCGGTGCGCGCGCGCGACCTCGATAAGGCCGAGATTCCCCGTGCATATCTGAAGCGACTCTGTGAACGCGGGATCCTCGAACAGGTCGACCGCGGACTGTACCGTTTGGCGGACGCACCCGTGACCGAGCTGAGTTCGCTCGCAGAAGTGCAAAAGAGGCTCCCACAAGCTGTGGTGTGCCTTGTCAGCGCACTCCAAATGCACGGGCTGACCAGCGAAGTGCCGCACGCGGTTTGGGTGCTCATCGACCGGCACGCGCGTCTGCCTCGGATCTCCTATCCGCGACTCGAAGTCGTTCGCGCAAGCGGTGCCGCACGAAAGCACGGTGTCGAGTCGCGCGTGATCGAAGGTGTGAAGGTGCGAGTCACGACGCCGGCCAAGACGGTCGCTGACTGCTTTCGTTTCAGGCGTCACGTAGGGCTCGAGCTCGCGCTCGCCGCCCTCAAGGACTATCTGCGAACCAAGAAGGGCAGCATCGACGCGCTCGTGGAGGCGGCTCGCGCTGACCGCATCTACACCTTCATGCGACCATACCTCGAGGCACTCGCATGACGAAATCTCCACCTAAGAATATCGGAGCGTCTGTACGTGCACGACTGCTTCACCTCGAGCACGAGCGGGGCGACGACTTTCAGCTCCTGCTCCTGCGCTATGCGAATGAGCGATTGCTCTTCCGGCTCGCATCATCGCGGCATGCACAGCACTTCGTGCTCAAGGGCGCCGCTACGAGTAATGAGCCGACGACCGTAAGGTCATGGCAGAGCGACTCGCGCAGCACGCCATGCCCGAACTGAGTCGCGACTCCCGTCACGCAAACCTGCGGATCACGCGGCTTGGCAGCAACGCCACCTTACCTGCAGTACTTCACCGAGTTGAAGCCGATGTAGCCGCTATCCGACTGGCATGTGAGGCCATCCTGGCAAGGACGGTTCACAAACGCGGCCGGGTTGGCTTCCTGGAACTGGTAGCACATGCCGTTTTCCGACACGGCGCAGTTCGCCTGGCACGCCTCGCGCGACGGGTAGAACGGCCGCTCCGAAATGCAGCCGCCGAGGTAGCTGCACTCACCATCGAGGACGGCCCAACCGAGGCCCACCTTGCACAGCCCCAGGTCCTGACCGCTGTAATCGTAGCAAGTGTCCTGCGCGTCGACGCACACGGGCATGGGCGGGCACGGCGCCCGAATGCACTGCACTTCCTGCATCTCGCAGACCTGGCCGCCACCGCAGCGCACGTTGGCGCAGGTCGGGTAGCTCGGCACGCACACGGGCACGGGCGGACAGGGCGCCCGGATGCACTGCACTTCCTGCAATTCGCAGGTGCTACCCTCATCGCAAGTCACATCGTCGCAGGTCGGCGGACAGAAGGGGTTGCTGAGGATGCGACGTTGCTCGCGGTCGAGCGAAGCGTAGGGGGCTACGAAGCTGCTGCACGCAAAACTCGTATAGTCAGCTCGCTCGCCTGCATTCAGCGAGACGACATAGGAGCCGCGGTTGAACTCGAAGCCACAGCTCGCAGGTGCCTCGATGCTGATATACCGACGTGCCGCCTGGCCCATGAAGACCCGCTGCACGCGCGCAACGTACACGTTGTTGCCGGTCTTTCCATCCGTGTAGCCGCCTTGGATGAAGACGCGCGCCGTCAGATCATCACTGCACATGCTCGTCTCGAGCGAGGGGTAGGCGCAGCGGCAGAGCAGCTCCGCCTGCGCGGTTGAGGGAGCCACGGCGGCGAAAGACAACATCGAAAACAAGAAGCCCAGAGCGGGCAACCACTTCTTCATGGGGGAAATTCCTTTTTGCGAAGTCCAAGCTGGCTCGCGGCCTCGAAGCTAGCGCCAAACATCGCGCGTGCGAGGCTATTGCAACAGTAAACAGCCGCGTGCTGAGCAACGTCACAGCGACTTCAAGGAAACGGCTTCCGCCGGCCACCGGGTCCTGGAAAGACTCGGTGCGCCTGGTCGGTCGCGCCGTGTGCAATCTGCTGGTTGAACTTCGGCGAGAGCACAAGGGAGCGCGTGTTGAGCGCCGACAGTGCCGAAGACGTCGTACGCGTCGACTGAAGCGCCGCAGGACGAGCACGGAGGATTGCTAAAGGCGGCGAGATTTCCCCACTGGGGTGGGGTGATTCGCGCTCTCCCCGCAGCCGCCCCTGCTACTCCCTTGCAGTGCCCGACGAACGCGAACCTCCGAATCCGCTGCAAGGCCTCGATGCTACGCGCCCGCACGACGCGTTGTTCAAGTTTACCTTTTCGCAGCCTCGCCACGCAGAAGCTGAGCTACGCGCGATCTTACCTTCCAACATCGTGCGCCTCGCCGACTTCGCGCGGCTTCAAGTGCTGCCCGGTGATTTCATCGACGAGGAGCTGCGCGGTTCGCAGAGCGACCTGCTCATCAAGCTGCCCCTCGCTGCCGCTGATGGCGAGACGCGAGAGCTATTCATCCACTTGATCTTCGAGCATCAGAGCACCTTCGATGCGTGGATGCCCTTACGCTTGCTCAAGTACATGGTGCGCGTGCTCGACCGCGTGCGCAGAGACGAACCGAACCTCAAGCGCTTGCCGCCTGTTCTACCGTTCGTGCTGTACCACGGAGATCGCCGACTCCAGCCAACAGTAAGGTTCGCGTCTCTGTACGCCCTCGACGACCTACAGCAAAAGGCTCTTGCGCCGCACCTGCTCGACTTCGAGATTCTCGTAGACGATCTCACAAGTCAGAGCTCCAGCGAGCTCATCGAACGAGCAAACGCCAATGCCTTCGTGCGCCTGGTGCTCTTCATGCTGCAGCGGGCACGCAGGGCTCAAGACCTGCTGCAAGAGCTCAATGAATGGATAGAAACGCTGCAAGAACTAGAGCATGACCATGACCTCAACCAACACGCGCCCACCCTCTTCTGGTACGCTTTCCTCGTCGCCGATGTGCTTCCTAGCCGCATTCGCGACATGCTCGAACAAGCCCACGCTCCCACGCTCAAGGACTTGGCCATGACCACCGCCGAACGACTCAAGCAAGAAGGCAAAGCTGAAGGCAAAGC
>JBBSJC010000040.1:0-26149 GCA_038257655.1 Polyangiales bacterium | reverse complement strand
TGTCGCGAAACACTTCGTCCAGGCCTGCGCGCAAGACCTTCTTGATCGTCCCCTTGCGGCGCGGAAGGGGCAGCGAGTCGAGCACATCGAGTGTGCGCGGGTCGAGCAACAGCAAGTCAGTCCGCAGCGCCGAGAAGCTGATCGTGATGGGCCTGCCCTCTGCGTCGAACGCGAACGCCGGGCAGATGCCGCCTACGAGCGCCCAGCGGTGCAGATACTTGGCATCGGCCTTGTCCGAGGTCGGCCCGCCATGCGGCGACGTGTCGCTGGCATGCGCATCGTCGTGCATGCACGCCGGGGCGCGCGACAACCCTGGGTGCTGCTGGGGTGCGCCCTCAAGCGGCCGCGTCTGCTTGGGCACATGACTGCCCCCTTTCGGAAGCGTGAGCGTTTGTACATTCCATCCGAGACCGAACATTCCATCCTCCAGATGCCCTCGCTGTGCGAAGGCGAAAATCGTGAGCGCCGCTGCGAAGCGCGAACGGGGCGCACGTGGGCGCCTTGTCGCCTCTTTCCGCTGGGGTTTGGCCCGATGGGCGGAGGCGGTGGCGCGCGGCTTGTGCGGGCGCCTACGCCGCGTGACGAACGCTCAGCCCGCGCCGTGTTGCGCGAGCGACGTCTTCGGGCCACGTTCTCTACCCCCGCAGCAACGCCGCCGTCCCGCCTGGGGAGGTCGGGCGCACAAGGCGTTTCCGGGGGGGTCTTTTGGCCGCCTACGTTGGGGCGCCCGTCAAAGAGCATCGCCGAATCGACGGGATACGGCGCAAGCACACAGTAAGGCGTGCTCACAGGTCAACGGAAAGTGATCGAGCTGTAGGCGTCAGTCCCGCAAGGTCGGCGCGGCCTGAAAGGTTAGCTCTGCGTCAGCCTTCGCCTCCCTCCGCGCGCGTCTGCGCGCCTTACGCGCTGCAGCCTTGCTGCTACAGGTCCCGTGGTTTGCGCGGCGAAGTGCGCCCCCGCAGCATCCCCGGTGGCAGCTGAGCGTCTCCCGACGCGTTGCACCGTACGTTCTCATTGTGGCCGCTCCTTACCCTTCCATGCTCAAGCCGGTGACTGCGGATCGCCGGGGCCCATGCTCTCAGGAGCCCGGCTGACTGGGCTACGTTCGTGCTCCCTTCGACGAGTGTCCCATGAACGCTGATAGGGCGAGGTCTTACGGTCTTCGAAGCGTCTTCATGTGCTGAACCATCGCTTCTGATCCCGCAGAAGCCAACCGAGATTCGACTTCTCGATCGCATTCCTCGCCTGCGCCTCTCAGCGGTTTGCGCGGCTTCGCGTGACCCCCGACAGGTAGGCCTTGGCGGCGTCGAGGTAGAGATAGGCCTGCCCAGTCGCGTCCGTCGCGGGCCGCTTCGATCGCTTGCTGTTCGGTCACGTTGTTCTCCCTGTGCAGGACACATCCACTCTTCCTTCTGGGGAACCAGCAAGTAAGAAGAACGGTTAGGATTGTCGATTCTGAGTGTTTGTTCCGCTCAGCGCGCGCCCGCCAAACACGGGTACGAAGAACTGCCACAAAAGGCGTGCTCGACTTGGCGTAGACTCACACGCGAGATAGACGATGGCAGCAGAGGTGTGCCCTCGGAAAGTGGCCGGCGACGACATGTTGCAAATGACGCAATCCGCTTGACGATGCTACATTCAGTCAGTCATGCTGCGTCATCATGAACGCCGAAGAAATCGCACGCCTCGTCTCTGATTCGCTGCAAATCCTCAGCGCCCATCCTCAAGTCACGGCGGAGGACAGAACCCGAGTCTGTGCAAACCTCGTGGCTATTACGCAACATCTGTTGAGCCAAGTTCGCACGCAAGCGTCGTCGAACGAATCAAGCAGCGCAGCATCTATGTCGCACACGGCAACCTCTCGTATGCGGCAGCTCTTCGCAGCGAACCCGCATCGAGTCTTCGGGTTGCCGGACCTCTATCGCGCCCTGCCGAGCGTAGGAGCGCAGACTATTCGGGCGACGGTGGGCAAGCTCTGCCGTGACGGCGATGGCGTACAAGCGGTTGACCGTGGCCGGTATCGCGCGCTGCAACCTGGCGGCCCGCCGCGAAGTAGCCAGAGCGGATCGACGCCGACGCATCCCCGACGCCAACGCTGAAAATTCTCCAGATACACGTTGTACCTTTACAAATGTTCGCAGCTGACGACAGGCGCTTCGACGCCGAACCCGGTCCGAACTTCGCGTGCGCCTGCAGTGCGGTGCACCCAGGCTTGGCTCAGGCCTCGCTTAGATTAGTCGTCCTTCGGCTCGCTCTGCGCTGCGGCCTCAGAGCCCTGCATGTTCGCCTCCGGACCGAACTCTTGCACGAGGAAGACTCGCTCTGCGAAGCATTTTTCGAGGTCGTTCAGGATGCGATCAAGCTCTCCAAGCAGCTCGGTTTCACGTGCCTGGATTTGGTACACGGCCTGGAGTTTGGCCCGGAGGCTCTGGCTTTCGTTGATGTTCATGAGCCCACTCAGCCATCGGATTTGCCTGCAGGCAAGTTGATTCGCGGAGTGAATGGCTGATTCAGCCTTGTGCGGCGTTGTTCACATGCGCCTGGGCGCAAACCTGCGGCCCGTGCCCGAGCGCATGGCTTGGACATTCAGTAAGCCCCGCCCCGCGAAAGCATCGGCGCGAGCCGGGCCGAAGCGAGCTGGGTGCTGACGCAGGCACTTGCTAGCATCAGAAATACAACGGTGTGGAGCGCCGAGCGCATCGCACAGAGAGTATGCCACGGCTCGTAGGTCGAACGTCCCGTGTGAGCGAGCGCGAGGTGACGAGCGTTAGGATGCTCCTTTTGGCGCACCAGACTCGCTACTCGAGTGCCCTCATCAGCACGTCCCTCCTCGCTTCTCGGCGCGCCCGCCTGCGCGCCTTACGCTCCGTAGCCTTGCTGCTGCACGTCCCTCGGTTCGCGCGGCGTAGTGCGCCCCTGCGGCGCTCACTGCAAGACGGAGACGTTCGTGGTTGTGCGAGCGCTACGCAGATGCGGGCGCATGGTGCCGCGAGGCATAGCGATCTGCGGCACGCTCGGACCAGACGTACGACCAACCGTCGTAGCCAGCAACCTCGAAGGGCGGTGCTGGCTCTGCATCCGTGCGCGCGTCGAAGGTGAGCGCCCCCTCCAGTGCAGAATCCACCTCATCCGGCAGGACGCTGATCTCCCCCTTCGGGCGAGTCGGACAGGCTTGCGCGTAGTGGCCGCCCGTCACACCCAGTAATTTCGCGACCCTTGTCGAGACCATGAGTGAGTAGTGATCCACGTGGAGGCGTACGATGAACGGGCTGGTCGCGGCGGTGCCGATGCGGAGCGTGCGGACGTCGCCGTCGTCGAGCCATGCCAGCTCGACCCCAGAGCGGCCTACGGGGGATGCCCGAATCCCGCGCTTCGCGAGCACGTCGATTGCGCGCGGCATGAACCGCCTGAGCGTTCGCTCTGGAAACCTGCCCTCTACCGCGATGTCCTCCAGGGACTTCTCGCTCATGCCGAACCGCACGTTCGGCGATCCGGGGATGAGCTCGTGTCGATAGCCAGCAATGATCGCGGCGGCAACAAACACGCCGTTCGTGACGTAGCCGAGGTCCTGCTCGGCCACATGCTTGATGCCGTAGCTCGTGCGTCGCTCATTGGCCGCGCGCGTCGGAGTGACGCGCTCGCGCAGCCACGACACCGTGTTCGCGACGGCGGTCGCGCTTGCGCGTAGGGTCTCGCGGTTGCGGGCAAGAATCGCGGACTGCTGCTCGGCAGACTTGTCGCGGTCCCAGCCACCGATTCCGATGCCAAAGTCGTTGAGCTCTGGGAGCCGTGCCATCGTGATCGCGAGCCGGGCTTCGATCTCGCTCGATTCCGTGAGCGCCTTCCAGTTGGGAAAGCCGTGCTCGACGGCGACAACGTGCTGCGCGCGCATGAGGCCGAAGTCGGCCGCGAGTTCGGGATCGCTCATCGCGGAGGCATCCGTGAAGACAGCACGTACGCGGCTAACGGCAAGATGGTCGCACGCCTGCACACAAGATCGAAGGCGCTTCGCGCGCTTGGCGAAGTACTCAAGGGGCACGGAGAGATCAGACATGAGCTTGCATTCCTTTCGATGGACAGTGTCTACTTCGAGGTGTCCGCATAGGGGAGAAAGCAGCAGTTCGAAACGCTGGGTTCGACCGCCTCACTACGACTCGGCCTTGGCCAGAGGCCTTTGCGCGGACGACAGGCGTGACCGAACGCCTCGAGCTACCTTACGGTTGTTGCCCTGGTCATACGCGGGGTGGGTCGGCCTGCGCCGAACCCGCATGAACGCCCTACAAGCGAGATCCATTGATCGGCTTGGTGAGCGCCGCCGCTGGGCTGCAGACCAGCGCGTCGATGGACCTTTGCCCGCGCTGCTACTGGCAAGCGATGGCTCATCAGGACGCGCGGCAAGCACCGATGATGGGGTGCCCCCGGTGACTACTCTTGGGCCCGCAGCAAGGCGTCTCGCCTTGCGTCTCGCCGGGCGCGTCGACGCGCTGCGCGGGCGGCTTGATGACTGCTGCACGTCCCTCGGTTTGCGCGGCGAAGCGCGCCCCCGCAGCAGCCCCAGTGGCAGCTGAGCGTCTCCCGACGTCTTGCACCGTACGTCTTCATGGTCGTTCTCCTTACCATACTGTTTCGCTTCTTGTTCTTCGGAAGCCAAGCGACATTCGACCTCCTGAAGTCGCATTCTGCGCGAGGCCGCGTCAGCGGGCGTTGCTCCGAGCTACTCCCGAAAGGAACGCGCGCGCCGATTCGGCGTCATCGACCGGGAAGCTCGTGATCGGCTGCATGAGTCCGCGTCGTACGCATAAAGATAGGTCTGCCCGCTCCCGTCCGTCGCGCACCACACCGCGATGCCCTTGAGGGCATCGTGTAGCTCCAGGACGAAGTTCTGAACTTTCTGCGCGAGGGCGGAACCGGGGCGACTTCCGGAATGCCGAACCAGGAGGGCTGCGGCGGCGGCTGAAATAGAAGGCGCCCCGCATAGGCCATCGCGCGATCGCGCGTCCATCGGTCGCGAATCTGGGCTCCGAAAAAAGGCTCAGGTTTCTATCGAAGCCCTTCTGCCTCGGTAGCGAGCGAGACGACGTACGCGTACCCGTGGCAGCCGGGTTCCACTGACGCGACCATGAAGGCCGTCGTACCGAGCGCGCGTGGGCGTGACGGACCGAGAGCGAGCTTTCGGCCCACCGCGTGCAGAACCTCCCGCCGCGAGGTGCCAGGGGCCACCAATGTTTCGAACACCAGTTCCCCAGCCCAGTAGACAGCCACTGCGGCCGTGCGACCGTGGCGTGCGGGGATCGGGAAGTTCTTGTCTTCTTCGAAGGCGTTTTGCATGTCAGGTGTGTTCGCTTCTTGTTCTGCAGAAGCCAAGCGAGATTCGACGTCGTCGGTCGCGTTCTTCCCCTGCTCCTGGTCCAACGCGTGCGGGCCGTGCACGAAGCTACGTCGCCATGGGGTGCAACATCGTTCGACCGGGGGAGATAGACGGTGTGCGGCGGCGGGCCGGCGAGGCCGCACCAACCACAAGCAACCCGACTTGGGTGAAGTGGCATAGGCAGGTTTCCTTCAGTCGAATATCTAGGCGTCGGGCGGCTTCCTAGGACGCTCGTAGAGCCTGACCGCCCAACGCAGCGACAAACCCAGATGGCGATGACCGTCGCCCGTGATGGTAGCCGCATCGATAGCAATCCTGAAAGCGTGCTGGCCACCCTTTCCAAGCGCGATGCTGACGGCTATGCGCGGACCCAGGGACACGATGGGCGTACGCAAACAGATGCGCTCGAGGTTGACCGTCTCCCCTTCCGGCTGAAGCGATGCACATGTGTCGCCGTAGCTCAGTGACAGGTGCAGACCCGGTTCGAGGATCACTCTTCCCCAAGGGCCCCAGAAGACCCCCGCTCCCGCCCCATACGTCTGCACGAGACCGGTGCCGCCTTTGTCGTTGTCGAAGCCGACGACGGAGTGGCCCCCGCTTGCTCGGCGCGCGACCATCAGACCTGCACCGAGCCCTGCCTCGAGATGGGCGTGAAGACCACGCCTGGTGTGGCGCTGGGCGCGGTAGTTGAGCGCGAGCAGGCCCGACCGGACCCGAAGCACATCCGTATCGCCGTCGCTGATCAAACCGAGGAGCTGACTGCGCCGATGGCGCGCGTAGGAAGCTGCACCAACACCGACCTGGACGTCGAGGCGGTGACCGGCGGTTCCGTCCTCGCTTTGCGCCTGGGCGTACGAGGTCGAACCCAGAAGGACGCCCGACAAGATTGCGCTTACGACGAGGACGCGCCATGCGTGGCCGACCGACAGGCGGCACGCGCTGACCGCTCCGGAAAGGCGCTCGGCGGGCCACTCGAAACTGGAGAAATGGCAGCGCGTGCGCATCAACGACCTTTCTTCGACGCGCCCGCCTCAGCCCCTGCTCGCGCAGCTTTGATCGGTCTCCCATTTGATGTAGCGAAGGGCTTCTTTGACGTGGCGCACCTTGCAGCACTCGACCTGTCCACCGATCTCCATCCAGCACGTCTGAGAAGTGCGATCGACGAAGTACCAGGCGCGCCACGCGGCGCCAGTGCCGATCGATGCTTGACCGCCTCCGATCGTTACGATCGCTTCGCTGTCCTGCACGAAGCCCTGCCCTGAACGCACACAGCCCAAGGCCGCGACGGCCAGTACGCTCAACCCGCTCAACCCCAACATTCGCATGGTTCACCCGCTCCTGAGTTCGAAGATAGCCCTTGCCTAGCGTACTTCAGGCAGCCTCAGGCAGATAGGCAGAACAAAAAGGGGGCGGCCCTGAAAACCCATCCGGACCTCTCGCGCAGCGCGAAGATTTTTTTTGCGTTCCCGCCAACCATCCCTTTCTATCGTACCATGTCTGCCGAGTACTTGGGCTGCGGGCGAGAGCCCGCGCTAGGACTTTCAGCGACTGGCGCGACTCCGGACCAACCCCGATAGAAAGGCCTTGGCGGCGTCGAGGTCGTCGATAGCAAAGGAAGTCACCGGCTGCATGAAGCCGTGGCGCACGCAGAGGTAGGCCTGCCCGGTCTCGTCTGTGGCTGGCCAGACCGCGACCCCCTTCAGCTCTGGCTTGTGTTCGTCAACCAGCTCCTGCACCTGAAGCGCGAGCTCCGAGGTGGTATCGACCTCGGGGATGCCGAAGATCATCTCCAGGTTCCGGTTGATGCGCGCGAGTTCCTGCGTAAGGGCTTCGATGGCTTGCTGGTCGGTCACGTTGTTCTCCTCGTGACAGACAGTTCGCTTCCTTCTGGGGAGCCAGCAAGCGAGAAGAGCGGTCAGGACGTCGATTCGGAGAGCGCTGCCGCTCAGTCGGCCTGCTGTGCCAAATCGTGTCGGAGGAGCTGCAGCAGAAGGCTCTCCGCACGCGCTGCAGGCGTGCTCCCCTCAACCACCAACGTTACGCCCATGCGGACCTTCGTTTGCTCGACGACCCACGTGATGTAATCGCTGAGCGTGAGGTGATCGACGCCAAACGCTCGCGCCTGCATGGCGCGGACGATGTCCTCAGCCTCGCCCTCGAGAACGTCTGAACTTCCTACAAGGACCAGCTTCATCGTCCACGTCCCTTCTGCGATGCACTTCGGCTCCGCCACGTCCGCCAACACCCAACCTTGATGTGGGGCGCGCGACCCACACGCTGGCGCGGCATCACGTACGCTCCAGCGCTGGTTCCATCATGAAGAGCGATCGTCTCGCGCTGGTATAGCGTGGGACAGCCCTCGAATACATCGAGGCGAACAAGCGTCTCGTCGGTCACCTCGTAGAGTTCGCCAGCAATCGCCGTGCGCCCTTGGGTCATGGCGGGAAAGGCCCCGAGGTCGAACAACTCGAAGGCTGCGATGGTTCGAACGCGCGCGATGAAGCGCGCTCCTGCCATCATCCGGTGGTTGGCCTCTCCGCGCTGCAAGGAGCCGTATACGAATACCCGATGCATCAGGACCTGCCCGTCGCAGCGCGGATCAAAGGCCGCAAATCGAAACCGAGCTCGCGGTAAGCACGCGCGATCACCAGGAGGTAATCGAGGGGTGGCTCTGCAGTCTTCCGACCAGGCAGGACGTACAGGAACGCAGAGCGACCCTTCTTGCCGCGCCCGAGTACTTGCACCGTCCGCTTGCCGTAGACGCCAGGATAGCCCTCGAACCCGTCGAGCTTGCGCTCGTCCGCGCGGGTCACCTCGTAGAGTAGGGCAGGCACCGATGATTTCACGTCGCGCACCACGGTCGCCACAGCGCCTCCCCAGCGCTTGCTGTGGCCCGCGAACGCGAGCCGATAGCCCGTGAGCTCCACCGATGCGATCGGTTGCGCGTCGGGGCACCGTCGCGCCATCTGCCCGGTGTCGAGGTTTGAGCCGAAGGCCAGGTATGTACGTCGATTCTTCATGCCGCTTCCTGTTGTGCGGGGCGGCCGTGCTTCCATGCCGCCGAGCCTTCGAGGCGGCCGAGCAGGTGCAGGCGCGCGGTCTTGAACTCGTCACCGATCAAATTTAGTGCCAGGAGCACGACGCGCATGTCGTACTTCGCGGTGGCCGTGTTGAGGGGGCGTCGCTTACTGTTTGCGCTCTTGGAGTCGAGGGCTTTTGCCGCAAGGGCGAGCGAGAACTGAATGTAGGCTTTGACCTTCCCGGCATGTAAGGTCCCCTCGAACGCGCGGAATTCCACCGTACCCTTCTGCCAGGCCGAGGCGAGGTTCAGGGCGCGATACCGACTGGAGCAATAACGCTGAGGGCGAAGGTTTGAGTAGCCGTACCATGCACGGTTGAGGTCCTCCATCGTGCGCGGCTTGTCGCGCTCGAGGCGCTCGATGAAGGCACTATCCACCTCCTTGCAAAAGCTAGCCCGCCGGTGTCGCGCAACCCCGAGGGCGTGCATGAAGAGCTCCTCTTGCTTGCGCCAGCTCTTGGCGAGGCGAGCGATCGCGGCAGCGTCGAACCGCGAAAGATCGACGTGGCAGTGGATTCCACACTCGGGGCTCACACCTGCTCCAGCTCTTCTTACTGCGCGCACGACCTCTTGGAGTGTTTCCATGTCTGAGTAGTGGAGGATTGGGCTTACGATCTCCGCGCTGTACGTTCGGTCGCCGAGGCTCGCGTCGGCCATAGCTTTCCAGATGCGCCCGTCTGCGGCGACGCACTCCCAGGTGTCGTAGCTCGTACCCGCGTAGCGGACCGTGCCGCCGACTACCGATTGAATGGCCTGCGCGGCCTTCTCGCGCTGCAGTCCGACTGTCTCAAGCTCGCAGCCGAAGCGTAAGGTCTTCATGGTCATGGTCTCGGGGGCGGAGGCGGTGTTTGTGTTCGTCATCGTGGGACACACTTCGCTTCTGATTCGGCAGAAGCCAAGTCGGAATCCGACTCACACACTCAGATTCTTCTGCGCCTCCCAGGAGTGTTTGTGGTTCTGCTCAGATACGCATCGCGCGCCTCCTCGCACTTCTGCGGAGGACCGGACACGAGACCAGACAACTCAGGCTAGCGGCGCGAGCGGGCGCCTTCTTGATCGCGTCGAAACGCTCGTCATTCTGAGCCTGTCCCTTTGTCGTTCTTCTGACTTGCAGACGGGGCAACAAGAAGCGAACTGTCCGTGCACAACGCGCAGCGCAGGGGCTGCCACAGGGAGAACGACCATGACGGTTTGCGAGCTAATCGAACGCCTTGAAGAACTCGACCCAGACGCCGAAGTGCGGCTGATGACCCAGCGTCACTATCCGTTGGAAAGCTATCTGCGAGGTGTCTGCGACAACGTCGAGCTGTTTGAGCGCGACGACAACGCCGACTACAAGGAGCTGGACTTGATCGTCTATCTCGTCGAAGGCGAGCAGGTGGGTTACGGCCGAAAGGCAGCGTGGGACGTCGCATCGTGAGGGGGCGGATGGCCTCAGGCCCGTACGTCAGGCCAGGCATAGCGGCGCACGACCTGACGCGCCGCGCTCCAGGGCCATCCGCATGGGAGCCCGGCCGTCCGGGCCTCAAGCTCCTGCCTGACGGGCACCTGGTAGCTTGAGGCGCGCGGCTTGAGCTTCGGCATCCAAGCGGTGTGGAGTATACTCACGCCGTCTGAGCATTCCGATGCGCACGGGCCTCGAGTTCGTCCCACTCATCCGCCGTTGGGCGCACGCGCAGCCCCTCTCGACGCTGGTGCTGCCGCAGAAGGGGAGGACGGCCTGCCGGGTTTACTCCAGTACCACGTGCCAGTGGTCGCCCGTGTCCGTATCGCCCCAGTATTCCTGAACCCCATCGACGTCAGACTTGCCAACGCACATGCGCGTCAACTCTTGCTCGAGGCCAGGCGTCCAGTGGCCCGTGATAATGGCCGCGTCGCGGGCGCTGCGGATGACCAGGCGATTGGTGATTGGCTTTTGTTCCATTCGCTGACCAACGCGCGCGGCTATTTCGCGATGGAAGTTTGCTGTTTCGTTCTCAATCCCGAAGTGCATTGTCTGGCTGCTGTTGGTGTCGGCTGCGGTGTTCGTCGTGGTCATGGCCCACAGTTCGCTTCTGTTTCGCCAGAAGCCAAGCGAGAAGCGGACTCAAACACTCAGATTATTCGGGCCTCCCAAGAGTGTTTGTAGTTCTGCAGAGATCCGCGTCGCGCGGCTTCGCGCGCTTCTGTCGGCTCGAGACACTCAGGCCGGGCCTGCGATCAGATGCCTTTCAGCGTGTTGGCGTTCGCGATTCTGAGCCCGCTTGGTCGTTTTGACTTGCTGGCCAGGCCACAAGAAGCGAACTCTGCGTACACAACCCGCAGCGCGAAGACTGCCACAGGGAGAACGGCCATACGGTCCGCGAGCTAATCGCACGTCTTGCAGGAAGCTCGACCCAGGCGAGCCTGCCGCACAGCGAGCTTCGACTCAATCCTGCGCTGTCGACCAGGCGTAGCGGCGCACGACCTTACGCGTCGCGCTCCAAGGCCATACGGATGGGAGCTTGGCCATCCGAGCCTCAACCTCCTGGCTGACGGGTACCCGGTAGCTTGAGGAGCGCGGCTTGAGCTCTGCCATCCAAGCGGTGTGCAGCGTAACGGCGAAATCGAGCTCAGGGTGTCCGAGCTTGCACACAGGGCCATTCGAGAGCTGGCCCGCGCGGAAGATCCAGAACTCGTCACCGGACGAGTTGCGCCGTGCTCCCGCCCCCACGACGGTGCAAATGATAAAGCCGTCAAGCTCACCATCGGCCGCTGCAGCGGGCACAAACTGGGGCGAGCCTGGCAGCATCCCGTCTGGAAAGGTAAAACGGTCGACCACCTTCGCGCGCGGCGCGTCGAGCCGCACAAGCTCGGGGGCAACGTGCTCGGGGTAGGCGTCCGTCGAGACGTTGCGATGGGGATAGTTTTCATACGCGTCGACCAGGCGCGCAATGAGGGATTCGCGAAGGAGGCCACCCGTGAGCCACCACAGGTGCTGGTGCCGGTCCTGCACGCGGTTGCTGGTGGTCGTGAGAAGCGCAGGCCCCCACGTGTGCTCGTCGTGGTAGAGCGCCGCGCTCACGACCTGCGCGCTCTCGGCATCGATAGTGTAACGGCCGAACATGCCGATGTCGGTGGGACTCGGCGGGTAGCCCTCGAGCTCGGGTCGCACGCGTGTGCCGTCGTCCCAGCGTCGATCCGAGGTACGAAGCGTCTCCGAGGCATCGGAAGCGCATGGATGCCCGATGTGCAGCGTGACTTGACCATCGGGGCACGCGTGGTCCGCGACGAAGTGCACCGTTTCCCGCGGGATGACCACGCGCTTCGCGCGGACCTGACCGCCTGGGCCCGTGAGTTGCTCGCGATCGACGAGGTAGATGGACGTGTAGGGCCTCTGCCTGATGAGCGGCCAGTGGTTCGGCGAAAGAAAGCGGCCGAGCTCAAGGCGAAAGGCCGTGTCGACCAGCACCACCCAGCGCTCCGTGATCGCGAACTGGTGCAGCGACTGCACGTTGAGGTCGCGCCCACGCTCATCAAGGACGCGGAACGCGGCGAGTGGTCCCTCGCCGTCCCAGCGCAGCAGGCGTACGTGGGCTCCGGTAACGACTGCGCCGAGCGAGTAGTTGGCGAAGAACGTCTCGCCCGTTCGGTCATCGTGCGCAGGATGGGCACCGGTGAGCACGGGTGGGAAGAGCCACGGGAGATCGACGGCGAAGGCAGCCTCCCACTCCTCGAGCCTGCCGACGGGGGTGACGACTTCGAGCGTCGTCGGGTCCACCTCCCAGGGGCGGCCCGCATCGTAGGTAGCAAACAGGCGGTCGTCGGCCGGCATATGTAGCCAAGCGGTGTTGAGCTCGTTGCGCACGCCGAGCACGGGCGAGATTCGGGCGATGGCTCGGTTGCGAAAGCGTAAGACCGGGTCATTGCGAGTCGCCTCGTCGACGCGCTGACTGGGGTCTCGGAGCACGCGGCTCTTCAGCCGTGCGCCTTGGTCGGCAAAGTCGACGCGCATCGCCATGGCGTCGCCATTGAAGACGGGGGAGCCGTCTCCCCACGGAAGCGGCGCGGCCACGAACAGGTGGCCTTGCAGCGACTTGGGAATAGCGCCTTCGACTGGGCGAAGGTCGACGTCGAGCTCGCGTCGCGAGCCGCGCATCACCGAGACTGGAATCTCCATGGGTCCTCGCTTTTGCATCCGCATGCTCAGATCGCCTTCAGCAGGCCGGTGAGTCGCTTCGCGACCGGAGCGGTCACGTCGTTGTCCGTCCAGTAGGAGGTGTGGGCACTCCAGATGGGGCCCGCGCTCACCGCGATGTCTTGCTTCACCGCGCTCGCATAAGAGTCGTTGATGGGCTTGAGCGGGTAGCCGAGCAAATCATCGGGGTCGTAGAAGTTGAACCAACCCGAGTGCTCACGGAACGCAGCCTCGTTCCGGAACGCGGCCTCTGCGTGCACGCCGGGAAAGCTGATGGCGTGGACGTCTTTTTGCCGATAGGCGAGCGTGAGCAAGGGAAGGTTACACCCCATCGTGATAAAGCCCGCGACGGTCTCACCTCGCGTCAGCTCTGTGGTTCCTCGTGCCCAGGGCGTGTCGTGCTGAGCGTCCCACAGGTAGTTGCTCGCGATGGCGCAGCCGAGCGAATGGGCGATGATGACGACGGGGGCATGCTCGTGCGTCTCGAGCTCCTCCTGAAGCTCGTTGAGCGCCGTTTCCAGGCGCGCGTGAATCGCGCCATAGTAAGGCGACTCGCCCGTGGCAGGTCCGAGATAGGCGATGGCATCGCCGAAGCCGCTGACGACAAGGTCGCGCCGCAAACGTACCCAGTCGAGCTCTCCTTGCGCCCGCATGCGCCGAAGTAAGCTGTCCTCGCGCGAGTTGAGGAGGTCGCCCCAGTAAGCGGCCTTGAACTCGATGTCGGTCGGATCTGCGCCACCGCGGTCGATGCGAGCCTTCAGCTCCTCGACCATTTCGTCTGCGTACGAGGGGCCTTGATTGCCCATGCCGTGGACGAACAACACACCCAGCTTTGACATTGTGCCTTTGCTCCAGTGCTCACCAAGGTGAAGGGAGGCCTCGAGCGGCGGGTGGCGCGCACGCAGGAGGTCATGGCGCGCCTTGGGAAAGGAGGAGGCGCGGTGGTGGTGGGGCAGGTTCGGGCTCAGAAGGCCGAGGAAGGCCTTCAGGAGGCGTCGTGCGTGTCGTCGCGCCCAGCGACGGGCCCGAGCGTCACTCTGCCGGTTTCTCGCTGACGAGATGGTTCGGGCCACGCGGAGGCTGCCCGCTCATGCAGAGGATCGCATCGCGCAGCGCCATGAGCGCACCTTCCACGCGAACCATGACCGCGGTTTGCTGTTCGGTCAGTCGCACGACCTGCTCGTTGACGGCCTTGAGGTCGCGGTACACGCGAACCAGGCCCGTGACGAGGATGGCGATCAAGCCGTACAATCCACCTGCTTCGATTGCCTTCATGATTGTGGTGACTTCGAGGTCCATCGCTGCTCCTTGGGTCCGAGGTCACTCAGAAACGAACCCAGCTCGACATGGCGCACGTTGCCGGAGGCAAGCTCTGCTGCTCGCTCGAAGGCCTCCTCAGGTGGAAGACACGCCTCCAGGCGCAGCCATGCGTACAGGACCGGCCAGGCGCCATCCTGGTGACGGAAGTAGCCGTGCGCGTAGATACCGCTGCCGGGCCGCTCAGAGCCGGTCGCGCGGCCCATCGCGAGGCGACTCCCACTGAGCCCTCGCCATGTGCGGGAAACGGCGAGGCGGGCTGTGCGTGCCCGCGTGAGCGCTTCAAGGAGCCCCGTGCACGCTTCTGCCTGCGCCGCGGTCGGCAGCACGTAGTGCCCACCGGGCGCCCATGCTCCGCAAAGGACGCGGGTCCAGGGCAGGCCCTTGCGCAAGAATCGAGGTTCGACGGGGTTTACGATCTCAATCCCGACCGACCTTACGTTGTGGGGGGCGGCGTGCTCCAAGCGTGTCGTGACGGGGTCTGCGAGCTGTAGGACCTCGCCATCGGGTGCGATCACGAAGTGCGCGCCGAGCCTGCGGCGACGCAGCACAAGCAGCGTCGTTTTGACGTCGCGCGTCACCGTCTCATGAACGATGATCTCCGTCACGGAAGCCCTACGCTTTGTGCCGAGAAACCTGAGTGTAGGGTCATCGATGAACGAGCGAACCCGAAGGTCCGTCGCCTCTTCGCTTGCGCCGCCCAAGAGCAGGGTGCTCATGGCATCGTCTCCGCGATTCGGCCCCAGCGCATGGACCGCAGGGCTCCCATGTGCGACGCGTAAACCGGCTGCGATACCCGGCGCTTTTCCGCATCGCTTGCAAGCTCCATGGCTGCGGCGCAGGTACGCGGCGCGAGCTCGGCGAGCAGCGCTTCGCACTCCGGCATCGTCACCAGCGCGCACTGCACCGAACGCGGCAGCTCACCTGCTCGCTTGAGCATGTGACGAAGGACTTCTTCGCGTGTGCGTACCGCGCTCATGAACAGGATGAGCGGGCGCGCATCTTCGAGGTTCACCAGGATGTCGAAGAGCGCGAGGTAGTCCGCGTCGGAGGTGCAGAGCCGCTCGAGCGCTTCAACCAGCGTTCCCCAGCACGCATCGCTCGACATGGCGTCACCGAGCTTCACGAGGCCCGGGCTCTCGCATCGGCGTAGCGCCAGCGATAGGGCTGTGCGAAGAGAGTTCGTCTCCATGTTCATGCCACCTCGTAGCCGTACACCGTGATGTACAGAGCGAGCGTGTTGCGGTTCTGAATGTGGATGCGGACGCTCTGATTGCCAGCGAGCTTGTCGAACCAGACCCGGATGTTGGGAGTGTAAGGTCCGTTGAACCAGCGCTTGGCGTTCGTAAGGTCGCTATTGTAGGTGTCGTAGGAATAGACCAGAACGTCAGGCACCGTGTTGAGCACGTCGAAGTCGAACGTTGCGTTGGACTCGACGTTCTGGCTCTGCAGGAATACGCGCCGCGCGTAGCGACCGTCATGGTCCGCCGAGCCAAGATGCGCGTTGAGCTGGTTGACGATCCCGCGTAGTTGCGCGAGCAGACTTCCGGCCGCGACATTGCGCGGCGAGCCCGTCAGTGCCGCACCGCCAATCAGCGCGGTGCCCTCGGTTTCGGCAGTGGAGATCAAGTCGTCGAGTAGCTCCCGGAGTTGTGCATGCACGGTGGTTCCCGCAAGGCTTCGATAGGCCGTTGCGGCGATGCGGTCCGCGCGCAGGCCTTGCACAAGCTCCTGGAGCTGGGCCTGCACGCTCTCGCTGGTGAGCCAGTTGTGCGGCAGGGCGCGAATGGCCGCTGCGTTGTGGGCAGCGGAGGTCGCAGACAGGTGAGCGTTGAGGTAGCCCAGTAAGGTCGAGAGTTGCGCGTCGATGGAACTGGCGGCCAGGGCGCGCGGTAGCCCCGGCACGGCATCCGCACCAACCAGCGACGCGCCAGGCGAGCCGTCCGCGGCGCTCGCGAGCTTGGCCGCAGTCTCGTCGATCGCCCCCTGCACCGTCGTTGCGGTCACAAACCCAGTCGGCGTGTGGTCGACGTCGCGCGAGCGATGCCGCTGCGCTTCCCCGCCGAAGTGCCGGGTGAAGAGCGCGTCAATGTCATCGAGCGTCGCTTGCAGTTGTGGTGCTGCGGGGCGAAGGATGCGCCACAACTCAGTGAAGACGCCGACGGAGTCGCCACGCGAAAAGACGAATGTCTGCCGGCGCGACACATCGATATGTTCGGCGAGGACTCGGTCCGTGCCGCCTACGCGCCTTACATCGCAGAGCAACAGCTCATCCTCTTGCAACGGCACCCGCACCGCTGCCCCCGGCCCGGCTTCCGCCCCCTGACGAACCACAATCTCGAAGGACTCATCCTGCCGGAAGAACACGCGCTGGCTGTTGCCGTCCGTGCGCTCATCGGAGAGCAAACGATCGAAACGTAAGAATACGCCGAGCCAGCGTTCCCCTTCGGGATTGATGACGTCCGTGGCGACTCCGCTTACGTCGCGGGCAACGCCGACCGTCTGACCGGTGCCGAAGAAGATGCGTTGCCCGAGATGGTCGTAGGCGCGCGCGGGCGCGGTGAGGTCGAGCGACAAGTTCGGCACGGGCTGGTGCGGCGTGGGTACTGCGCCGCCGACGACCCCAAACACGCCGAGGTCGGCGGCGAGGTTACGGTCTGCTTTCTCGAGCAGCTCGGAGGCGAGGTTGAGTTCTTGTTCGCTAACGCGCTGGCGGTAATAGAAGGAAACGCGATCAGCCATTGAGGAATCCCTCCGTGAGCGCCCTATCTGCGCTGTGGTGAATACGATTGTGACAACTGCAGCAGAGCACCTGGAGGTTCCACGGAACCTTTAGGAGGTACTCGCTTCCGCGAGGCTCGATCTTGTGATGAACGCAAAGTCGAGTCTGAACGCGAGTGCGCGCGCACAAGCAGCAAGCTGCGTCGGATTGTTCAAGAAGTGCGCGGCGAACTGGTCCATATCCCATGGGTGCACGTCTCATCCTGATGCCCGTTTGGATAGTCCAGTGGGACTCATGCCGCGAGGCTCAGGCGTTCAATGCAGCGCAGAGTTCCGTAGGTCTTGATTTGGGAGACGGGACGGCGAAAAGCAGCGGCCACGAGCGACCATCCGCGCTCCCAGCGGTCGCTTTGTTGCAGACTTCGGACGGTCAGGATGGGTTGCTTGCCGGCGCCCCAGTTCATTCCTGAACGCTTGAGGCGCTGCGTTGCGAGTGTCTTGCAGGCGGCCTCTACGATACCGCTGCCAATGGGTAGGCCGAGCTCTTGGTAGCGTGCGTAGTCCATGCGCTCGCGCTGGTTGCGGAAGTACCTGCGCTCTTTTGCCAGATCCTCGCGGCGTCGTGGATGCCTCTGCCGGTACAGTTTCCTGTCGAGCTTGTCGAGGTGGTCGATGACATGGTCCACCCCACCGTGCTCGTCGCGCAGGATGAGACGAAGGCGCTCGTACTCCGCTCGACCTCGGACGGTGTCGCCATAGCACGCGGACAGTGCCGCCTTCAGGTGCTGGCTGGCATGACCGTGGTCCACGATCTTCAGGGCATTGAGCCACCTGGGGCCCTCGAAGTACCGCCAGTTTTCCTCGGCGCCATCGGCAATCGCAACAAGCGTAAGGTCCGGTCTGACGGTCAAGATGGAGTCGACTTCCGCGTCCAGTTGTTTGGTCAACGTCTGCTTCTTGTACTCCGGTTCGCGCGCATAGCGAATGGTCGCCAATCGCTGCGGACTTCTCTCGTCCGGGTCGTCGCTCCTGGGATTGTCGGCCGGAGAGTACAGGGTCACGGTGCCGCATCCGACCTCGCGATACCCAGCTGGCCCGCTGGCCTTCTTGCTCAAGCCTTTCTTCTGCGCCTCCTCTCGGATCGCCTTGGCTTCCCTTTGGGCTTCACGATCGGGCACCAATACGCCGTCGAGCGAGCAAGCCAATACCGTCGCCTCAGCAGGCACCGCTTCTTTCGCCCGCAGCGCCGCCTCCCAGGCCTCGCGATTGGCTTCCCAGGCCGGACTGACCAGCTTGGGAACGCGGTCGCAGGTGCTGGACGACGGCCCTTCGATGCCCATCTCCTTGAACACCGACATCGTCTCGGACGAAGTCATGTGGCCCATCAGGAAGGACACTTGTCGCGCCAAGAGTGCGGTGCACGGGCCAACCATGCCGGCGCGAAGGTCCAGAGCGCACACAGCCTTGCTGCCACTCGCCAGCCGGAACAGGTTCCGGGCCACTGTGATTCGCCCCGAAGACGAGAGGTACTCCTTCGGCTCCTTCTCCAAGCACCGGTGGTACTCCTTGCCGTCGATCACGATCGCCTCGGCATCCACGTCGTAGCGCGAAAGCTCTGCCTCCTTCACTTCGCACTCCACCTTGCGCACAAGCTGACCGAGCTCCCGTTCGAAATCCTCGAACGTCCCCTTGGCAGGTCGCTTGCGGTCGAGAAACTCCTGCACCGCGGCCACGCTTGGCAAATTTGCGAAATCGAGCCCCGACACGGCATGGTAGGCTGTCACTGGGCGGTCTCCTGAGCTGAGGTGATTCTTGAATGGTTTCACCATCATACCAGGTGACCGCCCTCCTCATGTCCGCCCGTCAGAATGAGATCGGCACCCATATCCCATCCGCTGCCGCCAAGCGTTTTCCAGCTGCGGAACCTGTGTCGTGTCGGTTCTGCGGGCGATACCCCAGCATGCTGTCGAGCAGTAGTGCCCGTACCCTTTGTTCACCTGGCGGCGTAAGACCTCAAACTCCTTGCCGCACCAAGCGCACGCTCTGCTGAGTTGGTCACTACCATCAGTAGGATGGTTGTGCTGATCTCTACCCGTCTTCCAAAGCTTGAAACACGCGCGGCAGCACGTTCTCTCGGTCGATGGCTTTCGGGCAAAGAAGGGCTTGTTGCAGGCAGCACACTGAGAGTTCGGTGGCCGATTGCTCTTCGCCCAGATCCGATAGCAGTTCCCGCACATCTTGCGTTGAAGACTGGAAACGTCGCGCGCGCACGTGGAGCACGTGAGCTGTGTCGTCATACGCTCTCCGAGGGTTGGAAGAAGGTAAGGTCAGCCGAGGATGGTGGTGAGACCGAGTTCGGCTTCGCCTAGCTCCCAGCGGTCGATCACCACGGGAGGTGAGGGCTCTTGGATCTCGACGAGGTGCGTGTGCGCGGGCTTGCACCAAAGAATGAGCGTGCGAAGGCGCCGTCGCTCCTCGGCTGTCAGCACGCGAGGCACGCGCACGCTGAATGCATACAGGGCGAAGCGGTTCGAGGGGCCGAGCTCCCAATCTACACCGAGCAGGGACTCGCCGAGCACAAGCGGAGTTCCGGAGAACGTCGTGACTTCCTCAAGCTCGATGCCGAGCAGAAATCGCGCTGCGCTGCGCAGGCCCTTTTCAGTCCCCTTCAGTCGGTACAGCTCGACCAGCGAAGAAGCCAAGCGTCTTTTGTCGAGATCATTAAACACCAAGTCGAAGGGACTGCCCAAATCGCGGAGCCACAATTCGACCACATGCTCAGGAGCGCGCTCGACATCGAGCCTGTCGCTCATGCGATCGATGTCGACGAGCAGGAGGTCTACCACCTCCTGAAGGCAGCGAATGAAACGCGAGAGGTCCGTCGTTTGGTCAGACCGTCGCGCGTAAAGCGGAAGCATCTTCCAGAGGTCAAACCGCCGTTCGGTCGGCGCAGCCGGCTCGTATCCGCGAAAGCGCACGATGCTCTCGGCTGCCTCGTTGCCCGCACCGTCGCGCGCGCCCTGCGTACGCAGTTCGTAGATTGCGCCGGGGGTCATCTCCGGATGGACCGTCAGCTCGAGTCGCGCTCCGAAGCCCACCGCGGTAGCGAAGGAGAGAGGCACCGCGGGGCGGTCGATGGCCATGAACGCGGCAACGATGCCCTCTGCGCTGACCGCCTCGTCGAAGCTGAGGGAGATCTGAGTCGGGGAGATCGCCTCGGCCGCGAGCAAGGTCGGTGCGGTGAAGTCTTCGACCTGGAAGCTCCACGACTCCTCTACGGCATCGGCGTCTGTGCCGATGAATGCGCGAACCTCAACCAGAGCTTGGCTGCCGAAAGGCTGGAGAGGATCGAGCGTGATCCGCAGCGTATCGGTGTCGAACTCGACGCGCGCGCGTGGGCCATCAAACCCAGGCGCGATCGCGGGAGTTCGAGAACCATCGTAGGCGTCCACGCCACCGAGAGTGATGCGTAGGGTGCCGCTTGCCGCGGGTTGATTTTGGAGATCGAAGACTTCAAGCGAGACGGTCGACCACCGAGAGACACCGACCGCGCCGGGTGCTGGGTCACGATTGGCAATCACCCACCGGGCAGTCCTCCGCGCAGCGGAGACCTCCTCGACAACCAGGGTCGGCAGGGCGCGCTCAGACACCTTGGTTGATGAGCTCCAATCGAATGGCGAGCGTGTGCACGCCATCGTCGCGGGTCACGTTCATCGCCATGTCGTCGATGGCCTTCGTCTCTCCCCCGCGTGCGCGCAGACGTGCCCGCTTCACGCCATCGATGCAGAGCGAGACTTCCCACGCGAGTGCGTCGGGGAGATCCTCGGAAACGCGCAAGCTTCCTCGTGCGCGCACGACGACGTCGCCCGTAAGGTCAACGACCTGCTCGGCTTGAATGAAGTCGCCCGGTGTGACCTCGGCAAAGCGCCGCAGCTGAAGGTCGCCCAGTACCAGCACCGCGTGTCCGTCGGCGCCGGGCGTGAGCACGCGGCCCTGTGAACGACCGAGGTCGCTTGTAAACGCGTCAAGCTCCACGGCTACACCTGTCTGAGCACTTCGAGGTGATCGAAGTACGCTCTGCGCGTCACATCGCGCACGGAGAATCCAAAGCCGGCGCGTCCAGAGATGAAGGGCTGAGTGCCTGTGTTGATGGCGAGCTGATCGTCGATGAACCGCGGCATGCCATCAATCTCGCGCCAATCCGGGGTGGTGCCCAGAGGGTGCAAGGTAAGGTCGTTCATGAAGGCTTGGAGCACGACGTCGCCGTTCTCGTTGGCGATCGCGTCGAGCCTCATATGCACCCACGATCCCTGCGCGAGGCTCTGCCCTGATCGAAGCAGTACGCCAGGGCCATCAGACTCACCGATGCCGCCGATGATCGAACCCTTCTTGAGCACGATGCGATGCGGGTCTTCGTCGGAGAGTCCTAACAAGTACCCGCTGTCGCGGACCGAAGGGCCTCGCGCACACAGGTAGAGAAACGGCGAGAAGCCCGTGGAGCCTCCCGAGGGGCCGCGCTGAACTGCGCCCCGCACCGACCCACCCTTGGGCATGGGCGCGAAGTTCGGCTGGTTGGCGAAGAGGCCCACGGCCCCTTGGGTGACGAGTAGCGAGTTGAAGCCGAACACGAACTGCTCGCCGCCGGGTGGCGCGGCTACGCCTGCGGTTGCGCCGCGATCGACCATGTTGATGTCGAGCCCATCGCTCAGGTAACTCCAGTCGGTGCTAGCCATGAAGGCCTCCTCCTCGCGAATCGTGCTCAGGCCAGCTCGCGTCGAACACCTCAGCAAGCCTTCCACCAAAGCGTGCAGGTGAGATCAACACGCTGTTGATGGTCCACGCGTAGACGTCATTGCGGTGGCCCCGCTCGAAGCCGTCATGGCTCGCACCACTGAACGGGGCTGCGATCGCGCTCACGTCAGCCCAGCGCAATGGGAAAGTGTCGTTGCCGAACCCGCTCTCAAATGTCTCAGCCGGTTGGCTCCGGAACGTTGCTCGCTCGTTGGGCGTATCGGCGAAATGCCAGGCGTACGTGTCTGTGCCGAAGCCCTCAGTGAAGTCCTCATAACCCTCAGGTCGAGCGTCAAAGAACGCCCGCTCGGTTTGCTCGAGCGCGGTGCGCAGCGATGTCCAGCGCTCGAAGTCTTCGACACCTCGCGCGGGGGCAGTGCCGAAGCCAGCAACGCGCTCGGCACGAACGAACGACAAGAGCGCCCAGTGGCGCGGGACGCCGGGAGCTGTGCCTAGTTCTGAGAAGGTTGGATTGCGGATGGGCATCTACAGAATGAGTCCCGTCTCGCCATCGAGGACTTCGACGTTTCCGAGCACGGGAAACTGCTCGATGCGCAGCTTCACGTCGGCGGGCAATCCGTTGAGCAAGAGATCTGCGCTGTGGTCGCCGAGCTTGCGCACGCCCTGCGTGTCGCGAATCACGTTGAAGATGTCGCTGTAGGCCAGCTCTGGACGCGGACTGCCCTGGGCATCGCGAACTGCGAAACCGAAGTTTACGGTCGGGTTGGGTGTGCCGTCTGCGAGGCTCACGCGGAAGAAGTCTGCGAGGCGTGCGCGGATTCGATCACGCACCAGCTCCGGACGCTGACCGGGCAGCAGAAAGACACGCGCGCGAATGTGGATGCGCTGGTAGACGGGGTCACGGACCTCGACCTGAAAAGTCAGGGTCGATGGGTAGATCTCGGTGACCTGGCGCCTCACCAGGTTCTTGAGGGCGGGTGTGGGCAGGCCACCGCCCTGGGGAATCACGTAGAGCACGCCGCTGTTCTCGCGCACCGCACCATCCTCGTTCGACGTGACCATGAGCGCGCGTGCGACCTGCGGGAGCTCGAGCGCGTGAATCTCAAAGTCCTCGCGCGATACCGACCTTGTGGTTGCGCGCAAGCTCAACGGCGCGAGTAGCTTCGCTGATGCCACGCTCTGCCGCTCCGCTCCGCCCGAGGCACGCTCGAGGTTCGTGACTTGCAGGGCGACGGGGGTGCCTTCAGCATCCTTCGGCACGCCATCGAAGACCGTAAGCTGTCCCGGATCGACGTTGCCGCGTGCGCCCCCACCCGTCTTGTATCGCACCTCGATGGAGCCGCTTGGCGCAGCGCCGTTGCGTCCATTCCCAAAGCGTAAGGTGGCACGGTCAATCTGGTCCACGAGCACCGCGAAGTGACGGTCATTGGGACCTGAGCTAAGCAGACTCTCGACCTCGAGGTAGTCGCCGTTTGCTGCCGCCACGCGCGCGGAGCGGTCCAGAAACGGAACGCGGTCGAGCACAAGGTCAGACGCGCGCAAGCTTCGCGCATCAAAGAGCTGTCGGTGCCCCGTAGAGTGTTCGGCCGTAGTGAGCGCGAGAGACTGCCCGGCAGGGATGACGACATCATCGAGTAGCTGAAAGCGAGCCGGGTTCTGTGCCTCGCGCGTGCGGACGATGCTGCCCTGCTTTAGCGTCACAGCTGCGCGGGCGGGCGATACAAGGCGCAGCTCGAGCCCGGCCGTGGCCGCCGTCGCTCCCGACATTCGGTAGCCAAGCATTCGTGCCAAGGCGATCACGTTCTTGCGTTGTGTCGCCGTGATCAGGCGCGACTCGCGTCCCTGTTGGTCGACGTAGTACCCAAGCACGTCGCCCACAAACGCGAACATCTCGACGAGCATGTTGCCGAAGCCCGCCACCTCGTGGTCCGTCCACTCCGGAAACACGCTCTCTACGAGCGCGTAGAGCCTCGCGCGCAGTGCATCAAAGTCGCGGCTCGTGTAGTCGGGAGAAGCCGCAAGCAGGGCTTGGGTCACGGCACCACCTCCGTGTTTGCGAGCATCTGCGTCGCGCGGTCTCTTGCCGCAACAGTCACGAGCAGGGCACCTTCCTGACTCGACGTCTGCACGGATTGAAGTTCGGCGCTTGGCATCCACGTAGCGAGCGCACGGCGGACACTCGCCTTCGCAATCTCTCCAAGCACCGCATCGTTGTTCTGATGCCGCAAGCGCGAGAGGCCCGCTCCAAACGCCGTGCGCCATGGAAGCTCGCCGGACTCGGTCAGCAGCACGTGACGCAGTTTCGAGGAGAATAGCTCTGCGCCCGAGGCCGCGACAAAGTCGACCGGCCCTCGATGCAGTGGCGCGATGAGTCCGTAAGGTTTGGTCACGGTACAGGCACCTGCGAGCGAACTGCTTGAAGCGTCGTCACCATCGCGTCGATGGGCGCGATGGCTTGCTCAAGGGGCAAGTCTTCGAGTGCAGAGAAGTCTGGGATCTTCGGACCTCCGATCAGATCCATGAACAGGTTGATGAGGCCGATGAGCTTGCCGAGCGATGCGAGCTGCTTTCCGAGGTTTGCGGCTTCCTGGTCGACGCTCTCCCGCACGCAGCCCCAGATCTTCTCGAGGTTCGGGTCGTTTAGTTCCTTCGCTCGCTCGATAATGCGGGCCATCTGTTGGAGCTCGACCTGGAGGTGGATGAGCTGTGCGCGCACGTCGGAAAGCACCGCAATAAGCAAATCGACCAGGCCGAGGACGAGCAGCGGTAGCGACAGGATGGGCACCAGGCCAAGGAGCTTCGATACCTTCTCTGCGAGCTCGGGAACGCAGGCGGCAAGCTTAGATGGATCGGGAGGTGGACCGAGTGCGTCGACGACTGCCTTCGAGCACGCATACAGCGCCGCGATGCAATCGACGATCTGAAAAATCGGAACGAGCGGAGCGAGCGCGGGTTGGATCAAGTCCGCAAGCTCAATGTGCTTGAGCGCGATACCGCCAGGGAGCGTGATCTCCAATGGGTCCCGAAGGGCGGGGACGTGTATGCACAGGGGTTGAGTCATAAGCCCTCAGATAGGCGCATCGATGGGTCGAACGACGCGACCGCGGATCGTGACTTGCGGGGCCTTGATTTCGACTGCGCCAACGGCGTTGATGAGTAGTGCCGTGGTCGCGCTCAGCGTCACCGTGTTGTCCTCGGCATCGAAGAGCAGATGATCACCGGTCCTCTTGCTCGTGAGCTTGAGCTTGCGCCTACCGGGTGTTTCATCGAGCTCGACGCGAAAGCTCGGCGTCGAGAGCACACGGTTGTCAGGTTGGCCCTGCGCCTCTTCAGCAAGCTCGCTCTGACCATTCGGCTTGCCGGCGTGCGCGCTCAAAAAGTGCGGCGCCTCGGGACGGGCATTCCTGAAGAACACCGCCACTTCAGCGCCAAGCATGGGGACAGCGTGAAAACCGCAGTCCTTGGAGCCACCACCGACTGTGCCGAGCGGCCAGGCCCACTCGCTGTGCGGTTCGATAAGCCCGGGGATGCAGACGCGCACGCGGCCGAGACCCTCAGGGTCATCTCGGTGCGTGACGTAGCCGAGCTGCATGCCCATGAAGCGCACATCCGGCGCGCCATGCTCGTCGTCGAAGTGAGAGCTACTCACGAGCCGCCTCCGGCCGCCACACTCAGGCTCATCTGTGCCTCGGGGTCTTCGCCGCCAAGGGCGCGCCCCTCACGCCGGAACTCGACACGGGTGTCTCCAGTCTCCGGGTCGACCACGCGTACCTCGGTGAGCGCGCCATTCCGCCGCTTGTCTGCTCGGTTGCGATCACCGCCCTGGGGCCTGAGCTCGGAACCGGCCCGCCTACCGAGCGCGTCACGCTCGAGCTTCAGGTCGCATACGTAGCCGCCGTCTCCAAGCGAGTGCCGCACCTCTCGCACGTAGTACTTGCCTGCGAACAGCGTGGGCAAGCCACGAAGCTCCACGAGCGATTTCGCTCGCAGGGTCGGCTCGCCCACGACCTGCACACTCAGCTTCGCCGTGGGGCGCTCGGCGCGCCGGAATCGGTCCTCTGCTTCGGCCGCAGCGTCAGGCTCGGAGCCTACACGCACAGCTTCGCTCGCGTTACGGACTTCCATCGAGAGGGCACCCGTCTCGGGATCCACCACCGCGACGCCCTCGCCCAGCGTGGTTCGCTTGGCCGTGTCGCTTGTTGCCGAGGCCTCGGTCGTCGAGCGCGTCATCGGGTCGCGCGCACGTACAGAGACCTTACCCACGCGACGCATCACGTCGCTCTCTACGCGCACTGACAGCACACGGACGTCGCCCGCAGTGCGCCAGCCAAGGACGTGCGTAGGGGCGGCTTCGAGACGCTCGCGATGAAAGTGAAACCCGGTGTCATCGACGTAGAAGACGTAGCCTTCGCGCTTGGCGAGACGCCTCAACAGTGCAGCGTCCGTTTCGGCCGCTTGATTCACGAGTTCGAGCGTGGTTCGCGTGGGCTCGACATCGGCGAGCGCCTCGAAGCCGTGCTCGCTTGCGACCGTGAGCGCGATATCGCTCGCACGGCTGTTCTCGAAACGGCGCGTACGCTCGTGGCGATGCATCAAGAGGCTCAGCGCATAGGCTTCGAGCGTAAGTACCTCGAACCCCTTCACGCGCTGCACCACGACGCGCCTCGGCGGGGTCATGCGTCCCCGATAGCCCCAGGTGAGCTCGAGCAGTGCGCCACCCAGCAGGTCCTCTCGCGCAAAGAGCGACATGTCGCGG
>JBBSJC010000039.1:0-26197 GCA_038257655.1 Polyangiales bacterium | reverse complement strand
CGAGGCCCGCAGCCTGCGCGCGTGCCGCAGTCTTCGACACCACGCTGTGCCCGACCCATGCGCTCGCCGCAGCTTGCCGGACTCCAAGTCCCACCACCCAACGTAGTCGCAATATTTCTCGTGATCTGTGCATCGGCAGCCGCTCCATCCCGCCTCCTCCCGGAGGGGGTATCTGAGCGACGCCTCACGTCACGGTCCCTACCGTGATCCGCTCAGCTCACGCCCAAGCGCGCGATCCTGCTGTCCGCACCGCCGATCCCGCTGTCCGCGGGACGCCGATCCGGGTGTCCACATGCTGCCGATCCTGCTGTCCGCGTGAGCGCGAGATACGCAGAAGGGGTCCGCGCACCTTGTGCACTGTACACAACGCCATAGCTCATGGACCCGAGCTTTGACGTGACGTACATTCACGCCATGAAGTACGCCCTTCCTGCGCATAGCAAGGTGCTAAGTGCCACGCTTGCTGTATTAGCCTTGTGGTGGGCATGCGGAGCACCGAGCGGAAACAGTGCAGACGAAATGCCGCCGGGGGATTGGATAGGTCGCTGCAAAAAGGGAGCTGAGGGAGTGGCGGGGCCCATTGCTTCGGCCGTTCCTGAGAAATGGGTCGACGACCAGGCACTTGTGTTGAGCTCGACCTTGGAAAGTGAGCTCCATAAGACCTTAGCAGCACTCCACGGCGAGACTTGCCATCAGGTCGGCATCGTGACTGTCGCGTCGCTAAAAGGGCGTCCAATTGAAGACTATTCCCTTAGCTACGCAAAGGCTGTAGGGTTTGGATATCAGCGTTTCAACAACGGTGTGCTGCTCTTGGTCGCTCCGAACGATCGGAAAGTGCGCATTGAGGTCGGATGCGGACTCGAGGACGTAGTTTCGGATCACCAGGCTGCGGAGATCATTCGTAATCTGATGGTCCCCACATTTCGCACCGGCGACGTGGAAGGCGGCATTCGTGCGGGTGTGAGCGCTTTGATACCGCTTGTGAAACGTAAGATGATTCCGGATCGGTTCCGGCCGCACGAATGCAGGAAGTAGCAGGGCGTTGAGCGGTCAGTGGAGGAGCGGTGCACCTGCCGATGTAGACCATCGATGGTAAAAACCTACCGGGCGGAACCGCTCGACCGCTCGCGGTCCCGTTATGTCTCGACATGCGGAACATGTGCAAACGTGGTCCGCTCTCGCACGAGCGCTATGTGTTCGCGAGTGCCCGCTTAGCCGTTTCTGCAGTCTCGCGGACGCGCTGCCATGCCTGGTCCTCTAGCGCGTTCGTGCTCCAGAGCGTCTCGTCCATTTCCGAGAGCAGCTCATCGAGAATCCTCAGAGCGGCCGCAGCCTCTCCATGCAACTGGTGGCGCACGGGCGCAAGCGCATCGTCGAATTCAAGGCCCAGCTCATCGGCACTTGGCACAACCCCGAGTTCTTGCAGATACGCTCGCTGAACGGTCGCTGATGCGGCTAGTCGAGCTACTGCTTCCCTTAAACCATCGAACGATTTCGTTATCATCGAATAATCCCCGACTTGGTGTTGCCGTCGATCACGCGCCAGTATGGGTCGGGCCCGTGATGTCCGCCTCCTGGATGCCAGCGCAGTTGTCGACCCGTCGGATTGCCCTTCGGATTGTACTCCGAAGCACGAAGCCGTTCCCTTTCTGAGAGCCCTTCCCAAGGGCTTCTACCTGCCACCCGCTGGGAGTGCGTCCACCCAGGTTCTGCATTACTTGCGCTGGAGTCTTGCCGCTCAGCAAGTTCGGCTTCTTGAGCACATCGTTAATACTCTCGAGATGCTTTTCGAACGGCCTAGTCGCTGCTTGTCCCTCGGCCAGCGTGGCTACTTGTATCGCCCGCGCGACGTCGAAGGCTCCACGCGGCTTGGAAGGCTCTTCGCTCTGCTCATCCCACCCTCCCGACGCTCCCGCACCGCCGCCCCAGTGCCCGTTCGGGTAGCGACTAGGAGTCCACTCCCAGTCGCTCAGCGCCGTGCGTACAACGCGATTTATATCGCTTCCCTGGCGAGGGCTACCGTTACCACCGGCCGCGCCCAATGGCGTGCCGTCGGCGCCTCCGGTGCGCACGGCAGCTGCGCGTAGCCCGGCGGCCTTCTCAGGCTTAAGTCCTCCGCCGCCTGAAGACTTCCCTCCCCAGTTCCCTGGGTTGAGTTTGCCCCATTCCCAATTCTTAGGGTTGAGCGTGCTCCAGTCAGGATCACCGCCGGTGATGGCATCCACCGTAAAGTAGGCCGCGACGGAGACGACGATCACCACCGCTACGACGGCGATAACGGGCCCGGAGAAGATGCCCCCGTCAGCCAACGCGAGATCGCTGCGTCCTATTTTATAAGAGTTGCGAGGCCGGAACCCATCCGGATCCACCCAGTTCATGGGATTGTTGTAGACATAGCTATAGCGATTGTATGCCTGACTGAAACCAGGCTCCGGGATCGTGGGATCTGGGGTAAGAAAGCGACCTAGTTGCGGGTCATAGAAACGCCCGACCATGTCAATAAGACCTGCATCACCCTCGTTGCGGTGTCCGGTGTATCCCAGAGTCGATTCGCCCCCTCCCTCTTGAAGCTCCCCGAAGGCGCCGAACGTACGGCGCTCAACGATGCCGCCTGTGTCCGAGGTAAGAAGCTCTGGTGATCCCAGCTGGTCTCGGTGCAAGTACGTTGTTCCAGACCGCACGCCACCGATACGTTTGATCTCGGCGATGGCCTGTCCGGACACAACCACTCGCAATGTTTCTTTAGCCGGTTCGAGCGCAGGTCTATGCTGCTCGTACAACATGCTCCCATAGAGCGTCCGCGATCCGTCTGAGTCGGTGCGGAGCGCGCGATCTCCCGCGGCGCTATATTCGAACGAGGTGGACGCGCGCTGCGCACCCGTCTCCACTCGGGCTAACTTACCAGTTGCGTTGTACGTGAACCACTGCTCGGTACCGGGAACGGTGGGTCCAGCCCGGTGCATCATCCGGCCAAAGCCCGTAGTATCGTACTCGTACTTATGGTTGCCCGCGGCGCCCGCGGTCGACCGCACCGCGTGGGGCAAACCTTGCGGCGCTCCATCGAGCTCACCGGGCGCCCCATAGGTATACGTTCCCATGTTCGACTTAGTCTTGATGTTAGCCGTTGCCGTGTAAGTGAATGATGCCAGCTCCGGAGCCGACGCTCCGCTGCCCCGAGTTACCGTTTTGAGGCGATCGAGCCGGTCGTAAACATAGTGTTTGGCAACCGTTTCGAGCGGGTCATGCATGCGACGAATCGATTCCACACGACCATTCGCGTCGTGACCGATAACTTCATGCAGCAAGACTTCGTTGTTCGAGCGACGAGTCGTGAGGCGCTCATTTTCCCATCCGGCAAGCGGATCGATCGTAGTGGATGCCTTCGTTCCATCCCCGAGGTGCACCACGCTAGGGCGATACCCTTGGTAGGCGTCATCAAGCTTCCAAAATTGTTCAGTCGGTTGATTCGCGTTCTCGACTTGCTCGAGGAAACCACGAGCGTTGTAACGATACCTGACCGCAAACGCCGTATCCCCCGGATAGTGGACAATAGAGGGGCGCAAGAATGCGTCGTACTCGAAACTGCTAAGCATAGGCGCTTGAGCACCACCCGTTGAGATGCTGCGTGAGACGCCGCTCAGCGCCTTTGCCGGCCCCATATAGAAGTACATATCCTGGTGGCCCTGCGGGCTACGCTGCAGGACCACTGACCCCATACGCCCAGACAGTATACTGTGGGCTTCGTTGCTCAAGCGATCCCATGTCCACGCGGTTCGCCCGTCACTATTGACTAGGCTCGTCGTCCTTCCGATAAGATCGTAAGCAAAGATATGGGTCTCGGTGTTATGCACGTGGGTCAGCACTTGGTCCCACGCGTCGTATGTATACTGATGACGGCCGGTGTCAGGGTCCGACGCGGTCCGCACGCGGGCGAACTCGTCGGGTGTATGCGCGATCTTGTTGCCTGCGGGATCGGTAACTGACAGCAAGAACCCCGCCGCTCCAAACTCAAACTGGGTCACGCTCGAGTATCCCTCGGCAGTCATGACCGTGCGTCCGCGCTCGTCAACAGACTGGCTCACGACCGTTCCCGCAGGGGACTCCGTCACGCTCACCCAGCGAGCGCTGGGGTCCGTGAGATGGAAAGGCGCTATGTCCGCACGGAGGCTGGCCGAACTCGCATAGAACGTCTGCGTGATTTGGTTGTTTGCCGTCGTCTGTCGAATTGGCCTTCCCAAGGTATCGTACCCAAAGGTGTCAACTCCTTGCGAGAAGTCGTTGAGGAGGTGTGGGCGGCTCTGGATCGTCAGGCGGCCGAAGGCATCGTAAACTAAGCTTTGATGGACGTTGGTTCCCGCTCGAAAACCCTGCTTGGTGTTTGAGACCACTCGGCCGGCGGTGTCAGACGTCGTGGACGAAACGAGCATATCGCTTGAGCCCACGGCGCGCGTTGTCACAGTCGTCGTTGTCGCGGCATTCTCGGGTAAGCCTTGGGCCGCTGTATATCGGGCCGGACCATAGGTCAGCGATGTAGTGAGGCCTTCAGCTACGCGACGCTCTTCAGTGGCCCTCGAAAAGCCGTCGTACTTCCAGGTTGTCGTGAGGCCGTTGGGGTCGTCATGCCTGCGGAGCTGGCCGTCCCGGTAGCTTCGATCAAACCGCTCGACGTGCCCCTCGGGGTTCTGTGTCTCTTCGACGAAGACTCCGCGGGAATCAAAGGAAGTAGACCAGACGCGAATAGGTGTACTTCCTTCAGGGTACTGATAGAGGGTGCCAGGAATCTGCGCGACGAGATTCACGTTGCCCCATTCGTCACGGTAAAACAGTGTGCCCAGCTTGGTGGGTGCATTCGCATTTATAAGTCCGTCTCGAGGAACTCCTGCCGCACCACGTTCGATGACACTCTCAATCAAGCCCGCATCGTCGTAGCCAAACTCGGTGTTACGCACGAATGATCTTCCAGGCCCTGGGCCAGGTACACCACTGGCTTGTGTCAGATACTTTACGAGGCCAACCTGCCACTTGGCGATTCGGGTCGTATTGGATTCATGGTCGTACGAGAAGGAAGTACCTTCCCCCTGGCCTGGCTGAAGAGGCCACGTCGTAACGGACATTTTCAGGTTCCCGAACTGGTCGTGTGTAAACTCCGAGCGGCTCTGGGAGACGACCTTATCCATCTCTGTGATCGTCTCTTGGTTAGATTTCATCACCACGAAACGGTGGTTGAAATCAGACGATTTTACTTTGAAATCTGTTTCAATCTTACCGACTCGGGTGGCAGCAGCTTGACTTACGGTTAACGCGTTCAGAGGCAGCATCTGGACGGTCGTCACGGTCCTAGCCTTGCCAGCGTAAGGATAGTAATAGTAGTTGTACTTACTTGCCTCTGGCTGACCAAGCGCGGGATCACGAACGGTGAATGGGCCGGCCGGACCTTCGTTGAGCACAGAGAGGTCGTAATCTTCAGTGATGAGGGAGAGTTCCTCTCCCCCGAAGCCGTATCGCTGAATGCTCCGCTGCCTGAAGCCGATGAAGCCGCGGCCCAGGCGATCCACGCGCGCATCCGCGTAGGTAAAGCCTTCGCCGGCACCCTGCGTTTCCTGCGGTGGCTGCGCGCTGGGGTCCTGGCGGTACGCCTTGCGCGTGTAGCTCTTGACGACCGGGCCGGGCAGGCGCGTGACGCACGCGGCAGTGGTGCCAGCCCTATCACAATCAACGCCTGTACGGCCGGGCGTATAGACGTCTGCCCCGATGCCCGTAGCGTATGCGATCTCGATGCGATCGGGAACGTCCTGAGCGTGCGTACGGATGCGCACGGTCTTGAGTAAGTTTGCCGCAGGCGACTTGCCGAGTCGAATCACGCCGTTACCGAAGTAGTCTTGGCGTCCGTCTCCATTTACGTCGAGAAGTAAGAGTCCCTGCTCCGTTCCGGAAAGCTCGGACACCTTGATTGGATCTCCAGCCAAGTTGGCACCGCGAAATACCTTCCAGGACACCTTCGCCCCGGACTTGCTCCCGATGACAAGGTCGGTTCGACCATCCAGATCGAAGTCGGCTGTTGAGATGGCGACTGCTCGCGCAAGCTCTTCATTCTTGCCTGATCCCCCTTGGATCCACGGAGGTCCAGCCGTTACCGAAAACCCTGCACCGGTATTAAGCCACCAATGATAGTCCGAGCTCTTTCTGCTTACGAACAGAAGGTCCCGTAGGCCATCGCCATTCGAGTCGAACGCGCTTACAAGTCTGTGGCTGCTGGGTTTAACATTCAGCTCCAGAAGCGCATTGAGCGGGCGGCCGTCCCATTGCAGCAGCATCCAATAGGCGTTGCTGCTTAGGTTCGAAGATACAACGGCCTGTCGACCGTCAGGTAGATCAATGACGGTTGCGTCATCGCAAAACCCGCTCGCCAGCCCCGGCCCGAAGGCTCCGACAGGTTTCGGCGCTCCCAACGTGCCCCGCTTGTTTGGAAACACCATCCACCCTTCGCCATCACCGGTGCAATACAGAAGATCCTGCAGATGGTCGCCATCCATATCGAAAGGAACGAATGCAGCATTTTTCCGCGGGTGTCCGCTCGGCCACGGTATCGCGACGTTCGTTCTCGACGAGCCACGCTTGAAGCGCTCGAGAGCCAGTTTGCCTCCACCGGTGGTCGTTTCTACGAGCAGGTCTGTGACGCCATCGCCATCGAAGTCGGTGGGGAAGGCCTGAGAGAGATCATGCTTTGCTGGCCCGGGAACGTCACGCTCGACTGAAGTCTCTAGAACCACATCCGCATTGGTCTCAAGGCCCGTCGCTGTCCCGAGGAAGATACTCCATGCCCTCCCACCGTACATGGCAGCATCGTCTCGCCCGTCTCCGTTCCAGTCCAGTGAGATCCATTGCCGATCGGCCCGTCCGGGCGCGGGTATCGCATCCTGCAAACTTAGATCGATCGGTTCGTAGTCAAAAGACGTGGGAGCGCGACAGGTTTTTTGACCTGCCCGATCGTAAGCGCATTCCGTGACCGCGGACACCACCGACAACCCGTTTTCGGTTGTCGAACCAGTGAGGTCGTAACTACGAACGATCTTGCCATTGGCGTGGACTTTGAGACGCCTTAGTCGATGAGTCTGCTCAACGGGCGAGCCGTACGCGTAACCGTGCAGCTCATCCACGCGGTGGCACTGTTCCATGGCGCCGATGACAGGAATGTTAGTGATGCGACATAGGCCAGGTATCGGACCATCTTCGCCTGCATACTCAAAAACGATCTCGTTGAGTGCATCATCGGCGCCGCTCTTGCTAAAATTGTAACCAATCCAGCGGAGCAGGAGCTCCGCGTCGAGACTCGCATTACCCTGCTTCTTTTGAAACTTAGAATACTTGATAGAGATGCGATTGCCGGCCGGATCGGAAATCTGCGTGAGGGCCCACGAGCGGGTGGTGATGGACCCTCCGTATGACCCTTGCATAAGGATTGGAATGCGCGTGTTCATCTTAGAGCTGTCGTCGCCGCCATACACCATGACCCGTCCGTCTTTGTGTTTCGCGACGAAAGACGGCGGAGTCATGTCGCGCGCAGGACTCTTAGCGAACTGATCTCCGGGCGATGTTATCTGTACAAAGGAGTCGAACTCCGTGCGCCATCGCGTTTCGTTGTTGGCATACGATACTGGAATGAGGCGCGCCCCGTCTAAGCAAAACGAAGCCTCACTGTTACGCAGATACCCATCTTGAGCGATGGTATTGGCGCACAAGCTGATGGATGACAAGCCGTTGACGGACCACCCTAAGCCCAACGTTCCGTTGCCGGCTGCACTTGAGTACCCGAGTGACAATTGAGGAGTGAGCCCCGCGCGGCCCGGCGTCGTGAAAATAGGAATGGTATAGTTTGCATTTCCAGAGGCCCCGACGCCGAAGGACCCGGGCAGAGCCCCTACAGCTGTCGTCGCGACGTTGTCGAAAACGTCTACCGGATCATCGGCAACGCACACACCAATCTCATTCTCATGCGTGCCACTCGCGCAGTTGGCGGTTCCATTTTTGCATAGAGGACCGAAGAAGCATGTGTCCAGAGTGCTTGGATCGCACAGACCGCACTCAGAGCTTACGGTGCCACAGTTCTGGCGGCGCGGGTCAACGTCATCGCAGAACGAAGGCCAGCATGCGTTTGCAGACTGAGCGGGGCTGCCGCCGTTGAAGCGCCACGCAACCCCCTTGCCACAGAGGAAACCTGCCCGGCAATCGCCGTCAGTGCGGCAACCGGCTTCTCCTCGGTCGCAGTATCCCGTGCATGTGCCGCCACAGCTGTCACTCGAATCTTGACCGCACTGCTTGCTATCGCAGCTAGGGCTAGGGCTAGGCGTACAGGGGCACGCCCCGCACGGGGCACTCCCCGGTCCGCATTCGGGAGTGACTGTTTCAATGCAAAGCGGTATCGAGACACAAAATCGGCGCAAGGACGAAGCGCCGAACGCTTCGCCATTAGGCTTGGCCGGGCAACCCTGCCCGGGTCCGCAATCAAGGTTTGCCTGACACTCAGTCAGTCCAGGAGCGGAAGTGCACGTCTTGTTGCAGAGCGGATTTCTGCCGGGATCACATACCTCGATGCCATTGACGACGATACCGTCACCGCAAACGATGCAATCCGCATCCGGCACACACGCGAGCGTCGCACTCGCGACCTTGCGCGGCTCTGAGAGGCGCGCGAACGCGGGAATGGTGCCATTGAGCAACGCACCGATACCCACGCGCCCCGTGCCGCCGATCGCGATCGAACCGTAAGACTGCGAGCCGTCGCCCGCCGCCGCGCCGAGCACCTGCAGCGTCTTCGCTGCCGCGTCGATGGTAAGGGTCAACTTCTTATTGCGCGTCCACGCGATCGTACGCTTGGATATCGTCGTGCCACTGACGAGCTTGATCAGCCCACCCGTCGCATCCTTGGCGAGCGAGAGCTGCCCACCCTCCCACGCCATGAGGACGAACTCATCCGTGGTCGCGATCTCCGCACTCGAATACAGCGGCAACACGTCGATCTGCCATTGGCCGGTGCGCAGCCACGCGGGCACGACCGTGGTCTCAAACAAGACCTGGTCGACCTTACGGGTGACCGCCGATTCCTGCGTGGGAATATAGCTCGAAGGAAACAGACCCTCTTCAATCTGCCATCCCCAAACCGCGTAGTCCGCAGCAGGCAAAGCAGGAAACTGCGTCGCATTGCCAGGCCACGCACCCTTGTGAGACATCTGAACCGCTGTCGACGTGGTCGCAGGTGTGGTCACCCTCGAGCGCCGCTCCCATGCGGCGGGCAAGCTCCAGTCGAGAACTTCGTTGTACCAACCTCCCGTAAGGTCGGTAAGCACCGCGCGGGTCTTCAGCGGGCTTGCGGCATTGAACGACGCCGGGTCGGTCAGGCGCAGCCAGGTGCTGAGGGAGCCCGCAGGCATGGCGTTGATAATGGTCTGCGCGCGTGCAGCATTGGCTCCGGCGGCGGCCATCCACCTGTCTGCGTTCTGCAGCCCGTCGGGGCTCACGGCCGCGTCTTCCGTCAGAGTCATGGTGGGGGTAAGGCCAATCCCCTTCCACCACTCCGGCAGATGCCCCATGCTCTCGGACCACACCATACGGTTGGTGCGCGGCCCCTCAAACAGCGCCACGCGACCATTACCATCGCCGCGATCCTCGTAGCGAAGCTGATCGCCACGGGCCACTGCGATGCTGTTCGCGCCGGTCTGGTAAGTACCGAGGCTGCCGCGGACGAAAGCGCCCTGGGAGAAGCTCAGCACCTCGAGCGCGGGTGGCGTAACCTGCGAGCCTATTGTGCAAGCCAGCGAGCATACGTTTGTACATGAGCCGCACAGGCCGCCGCAATCGACCTCGGTCTCTCCGGGGTCTTGGATCTTGTTCTCGCAGCTTGGTATCCAGCAGGCATTTGTGCCGGCAGGCTTACCGAAGCGCGGTCCGTTGCCCACGCCGCACAACAGCTCGGGCTCACATGCTGCGTCCGAAGTACAGACTCCGCCGGCCCCCACGAGTGGGGTACCGACGCCGACGCTGTATATCTTGTTGTCGTCCGAACCATATATTATGGCACCGCCCTTGGCGATGGCAGGTGAGGACCTGACTGGTCCGAGGCTTTGGTACTTCCAAATCTGCTTTCCAGCAGGGCTCAGCGCGTACAGGGAGCCGTCGTTGCAGCCGAAGAAGAGGTTACCTGCACGACCGACGATCGGAGTGGATTCCACACCCCCTAAGGTGTCGTACTGCCACAAGATCCTTCCGTCCGGAGTCAGGGCGTACAGCGAGCCTCCGATGCCTGCCGTGAAGCTCGTACCCACATAAATGACTCCGCTGTCAGCCACAGCCGGGGAGTAGACTGTGCCCGCCCCAAGGGCCTTATCCCAAGCGATGATACCGGTGGTCGCATCCATGGCGTAGAGCCTGGCGCCCGAGGCAACGTAAACGTGATTGAAGCGGCCGACCGCGGGCGAGGACTGCACGGCGGCGGGAAGCTTCGACTTCCACCGCACTGCTCCGGTGGCAGCATCGAATGCGTATAGGTAAGTGTCGTCAGAGCCGATGTAGACCGTCTTTGCGTCCAGGCTCAATGCCGGGGAGCTTACGACTGCGCCCCCGGTCGGCTGGATCCATTTTTTCGTCCCCTTCGACGTTCCGGGCGTGATCGCATACACGGACTTGTCGGAGCTGCCGAAGTACACCACCCCATCGGGGCCGATTGCAGGGGAGCTGGAGATCGGGCCTCCCGTGGCGTAGAACCACCGTTCCTTGAACGTGACAGGGTCGATGGCATGTAGCTTTTTCGACTCTGAGGTTACATACACCGTTCCGTCTGACGCGATCGCCGGAGTCGTACGGGTGATGCCACCCAAGGGAAGACTCTGGATGGCTCCGGTCGAAGGATTAAGCTTGTGGAGCTTACCGTTGAAGCCAAAGGTGTCATCGCCCGGAATATAGATGGAACCGTCCGCGGCGACTGCCACGGAACCTCGAACGTCGCCGAACGTGTCGCGCTCCCAGTTCCGTCCGTTCGTGAGCGAACCGTATTCGCTGCTGCGACCTGCGTGGGTGGGGCAACCGCCCCTCATCGGCCAAGGCGCGCCTGCTTGCAGGGCAGCCGTGGGTCCGCAGAGACTCGTCTCGAGCGCTTGCGTGGTTGACCGCACCGCGACTCCCCCGTCCATGCCGGCGTCGTCGCCCGACTGGCTCAAGGGCTGCTCAGGCTGACAAGCGCTCAGCAGAACAGCAGTAAGACTCACGACGCGGACAAGACTCGAGGCCAAACGCATAAACATCTCCACGCTGCGCGAAGCACGCTTAAAGCGCGACCGCGAAGGGCTGAAACCATCAAGGAAACAAGCTGGGGCGAGATAAGGGGGACGAGGTAAGTGACTTCCGTCTCGATGTCTCACGGTATGGGATGACCCGCAAGCGACAAGCTGAGACCAAGCGCGGTCAGCGCTGAAACCGTGGGGTGAGCAAACTTTGCCCAGCGGGAAATTCCGAACGGGCGCGGGCCACGCAAGCTGATGACTCTTTGTCTTTCGAAGTGCTCGGGCTCTCCCTGTGCCGGCCGCGTCGGCCTGCAATCTTCACGCGCGATGGCCGCCTACCACGATCTGGTACGACATTCGCGGCTACTATACGGCCGGATGGCCCTGCCAAGCACGCCGTTGTGGATCCGTCAGACCCTGCCGCGGCAGCTGCACGCCCTCGCCACAAAGCCGGCTCTATGGCTCGGTCTGTTTGCGGTTCTGAGCCTTACTGCGCTCGTGCCGCTGTTCATCGTCAAGCGTCCACCTTCCCATGACCTCGCGCAGCATCTGGCGGCGGTACACATGCTGCGGGTCTACCCCGAGCAAGGTTTGGGCGCTGAGATCGAGCTGCAGCTCGGCCAGACGCAATACATCGGCTTCTACGCGCTCGCGCTGCTGCTCTCGTATCCTTTCGGGGTCCTGCTCGGCACAAAGCTGCTGATCGCCGCGGTCGCGCTCGCTGTCCCCTGGGGTGTTTGGGTGCTGCTCAAAGCGCTCGAGCGCGAGCCACGCCACGCCTTTTTCGCGCTGCCCTTGACCTTGAGCGCTCCCCTGCTGTTCGGGCTCTACAACTACATGGCCGGCATCGCGCTGATGCTGTTTGCGTTTGCGGCTGCAGTCAGACTGTCCGAAGCCTACTCACATCGGCGCTTCGTCGCGCTCACGCTTGTGCTGTCGCTGATGGTGCTCACCCACTTTGTGCCCGTGGTATTTGCCCTCTTAGGTTGCGTCTTACTGCTTTGGGAAAGCAACTATCGCAAAGCCCTTAGAAACCTGCTGAGCTTAGCTCCGCTGCTGCTCCTCAACGTAATTTGGATGCTGACGGCCAAGGCCGCGGGCCCGGCCACTGAGCTCCCTAACATTGCAGCAGCGCGCCCGCTCGCCAAAGTATTGGGCGAGCTTCCCGCTTGGCTCACGTGCGTTCTCACGAACCAAGTAGACGACTGGCTCTGGCTGGCCTGGCTGACGCTGGCCCTTACCCAACTGGTGCTCGCCGTCCGAGTTTCGCCCTGGCCGCATGAGCGAAAGAACCTCTTGGCGCAGCGGCTGGCCTGGCTCGCTCCGCTGGCTTGGCTTTGTTACTTCCTCTTGCCGCACAAACATCAGTGGGTGTATCCCGTAGCGCCGCGGTTTGCCGTGCTCGCGGCCTTACTGAGTGTGCTGCTCTTGCCGCGCATCTCGCAGCTGAAAACCAGCGTCATCTCGCTGGTGCTCGCCTGCGTGGTGCTGTTACAGACCGCCAGCCTAGGTACAGCTTTCCGCGCAGTGCAGAAAGAAGAAGGGGACATCGAACAGGCGATAGCGATCATCCCCGAGGGCCGCCGGGTCTCAGCCCTGATCTTTAGTCAAAGTTCCAAACACGTCACGCTTCAGACGTTCCGCCACTACTCTTCGCTGTATCAGGCCAAAAAGGGCGGAGTGGTCTCGCGCTCTTTCGTCGGCCTGCCGACCTCCCCCTTTTCGTACAAACATGGGTTACCCACGCAGCCCGTCTGGTCGGTCAAATCAAACGCCATCGACCCGGCCCAGGACCTGCCTTCCTTTGAATATGTGCTGGTGCGCGGCGGCCCGGGCAAGATCGCAAGCGACCGCCGTTTCAGCGCGCTATACAAAGGTAAGAAGTGGCAGGTTTACCGGCGCACGGACATAAGCTCTCGCCGTTGAGGCTGGGGGCTTACCTAGGGCTTACCGAGGCTCGCAGCATAATATTAGTCGCTCGCGCCGAACGACAACAGTAAGCAGCTTAGCGTTCGTCGTTCCACTGCACGATCTCCGAAAGCTCCTTGCGCTTGAGGGCCGGAACCTGGGCGCCCACAGCCGGAAACCCGACTGGCATCAGCAGAAAGGCGCGTTCGTTGTCGGGGCGGCCGAGCACCGTGGAGAGAAACCCCATCGGGCTTGGCGTGTGGGTCAGGGTCGCAAGCCCCATGTGGTGAATGGCCGCGATCAACAGGCCGCAGGCGATCCCGCAACTCTCGTCGACGTAGTAGTTTTTGATCCGTTGCCCCTGCGCGTCGAGCGCGTAGGCCTGCTTGAACGCGACGACCACCCAAGGCGCGTCGGTGATGTGCTCCTTGTGTTCATCGGTGCCCAGGGGCGCCAGGGCGGCAAGCCACTCGGGTGCCATGCGCCCGTGATAGTTCGTATGCTCTTCGGCCTCTGCAGCCGCGCGCAAGCGTGCTTTGAGCTCGGCGTCATCGACAGCCACAAACAGCCAGGGCTGTCGGTGCGCACCGGAGGGGGCGGTGCCCGCGCTCAGGATCGCAAGCTCGATAAGCTCGCGCGGCACGGGCTCGGAGGAGAAGTGCCGGGTCGTGCGACGCGCATCAAGCTCGGCGTAATACGCGCGCGCGCGCTCGAGCATCGTGGCGAAGGGAAGGCGTCGAAACACCAGGGGCTCAAAAAGGGGCTGGCTCATCACAGCACCACTAAAGCGCGAGATAGCTCAGATCTGCGTGCGGGTGCTCATCTAGAGCGCCCAGCACCTTGAGTCCTATGAAATCCTGCGCATTTCTCGACGGATTTCAAGGTGTTCGGTGCTCTCGCGGCTCGCTCGTCCGGTAAATCGCAGCACTGTTTCACCGGCCACGCTAGGCGGCCCCCACCGAGTTGCGCGAAGCGCTGTGCGTCGCGTGTCCGGAGAGCGGGTCCAGGCTGCCGCGTCGAGGCAAGGTCTCGTTCATTCGCAGCGCGACGATCACACCTGAGACAAAGGTAAGCAGAGCGATAAGCCACATCGCCGCTGGCAAGCCGAGGGCATCAGCGACCACGCCCGCGAGCAGCGCACCCAGCGCGTAGCCCAGGTCACGCCACAAGCGATAAACGCCCACCGAGGAAGCGCGCCATGACGGATGGGCCACGTCGCCGATCGCGGCAAGTAAGGTCGGGTAGACCATGGCGGTGCCGATCCCAAGCAACGCAGCGCCACTCGCAAAACCGCCAAAGCTTACCCCTAAGATCACCACCCCGATGCCGACAGCCTGCACCCACATGCCAGCCACGATCAGCCACTTGCGCCCTACCCGATCGGACCAAGCACCGGTGAACAGCTGGGCGAGCCCCCAAGTGGCAGGATAGATCGCAGCGAGCGTACCGATTTGGCCAAGATTGAGCTGTGCGGCGCTGAAAAAAAGCGGGAACAAGCCCCACGCCATACCGTCGTTGAGATTGTTGACCAAGCCCGCCTGACTGACGCTCGAAAGATTGCGGTCAGATAAGCTGGTGCGCCAAAAGACCTGGCGCTGCGTGGGCATGCTGTCCGCTGGCAGCTGTCCCTGTCGTTGAGACTGCAGCTGAGACTCCAAAACGGCATGGTGCTTAGTCTCACGGACGAAAAACAGCGACAGAAGCAGGCCGAGCAGAACAAAGGCAACGCCCAGGTAAAACGGCTGCGGGCGCAGGCCGTAGTGGGCTGCGATAAACCCCGTGCCAAGCGCGCTGCCGGCCACGGCAAAGTAACCTGCAAACTCGTTGAGCCCCATGGCAAGCCCACGCTTGTTCGGCCCTGAAAGGTCGATCTTCATGATCACGGTGGTCGACCAGGTAAGACCCTGGCTGATGCCCAAAAGCGCGTTGGCGAACAGCACCCAAGACCAGCTTGGCGCCCACATCAAAAGAAAGGGCACAGGCAGCGCGACAACCCAGCCGCCGACGAGCACGTGTTTGCGACCGAAGCGATCGGAGAGCCGTCCTGCAAGGTAGTTCGTCAGCGCCTTGGTCAGACCGAACACCACGATGAACGAAAGCACCGCGCTCTTGGCCGCAAGCTGAAACTCTTCTTGCGCTATCGCAGGTAGGATGCTGCGCTCCATGCCGATCATGGCGCCGACGAAGGCGTTGACGAGCACGAGCAGGGAAAACTGCCCTAGATTCTCGCGCAAACCAAGCCGGATGACACTCACAAGCCACCCCCTGTTCGACCTTGGTTTATCCGCAGTATGTCGACCATCGCTGCGGGCTTGAGCGGAACTTCCGAAAGTGCTTCGACAAACTCCGCTCGCGATTTTGTAAGCAGCGGGCTTACCCGCCTTTCGTAGGCCATCGTGCTCGAGGGCTTGCCGCTCATTCCCGCGCCGCAGGCCGAGCCTGCAAAGTGGCTTGGGTAGATCTCAACCTGATCGGGAAGGGTAAGCAGCCTAGTATGAATGCTGTCGTAGAGCTCAGACGCGTTGTCCCGCGCCCGCCCTGGCAGGTCAGGACGGCCGACGGCACCGACGAACAACGTGTCGCCGGTCAGCACGAACCAGGGGTCAACTCCGCGCCGCAGATCCGTGACCAAGAGGCTGATACTCTCCGGCGTGTGCCCGGGGGTGTGCAGAACCTTGATCCGCGTATTGCCGAGCTCAACCTCCTGCCCGTCCTGCAGTGGCGTAAAGGGCAGCGCAACGTCGGCTGACTCGTGCAGACAGTAGGCGGCGGATACCTTATGGGCGAGCGCAGGGCCCCCGGAGCGATGGTCGGCGTGAATGTGGGTATCGATCACGTGGGTAATTCTCATGCCCTTGGAGGCGGCAAACGCCGCGTAGGCATCGACGTCTTGCTCATGGGCATCGACCACGGCGCACTTACCGAGACTGCCACAGCCAAACAGGTAGGCTGCGCACCCGGTCTCGAAGTAATAGTAAGGCTTGAAAATCATGAACCTGCTCCTGGCTGCACGAGTTACTCAGCCGACGTGGCCTCGACGCGATATCCGCGCGCGCGCCAGTCGACGACGCCTTGCTCCATGCGCTGCGCCTTGAAGCCCTTTTTGCGCAGCAGCTCGACCGCCTCGACGGCCATCACACAGTAAGGGCCGCGACAGTAAGCGACGACCTCGCGCTGCTTGGGCAGTTCTTTGAGCCGCGCCTTGAGCTGAGCCACGGGGATCGAGAGCGCGCCCGGAATGTGGCCCGCCTGGTACTCCTCGAGGGGGCGCACATCGAGCACGGTCACTTCGCCGTTTCTGACCCGCCGCAACAGCTCGACACCCGCAACGGGCTGAAGCGCCCCGCGCTGCGCAAAGTAGGCACGAGCGACCTGCTCGACTTCCGCCAGCCGCGATTCGGCAAGCCCGCGCAGTCCGACAAAGAAGCTACCCACGTCGTCGTCTGCCAGGCGGTACTCGACGTAGAGGCCCTTTTTCTCCGTCTCCACCAGCCGGGCCGCACGCAGCACTTGCAAATGCTGCGAGGCGTTGGCGACCGAGATCGCCGCTTGCTCCGCCAACGCCTCGACACTGCGCGGGCCCTGACAGAGCAGATCGAGCAGCTCAAGCCGCTTGGGCGCCGAGAGGGCTTTGCCGATGCGCGCGAGCTGCTCATAGATCGCATTTTTGAACAGCCGATGAGGCGTTGTCATACGTTCAACTATTCAATCGAATACTTGAATAGTCAAGTTCGGTCGTCAAGCTAGGCCAGGCTAGGCGGCGCAATGCACGCGGAAAAGCTGTGAGCCAAGCCATACCGCGCGAGGAATTTTAAGAGCGGTTGGCTCGCGCCAGGCGCGTGTTCGCAGTGGGATTAAGAAGCGCCACGCCATCTTTGTTAGGGATCGTTCGTTCGTGCTGCAGACTCCACTGCCAGCAGGCCGAGCTGTGCCCGCTACTCCTTGACGAGGGGTACTTGATCCTCCACCACACAAGGCATGCTCCCCCTTCGCTCGCTGCTCGCAGCGCTGCTCGTTGTCTGCCTCCCGGTTTACGTTGGAAGCGTTCGCGCTCAAGAGGCCGCTGCCGCACCTCCGGCCGCAACACCTGCGGCTGCTTCCGAGGCAGCGTCGGTGCAGCTCACGCTATCGTCCGAGCAGTCGGATCTTACTGTCTACCGCACGCAAGATCATGTGTACGGCGTCAAACTGTGCAGCCCCAACTGCACGCGTGCGATTAAGCCGGGCTCCTACTCGTTCGGCATTCGCTCGCGCACGGATAAGCCGGTATGGAACAAGCGGGTATTTCCGATCGATCGCGACCAGACGCTATTCGTCGAATACGAGTCCCATCGTAGATCACGCCGCGCCGGCGCCATATTGCTGCCTGCGACTATCGTCACGACGCTCTTTGTTGCGCTCGTCGCGAGGTTCATGGCGGGCCTGCTCCATGACCCAACGGAACCCGGGGCCATCGCAGGGTACGGCATTGTCGCTGTGGGTTGTGCGGCGTTGCTGGGCGGAAATATTTGGCTGCTCGTGCGGCCTGATCGGGCTGTGGTCCGGACGCCTGCAGAGCACGCGCGCGCCGAGCTCAAGCGCGGGCACTCGGGGTTCATTCGCCTGCCCCCCGCTACGACGCTGAGTCGTCAAGCGATGGCCTGCGCAGCACCCGAGGATACGCGGCTCGAGCTAAGCGTGGAAATAGACGAAGACCACAGGGTCAAGTCGCTCCGCGCGCCGAGCTCGTTTGGACGCGGAGGCCGACGCTGCCTCTACAGTGCACTACGCGGTCAAAAGCTACCTGAGGCGCGCGCAGGGCAGGTGACACTCGTGCTTGAGCGTTAGGCGCAGAGTCTAAGGGCCCGTGCAAGAATAACTTGCCCGGTTCGGCGTCGAGACGCCCGTCCAGCAAGGCGCGGAACCGACAGTATGCTCCCTGCATTCTCAGGTTTAGCAACGCCGCTGGGCGGGATGGATCGGCGTCGAAGTGGGTAAGTTATTCGTGCACGGGGCCTAAGGTTGCACCACGACCTTGATGCATCCGTCCTTCTTGTCGCGGAACGTCTTATACGCCTCGGGGGCATCCGCGAGTTTGACCTTATGGGTGATCACAAAACTCGGGTCGATAAGCCCCTCTTCGATCTTACCGAGCAACGGCCTAAGATAGCGCTGCATGTGGGTTTGCCCGGACTTCATCGTCAAGCCCTTGTTCATGAAGGCGCCCATCGGAATTTTATCGGGTGCGCCCACGTAGGCGCCAGGCACCGAGATGCTGCCGCCCTTGCGACAACACATGATTGCTTCGCGCAATACGTGCGCGCGATCGGTCGTGAGGTTGACGGCCGCCTTAGCCTTATCTAGGACGGCATCGAAGCTGCCTGCGCCGTGCGCTTCGCAACCGACAGCATCGATGCAGCGATCAGGCCCGCGTCCGCCGGTCATCTCTTGCAAGCGATCGTAGACGTCTTCCTTGTCGAAGTTGATCGTTTCCGCCTTACCGTGTTCCTGCGCCATCGTAAGACGCTCAGGCACGCGGTCGATGGCGATCACGCGTCCTGCCTTGAGCATCCAGGCGCTTTTGATCGCAAACTGCGCGACCGGCCCGCAGCCCCACACGGCCACGGTATCGCCCGGCTCGATGTCGCAGTTCTCGGCGGCCATGTAGCCGGTTGGAAAGATGTCGGACAAAAACAATACTTTGTCATCGGACAAATCCGACTCGATCTTGATCGGTCCCACATCGCCGTAGGGAACACGGAGGTACTCGGCTTGTCCGCCCGGAAAGCCGCCCAGCATGTGCGAGAAACCAAAGAGGCCGGCGGGTGAGTGACCCATGGCTTTTTCGGCCATCTTGGCGTTGGGATTAGACTTGTCGCACAAGGAAAACAGGGTCTTCTCGCAGAAGAAACAGCCACCACAGGAGATGGTAAATGGCACCACCACACGGTCCCCCTTCTTGAGCTTCTTCACGGCGCTGCCCACCTCGACGACGACTCCCATCGGCTCGTGGCCTAAGATGTCGCCACTCTCCATGGTCGGCATATACCCATCGAAGAGATGTAGGTCGGAGCCGCAAATGCCACTGGCAGTGATCTTGACGATCACGTCTGTCGGCTCCTGAATCTTGGGATCGGGCACCGTATCGATACGTACATCGCTGCGACCGTGCCAAACGAGCGCTTTCATCGGTTCTCCTGCCGTTATTGAGCTGTCGCCCGCAATGCGGAGCAACGCGCGTGCCAGTACGGCATACCCGCGCGTGTCAGTACGGCCTAGCCTAGAGAACGCGAGCGTTCTGGTGCTGCTGCTGAGTGGACCGGGAGGAACGGTGCATTGGGAAGACCAACCTGGAACGTCACGGTCGGGGCAAGATGGTGCCGCAGCTTACCGGCACCAGCATGCGGGCGGCTGATGTCGATGTGCGTGGTCGGGAACGCCGTCGCAGCGCGCACGTCGTGATGTTTGAGCACATGGTCATTCAGAAACGGTAAGGTCAGGGCGCTCAGCATAATCGGTTGGACCGCGAGCTCACCGGGAATGAAAGACCGTCGTGAGTATATGTATCAATTCATACACCGTATCACTCGATGTCCTCTGCCGAGGCACGTCTACTTGACGAACTTGACGCGTATGACCATAGTCATATTGGTCATGCTGGGCTCTATGCTAGCCAGTGGCTCTAAACCAGCGCGTGAGCGAGAGGCAGCAGCGATGAAGAACAGCTTACGCAGGCTCCAAAGCGGGAGCTCTACATCGGGTGCAAGGGAGGCGTTCCAGGAGGGCCTGGAGACCGTCGCCGGCGCCAACGACGAGGCCCGCGACGCCTTTTACACGCGCGCCGTTCGCGCTGCGGCGATCCTCGCCACGCAGCTGCCCAAGAATGCCGTGTTGAGCTCGCTCGCGGAAGACAACAGCATCGAGGCGCTTGTCACCGCCCTAGCAGCCGCCGACAACTTGGAGCTGCATTCGGTCAGCCATTCGTTCGTGCGCGGCATCGCGGCCAAGCGCGCGTTGCTCGAGGCCGAAGGCGGCACGCTGACCGCGCCCGAGCTTGAGAAGGCGTTTGGGATCTCGCGTCAGCATATCAACGTGCTCCGCGATCAAAATAAGCTGTTGGGGTTACTGCTCGGCAGCCGCGTTTACCGTTATCCGGTCTGGCAGTTCGATGAGCAGAGCAGTCGGCCGCTCGCAGGCTTCGAACGGGTGATGGCCGCGCTAACCCGGGAGACGGTCGATGGCTGGAGCAAGCTCATCTTCTTTCTCGAGCCCAACGATCAACTGTCGACCGGGGAGCGCGACGAGGTAACGCCGCTCGAGGCGTTGCGCAGCGGCCGGATCGAGGAAGTGATTCACGCGGCGAGTGCTTGGGGAGCGTGAGCACATGCCCGCGCCGCATCCGCTGCCGCCCGCTGACCTGGGCGCGCACGACTTACCATTGACGCGACTGTCCGGGCCATGGCTGCGCATTCACGGCCGCTACCCAAGCCCCCTGTACTTCAGCCTGGCGTTACACGGTCGCTTCGACGACCCAGCCAAGCTGTTTGGTGTGTTGTACGCCTCAGACGCCCTGGCGGGCTCGTTCATCGAGGTCTGCGGCGAGCGCCGACGTTATCGCGCGGTCGCGCTCAAGGAGCTGCAGAACGTGCTGGTGAGCACACTGCACGCCAAGCGGCCCCTGCGTCTGGTCGACCTGCGCGGTGCCGGCGTCGCCCTGTTGCCCGGGCTTGCAGACGGGGGCCTAGCCACCCTGCGCGAGTACCCCGCCTCACGGGCATGGAGCGCCGCCTTGTTTGCGCATCCATGTCGGCCCGACGGCATCGTGTATCGCGCCCGTCACGACCTTGAGCAAGTCTCGGTCGCGCTGTTTGACCGCGTGCGCGACGAGCTTGAAGCGACTGAGACGATGTTCCTATTGAACCACCCCGAGCTTGAGTCGGTGCTCGACCGCTATCAGCTCGGGATCCTGGGTGGATTAACCTAAGTTGAGGCTGGCACTCCCCAGGTAGCATACGGGTTAATAGCTCTCAGTCGCAGTCGAGCGACGTGGTCGTGGTCGTGGTCGTGGTCGTGAGCGTGAGCGTGAGCGTGAGCGTGAGCGTCCCCATCGCCGAACCGCGCGCAATCGCGATCTCGGTTCGCGCTCGGTTGCTCGGCTCGACCACGCTCACGCTCACGTTCACGACCATGGAGATGGTGCGGGCCGTTGGGTGGAAGCTGTTGACGCCTATGCCCCCAGGTAGCTGCTTGGCATACCGCTCCCGACTGGGCACCAGGGGTGAAGCGGCGCGCTTATCTTGTGCGTGCATATAGGCGGTAGGCTAGCTATGGCTGCGACCCAGCTGCAGAAAAGAAATCGAGCGCACTTCGTCACAAGAACGCGCTCCCTGTTCTGCCCGCTGGTCCGCGACTGACCACATCGTAACCGGGAGCCATATCGTGAAACTTATTTCAGTGCTTACCGTCCTCGCTCTGCTCACTGCAACAGGCTGCAAAGAAGACGACAAGGATGGTAGCGCAGACGATCAAACAGCAGGCGACACGCAGCTTGTGAACCAAGCGACCGCGAAGTTCAAAGAATGCGATCTCTTCATCCCCGGCGTAGACGACAAGGACACAGCGATCGAAGACGACTACGACCGCTGCGCCGCAGAATGCGTAATCGCCTCATCCTGTGACGAGCTCGAGGATCTTAGGTGCTCGGATCAACCTGACTTTGAGAACCCTCTGCTCGCCTGCGTGTTCCAATGCCCGGAAGCGCCCGCAGACGGCTACGCCTGCGTAGACGGCGCCAAAATCCCCCATGCAGCGTTATGCGATGGCGAACAAAACTGCGCGGACGGCGCCGATGAGCAGGACTGCCAAGGGTACGAATGTGCCGACGGCGAAAAACTAGAGCTGGAAAGCGTGGAGTGTGACGGTTTTGAGGACTGCGCCGATGGTTCGGACGAGGCGGAGTGCGCCGGTGTTTGCGGTTAGGCGCGGTGGCGAGCATGCACAAGTCTGATCGTACAGCTCACGAAAACATGTTGCGCAAGCGGCTCTTGCGCGTGCATGCACAGTGCGACGCGCTAGCGAATCGCACTCGCATCCCTGGACGGCTGAAACTGGCTGAATGGTATGCCAACTTCGCGCTTCCGGCGTGCTCGACTCCCGTCGCCTGTCCCACGGTATATAACTTTGATTTACTACTGGATGAAAGCACGTCGCGCGCTGTCTACCGACTCGATTTTTACGAGTCCGGAACACTCGACGTGATGCGGCGTTTTCTTAGGCCTGGCGACGTGTTCGTAGACGCGGGGGCAAGTGTCGGCTTGATGTCGCTGTTTGCGTCACAACTTGTTGGCAATGATGGCTGCGTGCTCTCGTTCGAACCCTTACCAAAACGTTTCGAGCAGCTATCAGCGAGCATCGCCATGAACGGCAGACAGAATGTTCGACCGTTTCCGATCGGCCTAGGCGCTACCGCTCGACAACTCTCCATTTTCACTGACCGAGTCAGCCCTTCCATGGTAGCCACCGAGGACTCGACGAAGTCGGAGGACGCTCGCGTCGAGCGACTCGACACCATGCTCGAACGGCAGGGTTTGAGCACGGTGCGCATGATCAAGATCGATGTGGAAGGGTTCGAGCTTGAGGTTCTGCAGGGCTGTGACGGTGTCCTGAGGGGACCGAACCCACCGGTGCTGTGCGTCGAGTATGGGATGTACGAATCGCAAGCAACGGCACTTGAGGAGTACCTACGGTCGCTCCCTCAATATGATGTCTTCCAGCTGAGCGAGACGAAGAAGTACGCGTCTGAGCTCCGTTTGATTCCTGCGGGGGCCCGACTTCGGAGCGCCGACAACGTTTTCTGCGTCCCAAGAGCTCTCGCGCCGTGAGCATGAAGGCACTTCAACGCCGATGCCCCCCACCCGTGGCTTCGCCAGTCGGCAAAAGTAAGCTCAACCCCTCAACGCGCCTATAGCTGCCAGGTATACAACCGGCACTCCAAGTCACCATTCCATAGCGCATGCTCCTGGACCGGCGGGGCACGCATGCTGTGCTCGAGCGTCCGGTCGTGGCACAGCACGGTAATCCGGTCGCCCTCGAGCTGGCTGAACACCTTACCGAGCATCACTTCGAAATCTTCACCGCGTGCCAGTCGCACACCGTAAGGCGGGTTGGTTACGATGTGACTCGCTATCTCGCTGCCGCTCAGCTTCTCGACCTCAGCGTGCACAACCTCGATGTTCGCTCCTGCGCGCTCTGACAACACCTGGGCCAGGCGTACAGCTTCGTGATCGTGGTCGAGTGCCATGATCGCCGGGCCCTCCTTGCGAATGCGCTCGCGGGCCGAGGCGCGCAGATCGCTCAGGATGCGCGCTTGCATCTCGTCGGCGGACGCCCAGCGCTCAAAGCCGTAATTCTTACGCAGCAAGCCCGGCGCTACATCGTAGGCCCAAAGGTAAGCTTCGATTGCGATCGTACCCGAGCCACACATCGGATCGATGAGCGGCCGCTGCCGATCCCAGCCCGCGATGCGCAACATCGCCGCCGCCAGCGTCTCTTTGATCGGCGCCTCGCGCGCTTCGGTGCGGTAGCCACGCTTGTGCAACGGGTCGCCCGCCATGTCGACGAACACTTCCGCTTCGTCGTTCACCAGGTGCACGACGACGTGCACGTCCGGATCCTTACGGTCTACATCGGGCCGTGCCCCGAACTTTTCGCGCAGCTGATCGACGATCGCATCCTTGGCTTTTTGTGCAACGAAACCTGAGTGTCGCAACTCGCCGTTTTTGACGTGGGCGGTCACCGCCAAGGTGCGTTTGTCATCGAGCACGCGCGACCAGTCGATCTCGCGCATACCTTCGTAGAGCGCATCGGGCCCGGGTGCGCTGAACTGGCCCTGCTTCCACAGGATGCGTTGGGCGATGCGGCTCTCGAAACAGGCGCGGATGCCGTCGCGAAACACGCCGCCAAAGTGTACGCCGCCGCGGTCTGCGCGAATGTGGCGCAGCCTTGCTTCCCGCAGCTCGTCGCGCAGCGCACCTTCTGTGCCCTTGGCTGCTGTCGCGAAGAACTCTTCCATTACACGTTGAACTTGAAGAAGATGACGTCGCCGTCGCGCACGACGTATTCCTTACCTTCGGTCGCCGTCTTGGCCGCTGCGCGGCAGGCCGCTTCGGTCTTGAGCGCGATGCGATCTTCCCACCAGGTCACTTCGGCCTTGATGAAGCCGCGTTCGAAGTCCGAGTGGATCTTACCGGCCGCACCGGGCGCCTTCGTGCCGCGCGTGATCGTCCAGGCGCGCACTTCCTTCTTGCCCGCCGTAAAATAGGTAATCAGCTCGAGCATGCGGTAACCGGTCTGGATCACGCCATTCAGGCCGGGCTCTTTGAGGCCGACCGACGACAAGAACTCCGCGCGCTCGGCGACGGGCAGCTGCATGATCTCGGCTTCGATCGCCGCGCAGATCACAACCAGGGGCGCGCCCTCCTTATCGGCAATCTCCTTGACCTTTTGTACGAGTGGATCGCTGACGCCCGCTTCGAGCTGATCTTCTTTGACATTGCAGACGTAGAACATCGGCTTGTCTGTGATTAGACAAAGGTCCTTGACTACTTTGATCTCGTCCTCGTTGCTCGGCTTGATCACGATCGCGCGCTGACCGCCGTCGAGCGCCTTCTCAAGCCGCTCGCAAATAGCGACTGCGGCCTTTTCGAAAGCATCGCCGCTCTTGGCAGCACGGCGCGCGCGGTCGAGCCGCTTTTGCACGGCGTCGAGATCCTTGAGGATGAGCTCCGTGTGAATCGTCTCGACGTCCGCCGCAGGGTCGACGCGATTGTCGACATGCAAGACGTTGTCGTCGATGAAGCAGCGCACCACGTGGGCTATCGCATCACACTCGCGGATGTTGGTAAGGAACGCGTTGCCGCGCCCTTCACCGCGCGAGGCGCCGCGCACCAGGCCCGCGATGTCCACGAAGTCCACCGTGGCAGGGACGCTGCTCTCGGGCTCGACCACGGCGCACAACGCCTCGAAGCGCGCATCAGGGACGGGCACCACGCCCACGTTGGGCTCGATGGTGCAGAACGCGTAGTTCGCAGCCTCCGCCTGCTTGGAGGAGAGCGCGTTGAAGAGTGTGGACTTGCCGACGTTGGGCAGCCCGACGATACCGACCGAAAGACCCATAGGCCGCCAGATGTAGCAGGTGAGCGAAAAGTGGCCCGCGCAGGCTTTTTTCGGGGCTGAAATCACGGCGAAACACGGCTCATCCAGGTTTGGTAGGAGTTCAGTGGCACCTGATGTGCTCCGCTGAACCAGGGAGAAACACACGATGAGTCATGCGCCAATCCGATCGCTATTGAACGTGCTACTCGTGGGCAGCCTGAGCTTCGGGTTGTCCAACCTGGCCCTTGCGCAGACGGCCGAAGAAGCTCCCGTGATTGCAGCACCCTCCGAAGAAGCGAGCTGGACGGACGACATCAAGCTCGGTGTGTTCGTCGACGCCTATGGCGCTTTGCGCAGCGATAACAACGACGCACGCGCTCCCGCAGAGGGCTCAGGCCAGGGCTCCCCAGCTGGCTACCCTCACGAAGCTTACGTGCAAGCGAGCGGCTTCGCCCTGGCCTTTGCAGGTGCAGATCTGGCCTACGCGGGCGAGCAGTTCGGCGCGACGATAAGCCTGCGTTTCGGGCCCGGCGTCAATCGCTTCTACGGTGGAAACACGAGCGACCTCGGCATCAATAACATCACCCAGGCCTATTTGACCTGGAAGCCCGTCGACAAGCTTACGCTTGATCTCGGTCAGTTCGGCACTCTCTATGGCGCCGAGGTCGCAGAGAGTTGGCGCAACGTGAACTACTCGCGCGGTGGTCTGTATTACGCGATGCAGCCCTTCTGGCACAGGCGGGGGATCGACTGAAACTGATCGCCCTTTACGGCGCGGGGGTTGACCGGGTGGATGTGGCGACGGCCCGCCAAAGGGGCATTCTGGTGTCGAACACGCCGGGGGCGGTGACGGACGATACCGCCGACATGGCGATGGCGCTGAT
>JBBSJC010000038.1:0-26260 GCA_038257655.1 Polyangiales bacterium | reverse complement strand
CCGCGGCTCAGCGCGCTGGGTCAGCGTGCCCGACCGCACCCATGCCATGCGACTCTTCTGTCGCATCGCTACTCATCATGCCGCCCGCCCCTTGCAGGATATACCCCTGCTCGCCATGCAGATTCACGTCGAGCCCCTCGCGCTCCACATCTTCCTCGACGCGCAGGCCCATCGTGGCATCAAGCACCTTGAGCAGCACGAACGTGACCACCACCGAATACAGAGCGGTGACACCGGCACCGAGCGCCTGCTCGATGAATAGCTCGCTTTGCCCAAAAGCCAGACCATTCTTGCCGGCCGGATTCCACGCCGTCGATGCCGCAACGCCGGTCAAAAGCGCGCCGAGCAGACCACCCACGCCATGTACGCCAAAGGCATCGAGCGCATCGTCGTAGCCGAACTTCGATTTCAGCAACACGCCGCCAAAACACACGACGCCCGCCGCAAGACCGAGCGCGGCAGCGCCCATCGGACCGACAAAGCCAGCGGCGGGGGTGATGCATACCAGACCGGCGACCAAGCCCGAAGCGACGCCAAGCGCCGTAGCCTTACCTTGCTTCCAGTGCTCTACGATCGCCCACGACACAGCACCGGCTCCGGCTGCGATGTGCGTGTTAACCAGGGCCAGCGCAGCTAGACCGTTCGATGCCACCGCGCTGCCCGCGTTGAAGCCGAACCAGCCAAACCACAGTAGACCGGCGCCAAGTAGGGTCATCGTCAGGTTGTGCGGAGGAGACGGGCGCTTGCGCTTACCGATCATGATCGCGAATACGAGCGCGCTGAAGCCGGCAGTCATGTGCACCACCGTGCCGCCCGCAAAGTCGAGCGCACCGCGTTTGAATAGCCAACCCTCAGGGTGCCAGACCCAATGACAAACCGGATCGTAGACCAAGGTCGACCAGAGCAGCGCGAAGACCACGTAGGTCGAGAACTTCAGACGCTCGGCAAAGGCGCCCGAGATCAACGCAGGCGTGATGATCGCAAACATCATCTGAAACGCCATAAACAACAGGTGGGGAATCGTGGTGCCCAAATCCGCGCGCGGCGTTAGCCCCACGTCATTCAAGAACACGAAATCAAGGCCGCCGATCCAGCCGCCCTGGGAAGTGCCAAAGGCCAGTGAGTAACCGAACATGATCCACTGCAACGTCATGATCCCGAGGGCGACGAAGCTGTGCATGAACGTGGAGAGCACGTTCTTGCTGTGCACCATGCCCCCGTAGAACAGGGCGAGCCCAGGCGTCATCAGTAGCACCAAAGCACACGCTACGAGCATCCACGCGGTATCGGCTTGATTGACTTCCATCGGTATGGCTCCGCCTCCTTGGACTCGCTCGAAGCTAGCGAGTCCTTGTTTCGCAAAGATTTCCTGACGGTAACGAGGCGCTCCGACCGCTCCGACGTCGCTTGTATCCGTGAAAGGAGTACGCGCGCGCACCGAACGCACGAGCAGCCCGACCGGTTAGCCCTGTTGGCCAGCCCCTGCACCAGCTGGCGACTACCTGTTGGCAGGCCCCTACAACTGTGCAGCTTCTGGCTTCACAGGCCGCGGAATTACGGTCGGTTTGGGGAGGCACGGGGGTTGCTCTACGGCCGGCATGCGGTTCCGCGCTGATCCACGTTACGCCCTGTGTCTGCTTCTCTCCGCCTGCACGGGCCTATTCGAGTCGCCCCTCGGCTCCGATGTAGGCGGTGCGAGCACAGACGGCAAAGGCGGCAAGACTGACCGGGGTGACGGTACGATCATCGGCTCCGACGGAGCGCCCATCGATTGTGCCAAGCCCACTGCAGCCAGTGCCCCCCTCAGTCGGCTCACCCGTTCGCAGTACGCGCGCACGGTGTCCGATCTATTAAGCATCGATGCCAGCGTGGCGGCCGCGGGCTTTCCTTCCGACGAGAGCACCAATGGCTTCGAGGTCGGCCTGAGTGTATCGCCGCTGCTTGCCGAGGTGTACGGCAAGACGGCCGAAGAGCTTGCAACAACGGCGGTCAAGGCAATTGACAAACTGCTGCCCTGCGATCCCGTATCGGGTGAAGAAGCCTGCGCGCGTGCGTTCGTGGCGCAGTTCGGTAAGCGCGCCTTTCGGCGCACGCCTACGCCGGCCGAGTCCGAGAGCATGATGGCGCTCTACACAGCTGGTAGAACCGATGGCGATTTCGCTTCGGGCATCGCGCTCGTGATCGAGGCGACCCTTTCGTCGCCGAGCTTCCTCTATCATGTGGATGAGCTCGCGTCTGAGAGCGACGGCGCTCTAGCGCGGCTTTCTGCGTTCTCCATGGCCAGTCGCCTGTCTTACCTTGTCTGGGGTTCAATGCCCGATGATGCTGTGCTCGCGGCGGCCGAAAGCGGCGCCCTCGACAGCGAGGCGGGTCTTGTGGCCGAGGCCGAACGGATGCTGAAGGCACGTCCCGATGCGGCCAAGCTAGGTTTCCGCGAGTTCTACCGGCAGTGGTTGGGCCTTGCGGCACTCGACAACATGGAGCGCGATCCCCAGCAGTTTCCGGACTACGACCGTGCGCAAGGTCAGGCGCTACGCGCTTCACTCGAGCAGCAGATCGATCACGCAGTCTGGGACGAGGGCGGCGATCTGGCCGAGCTGCTTCTAAGTCAGAACGCGTTCGTCAACGAGAAAACGGCCAGCGTGTTTGGTGTGTCTGCACGCGGCACGGAAAACCAGTCGGTGGCGCTGCCCACGGATCAACGACGTGGTTTGCTGACGCATCCAGCGCTGCTCGCCTCGTTGTCCAAGCCGAATCAAAGCGATCCGACCATCCGCGGCCGTTTCGTGCGTGAGCGCTTGTTGTGTCAGCAACTGCCACCGCCGCCCGACGACGTCGCGATCATTGCGCCCGATCCTGCGCCCGGTCTCACCACGCGCGAGCGCTTTGCCGAACATGCGGACAACCCTGCGTGCGTGGGCTGCCATCGCTTGATGGATCCGATAGGTTTTGGTCTCGAGCACTACGATGCGCTCGGACGCTATCGGGCAGACGAGCAGGGCCTTACTATCGATGCCAGCGGTGAGGTGCTAGACGGTAAGGATGCGTCTGGCAAGTTTAACGGTGCTATCGAGCTTGCCGAAGCCTTGGCGGCAAGTGACGAAGTGGCAGATTGCGTCGCCACGCAGTTCTTTCGCTACGCCGTGGCACGCACAGAAACCGATGCGGATCTGTGCTCGCTGTCCAAAATCGAAAGCGGCTTCGTGTCCGCTGACAAGAGCCTGCGCAGCCTGATTTTCGAAGTCGTCAAGAGCGATGCATTTCGCCTTCGCCCGAGCCCATGAGGAGAGCAAAGTGAGTGGTTCGCGACGCCAATTTATTCAGACTCTCGGCGCAGGCGCGCTCGGGCTGTCGTGCTTGAAGACGAGCCGTCTGCTCGCCCAAAATGCACCGCTCCCCAAGCGCTTCGTGCTGTTCTTCTCCCCGAACGGCACGATCCCCGAAGCGTGGGGTACTGACGGTGGCGACACCGACTTCAAGTTCCGGCGCATCCTTGAGCCGCTCGAGCCCTTTCGCTCGAGGGTGACCGTGCTCTCGGGCCTCGACATGAAGTCCACGAGCGCAGGCCCGGGCGACGGACACCAAAAGGGTATGGGCCACCTATTCACCGGCGTCGAGCTGTTGCCCGGCGCTGTGAAAGGCGGCTGCGATGAGTGTCCGCCTGCAAGCTTTGCGAGCGGTCCGTCTGTCGACCAGGTGATCGCGCAAGCGATCGGTAAAGACACGCGTTTTTCCTCGCTCGAGCTCGGCTTGTCCGTGGGCGGTGGTGAAGATGCCTGGACGCGCATGATCTACCGCGCTTCGGGCCAGCCGCTGCCGCCAGAGCAGGATCCGGCGCAGGTCTACGCGCGGGTGTTCGCAGGCGTGTCACCGGATGCGTCGGGCGTCGCCCGCAGGCTCGCGCTCAAAAAGAGTGTGCTCGACTTCGTGCACAAGGACTTTGAAGGTCTGCGCGGCCGAATGAGCGGTGAAGACCGTCAGAAGCTCGAGCTACACGAACAGACGTTGCGCGAGATCGAACGCCGTCTGGCCGGCGCAGCGCCGATCGGCGCCAGTTGCGTAGTGCCGGGTAAGCCCAACCCCGTCGACTTCAAAAGCTCGGCCAATGCAGAGATCACGGGCAAGTTGCATATGGATCTCTTGGCGATGGCGCTCGCCTGCGATTTGACGCGCGTGGGCAGTCTGCAGTGGACGCGCTCGGTCGGTCAACTCACCTTCCCGTTCATCGACATCGGCGATCGCCACCACGACCTATCCCATGAGGGTGATGGCAACTTGTCCGCACGCGACAAGCTGATCGAAATCAATCGTTGGTATGCCGAGCAATTCGCCTACTTTCTGGGCGCGCTCGATGCGATTCCGGAAGGGGACGGCACGGTGCTCGACAACACGCTCGTGCTGTGGGGCAACGAGCTGGGCAAGGGCAACAATCACACCTCGCGCGATATCCCCTTCGTGCTGGCGGGTGGCGGCAGCGGTGCCGTGCGCCTGGGCCGATCGCTCTCGTTCGGCGATCGTCCGCACAACGATCTGTTGACGACGGTCTGCCAGGCGATGGGCGTCGACAAAACGTCGTTCGGCGATGCGCGTTTCAACACCGGTGCGCTCAGCGGTATTTTGACGTAGCCGACGCTTGGCCGAGCTCGACGCAGGCGTTCTCGAGCGCCTGCAGCAGGGCAGCCGCGGTTGGCCGCAACTTGGGCTCCGGGGCCAAGCAGCCGTCGATCAGATCGGCAAGCAGCAGATCGGGCTCCACCCACTGCTGCCGAATGGATCGTAAGGTCTCTCGCTGCTCCCCTTGCAAAATCGCCAGCGCAGGCGGGCGAAAGAAGGGCCGTCCACGTGTGAGTAGCTCCCAGGCCAAGAGACCAAAGCTAAACATGTCGGCCGCGGGCGTGGCGTAACCGGCACCACGCGCGAGCTCGGGCGCCATGTAGGCTGGCGTGCCGACAAAAGCACCGGAGCGGGTCAACGGACCACCGCTTAGACCGCCAGCGAAAGGCGCGATCGTGTCGGCATCGATCGTCACCTCAATTGAGGTAGGCAGCGGGCCCCGCGTCCGCAACGGCTGCGTAGTGTTATCGGGCGGCCCCATCAGTACGCCAATCTTGACGGTGTCGAGATCGGTCTGCTCAGAGTGCCCCGTCAGGCTTGCAATGCCGAAATCTGCAATTTTCACCGAGGGCTTACCGTCTGCACCATCCATAATCATAACGTTGGCGGGCTTCAAGTCGCGATGCACGATACCGCCTTCGTGCAAGGCAGACAGGCCTGAGGCGAGCTGGCGCAACACGGCAAGGGCCCACGCCAAATCGCCAAACTGGGCGACGTGCTGATTCAGGCCTTTACCGCGCACCAGCTCCATCACGAGAAACAGTAAGCCATCGGGCGACACGTCGACGTCAACCGTGCGCACGACGTTGGGATGATCGATGCGCGCTGCGATCTGTGCCTCGCGTGCGAGCAGTGCCAGTGCTTCGGTATGGCGTTCGTGCGTCACCTTGAGTGCAAACGACTGCTGATCGTGCAGTCGTAGCACTTCGTAGACGTCGCCCATGCCACCCGTGCCGAGCTGCGAGATCACCCGAAAGCGCTCGCGCACGATCTCGCCGACACGAAAGTGCGGCGCCTTACCCTGTTGTTCCCGCATGGAAAGGGCCGCGTAGATCTGGGCTGAACGCTCGACGACCTGCCGTCTGAGCTCTTGGTTCAACGTGCCGATTTCCTGACCGCTGCGCTCCAGCTCTAGCACGCGCACACCTAGCTCCGAGTTGAGCGCATCGGCTTGGCGCAGGGACGCCATGTGGCGCTGGCTCAACAAGAACGCAAACGCCAACGCAGTCAACATCAGCCCGAGCGAACCCAGCCCTGAGCCTTGCAGCACGTCCCCCAGGCCGAGCCAGACGAAGAAATCGGTCCAGGTCGTGAGCGCGATGGCGATCCACGCACTCAGATAAACCAGGGCATCGCGACGTAGCTCGGGTCGCGCGAGCTGACGCGCGCCGGTGATAAGCTGCTCCGCGATCGTCACCACGAGCATTACGATCAGGAGCGGGCCGGAGAAAGCCGTCGCACGGTACGGGTCGTTGACCAACAAAAACGCGCACATCAAACCGGCATATGCCGCATTCCACAGGTTCGACAGCGGCGGCAAATTGTAGAAGCCACGTGAGAAATGCAGCGCCGCCAGGCCGGCTATCGCCAGGCCCTCGGCCAGCAACGTCGTCTCATAGGGGCCCACGACAGCTTGCGTGATGCCCAGGCAAAACGCTGGGTACACGGCAACGCCGATCGCTTGAATACCAAATAGCAAGTAAAGCGAGCGTGAGCGGTCGATGAGAAAGATGACAAACGCCGAGAAGCCGAAGTGCAGCAAGGTGACCAGCGCTGCCATCGCCGCCCATTGATTGAGAATCTCGCTGCGCAGGCTGGCAGGCTCGACGCGTTGCGCGCTGACAATCCGGGGCGCCACATCGAACCATGCGCTCTGCGTCCAGCGGTGTTTGACCTGTAGGCTGAGGTTGACCTTACCGTCACGGGTGTGCTGCTTGTCGATCCGGAACGTATGGGGCGCGCCCCTGCGGTAACTGACAAAGCGTTGTGGATGGAGGTCCACGGCGCGCTCGCCGTCTGCATAGAGCGTCGCCACTGCCCACAGTCTTGGGATCAGAAAATCCAGATCGCGACCGTGCAGGGCAACGGGCAGCACGATTTGCGCGTGCAGCCGATAGACGCCATCGCGTGCAGGTACGCCATGCTCATCCAGGTGTGCGGGCAGCGTGACCGCCACGTGCAGCGCGTGCGTGCCAGGCGCCTGCGGACCGACGGCGAGCGTCCAGTGACGTAAGACCAAACCCTCTTGCGCACAAGCGGTGAGCCAGAGCAGGCAACAACCGATCAACACGCGCACCGCGCTCGCCGCGAGCAGTCTCGGCGTGTGGCGTGAGATCCCCATCGCTCGCGATTGTCTCATGCAGCGCAGGGCGTGTGCGGCGGCGAATCCGCCTGGCACGCACATAGGGTACTGGCAGAAACTGATACGGACGTTGTTATCGCGGCTTCATGCGGTGCCAGGCAGAGGACGCGAATCAGCGGGCGCCGCGGTTACGACCCAGGATGAAGCAGCCGTGATCCATCGCGCTAAGGCTTGTCATGACGATCCGGGCGCGCGATACCTGGGCCGTGATCGTTGTTGTTGCCGAAAAGCCGTCCGTTGCCCGCGACATCGCGCGCGTGCTCGGCGCTTCGCAGCGACGCGACGGCTACCTCGAGGGGCAAGGCTACGCGGTCACGTGGGCTGTAGGTCACTTGGTCACGCTGTGCGAGCCAGAGGGCATGGATGCGCGCTGGAAGGGCTGGCGCCTCGAGAGCCTGCCGATGTTGCCGTCCGTGTGGCCCCTGCAGGTGATCGAGCAGACGCGCGACCAGTTCCAGGTGATCGCGCGGCTCATGCAGAGCGCGAGCACCCGTGAAATCATCTGCGCCACCGACGCAGGACGCGAAGGCGAGCTTATCTTTCGCTTGATCGCGGAGGCCGCGCACTGCACCAAACCCGTCAAGCGATTATGGATCTCGTCGCTGACGGAGTCGGCGATTCGCCAAGGCTTTGCGCGCCTCAAAGAGGGCAGTCAGTACGACGCGCTCGCCGCCGCCGCCCGGGGTCGCAGCCGCGCCGACTGGCTGGTCGGCATGAACCTCACGCGCGCTTACACGCTGTGTGCACGCAGCGCCGACAATGCGCGTCAGGTGTACTCGGTCGGTCGTGTCCAAACTCCGACACTTGCGATCTTGGTCGAGCGCGATCGCTTGATCCGCAACTTCGTGCCCGAAGACTATTTCGAGGTTGCGCTCGACCTGACGGTCAGAGATGACCCGGCCGAAAAGAGCTTCGAAGCGCGTTATGTGCGCGCCGACAAGCCAGACGACATCGCTCGCTTGCCGGCCGACGGAGTCGAAGCAGGCGAGCTCGCGCAGCGCGCACGCACGGGCGTGAGTAAGGTGAGTGGCGTCGAGCGCGAGGAAAAGCGCGCAAAGCCCCAGCTGCTCTACGATCTGACGGAGCTACAGCGCCATGCGCACCGCTTGTACGGCTTGTCTGCGAGCCGCACCCTCGAAGTGGCCCAGCGCCTTTATGAAGAGTACAAGCTGATAAGCTATCCGCGTACCGACAGTCGCCACCTGTCGAGCGATGTCGAAAAGACCCTGCCCGAGATCGTAAGGTCAATCGAAGCGCCCTATCGCGCGTTGCTCGAGCCGGGCACAGGTGAGCGTCCCCTCGGCAAGCGTTTTGTCGACGATGCTCAGGTCAGCGACCATCACGCGATCATCCCCACCGGCAAGGCTTCGCGGCTCACGCTCGGCAGCGATGAAGGTAAGCTCTACGATTTGATCTGCCGGCGTTTACTCTCAGCCTGGCAAAAGGATCATGTCTGGGCCGTCACGCGCGTGCGCATCGAGGTCACACCGGCTGAAGCCACGCCGGCGAAAACGGCAGCTAAAGCGCGAAAAAATGCGGCAGCGCTGCCGGCCGACCAGTATCTTGCTAGCGGCCAGACCGTGCTCGAAGAGGGCCATCGCAAGCTCGACGTCAAGACGCGTAAGGCGAGCGAGCCGAGTCTCGAGCCACAGATTCCGCCTGTCGAGGCGGGCCAGCTTTTGTACGTGCGCGAGGCGCGCTGTGACGCCAAGCGCACGCGACCGCCACAACATCACAGCGAAGCCAGCTTGCTCACCGCCATGGAAACGGCCGGCCGCACCCTCGATGATCGCGAGCTTTCGGCCGCCATGCGCGAACGTGGTCTCGGCACGCCCGCCACGCGCGCAGCCACGATCGAGACCTTACTATCGCGCGAGTACATCGTGCGTGTGCAGAAATCGTTGCACGCGACTGCCAAGGGCGAGGCCCTGATCGATCTCGTGCATCCGCACGTGAAGAGCCCAGCGATGACTGGCGAATGGGAGCACCGGCTGCGCGAGATCGAACGCGGCCGCGCCGATCTCGACGCCTTCATGCGCGACATCGAACGCTACGTGCGCGAGGTGGTAGGCGGCTTGGGTGGCACCGGCGCAAACAGTGGCGTAGGCGATCAAGGCTCTCAGCCGAGCCATGCGCGCATGCCGAGCGTAAGCAGCGCACAGGCAGCGAGCGCACCAGCGCTCAAACGCCGCGCGGCCACCTCGGATTTAGAGCTGGTGCTGCGTGAGGACTTCGGCTTCGCCGCGTTTCGCCCGCATCAGCAGGCGGTGTGTGCTCAGATCGTGGCCGGGCGCAATGTCCTGCTCGTGATGCCCACAGGCGCCGGCAAATCGCTGTGTTATCAGCTGCCGGGCGTGGCGCGGGGCGGCACCACGCTCGTCATCAGTCCGCTTATCGCGCTGATGGAAGACCAGTTCACAAAGCTGCGTGCGCTCGGTTTCTCCGCAGCACGCATCCATTCGGGGCTAGCACGTGAGGACGCACGGGAAGCATGTCGACAGTACTTGCGCGGCGATCTGAGCTTTCTGTTCATCGCACCCGAACGGCTGCGCGTTCCGGGCTTTGCCGAGCTCTTGGCCAAGCGCCCACCGACGCTTATCGCGATCGATGAAGCCCACTGCATCTCGCAATGGGGCCATGACTTTCGCCCCGACTACCGCATGCTGCGCGATCGCCTACCGCGACCTGAGGGTTGCCCGGTGGTGGCGCTGACGGCGACCGCTACGCCCGCAGTGCAGCGCGACATCTTGGAGCAGCTCGACATACGCGATGCGGTGCGCTCGATCCATGGCTTTCGCCGCACCAATTTGGCCGTCCAAATCGTGGAAGCGATGCCGCGCACCCGCTCAAGTCTTGCGCACGCTGTGCTCAAACAATCGGACAGATTGCCGGCGATCGTCTATGCACCGACGCGCAAGCACGCCGACGAGCTCGCCTCCGAGCTGTCCCGAGGGCTGCGCGCCGCCTCCTATCACGCTGGCAAAGATGCAGGCGTCCGCGATCGCGTGCAGACAAGCTTCTTGGAAGGCAAGCTTGACGTGGTGGTTGCCACGGTAGCCTTTGGCATGGGCGTCGACAAAGCCGATGTGCGCACCGTGCTGCATCTCGCAGGCCCCTCGACCGTGGAGAGTTACTACCAGGAGATCGGCCGCGCCGGCCGCGACGGTAAGCCATCGCTCGCGCTGATGTTGTGCTCGGGCGCCGATCGTCGCATGCACCAGTTCTTTTTCGAACGCGACTATCCTGCCCTGACCGAGCTGGAACGCGTGTACGCCGCGCTCAAACCGGAGCCGCTGTTCAAGGGCTCGCTTTCGCGTGTGCTCAAGCTCGAGGATGAAGACCTCGATCGTATGCTCGACAAGCTTTGGGTCCACGGCGCGGTGCGCATCGACGCCGACGATCGCGTGACACGCGGCACGCCCGATTTTCGCCGTGCTTATCCCGTGCAACGGCGCAACCGCGAAGCCCAGCTGAGCGCGATGACGCACTTCTTGTATGCCGAAAGCTGTCGCATGCTCGCGCTCGTACAGCACTTTGGCGACGAAGAAGACCACGGTCGGCCCTGCGGTTTGTGTGATCGCTGTCGACCGCAAGATGCTGTGGTCAGCGAGCGCATGCAGCACGCTGAGGTGCGCAGTCAAACGTTCGCTCGCAGCGCCAAACCACGGCACGGCAAACGCAGCAGCGGCGAAACGCGTACGGCCAGCGCGACGCGTCCGGCCAGCACAAGCCACGAAGTCGATGCCCCCACGCAGCTGGTCGAAGCCCTGCGCAGCTTCCGGCGTGGTCGGGCGCAGACGCTCTCCATTCCCGCCTTTCGCGTGCTCACCGATCGCGTGCTTATCGCTGTCGCCCGCGAGCAGCCGCGCAGTGAAGCCGAGTTGCTGGCGATCGCCGGTATCGGTCCTTCGATCGTGCGCAAGTACGGCGTCGAGCTGCTCGGGATCGTGCGCAGTCACGACTGAGGGTGTGGGCGTGCCGGGGCAAGAACGCACCCGCACCGAGCGCCGCTCACCCTCGCTTGGTAAGCATCACTACGCGCCCGTCATTCCTGTCGCACGGCCCACACAGCATTCGCCTTTCGCCCTGCCCTCGTTGTTACACTGAGACTGGTTCCTGTCGCGAGGGGCATGGCTCACGAAAGCAAAAAGATAGTGGTTCCTGGCGAGGGTCAAGCGCTGTTGTTCGGCGAGGCGCGCCTTGCGAGCGATGCCCTGCGTGAGAGCGAAAAGCGCTATCGCGTGTTGACCGAGCTCACCAACGACTACGGCTACGCGGTGCACGCCGAAGGCAGCGAGCTTGTCTGCGATTGGCTCACCGGAAGCGTCGAGCGCATCACCGGTCTGTCGAGCGCCGAGCTTGAGCAGCGCGGGCTCTGGGATCTCGTCCACCCCGCCGACAAAGAGGTGGTGCGCACGGCATTGCAGCGCGTCCTGCAGGGCGATCCGCTGGTGCACGAGTTTCGCATCATCACCAAGCACGGCAAAGAGCGCTGGCTACGCGAGCACATGCGCCCTGAGGTCGCCGCTGACGGACGCTTGGTCGCCTACGGCGCGGTGCGCGACGTCACCGAGCGCCACGTTTCGCAAGACGAGCAAGCGAACCTCGAAGCGCAGCTGCGTCAATCACAAAAGATGGATGCGATCGGTCGTTTGGCAGGCGGCATCGCCCACGACTTCAACAACTTGCTCACGGTCATCCTGACCCAGTGCGGCTTTCTATTACAGGAGCTTCCGCCACACACTCAGCTTCATGACGACGCCACGGACATTCAGGGCGCAGCGAGACGCGCAGCGCAGCTAACCCAACGTCTGCTCGCTTTTAGTCGGCAGCAAGTGCTGACGCCGACCGTGCTCGACTTGAACTCCGTGCTGCGCGATTTGGAACCCGTGCTCGTCTCCCTCCTGGGTGAAGGCATCGAGCTCGAAGTGTCACTGCACCCGGGCTCGCTCAAGCTCAAAGCGGATCGCGCTCAGCTCGAGCAAGTCGTGTTGAACCTGGTCGTCAATGCGCGCGACGCGATGCCCCAGGGCGGACGTCTGCAAATCATGACCGGCCACGTGAGCCTCGGCGCCGAGCACGTGCGCAGGCATCCAGAAGCGCACGAGGGCCCCCAGGTTGCACTCGGCGTGCGGGACACCGGCACAGGCATGAGTGACGAAATCTTGTCGCGCATCTTCGAGCCCTTTTTCACCACCAAAGAACAAGGTAAGGGCACAGGCCTCGGGCTCTCCACCGTCTACGGAATCGCACAACAGAGCGGCGGCAGCGTGCACGTAGAGAGCACGATAGGTTTTGGTTCCACCTTCGAAGTGTTCTTCCCTTTTATCGACGAGCCTGAGCGCATCGAGCCCAGCGTCAGACCGCTCAGCGACCGCGGGCCTCGCCAAGAAACCATCCTCGTCGTCGAAGACGAGGAGGGCGTGCGGCGCGGCGTGCAACGCATCCTGAAGCACGCGGGCTATCACGTGCTAGTCGCAGCCGATCCTGCGCAAGCCATCGCGATCGTCGAGGAGTACGCAGGCAAGCTCGACCTCTTGTTGACCGACGTGGTGATGCCGATGATGACCGGCGTGCAGCTTGCTCAGCGCATCGTCGCCATGCGCAGGCAGATCAAGGTCTTGTACATGTCAGGCCACGCGCGCGAGGGGCTCGATAGTCAGGTGCCCGGCGATGCCAGTCGCGAGTTCTTGCAAAAGCCCTTTACCCGCCAGGCGATGCTGGCCAAGATCGCGGGCGTGCTCGACGCCGAGTAAGGCCCCGCCCTAAGGCGAGATGCCTTATTGACGCTGCCCCCGGCGTCGGACAACTTGGCGCCATGCATCGGTCGCTATACACGCTGGCAGGCCTGACATTCACCGCGCTCGTGGTCGCTTTGGCTCACCTTTCGATCCGCCTCGAAACCTTGGAATTGGAGCTCGACAAGACTCGGCCTCCAGCCAAAGTGGCAGCCCTGCCGCCCAAGCCCGTGCTTGCGCGCGCTGATCTGTCTGAGCTTGAGACATCGACGATTAATCTGTTTTCGCAACGCTCAGCCTCGGTCGTCCATATCACCTCGCTCGAAGTAAGGTCCGACCCTTTTCGCCGCAATGTGCTCGAAGTACCACGCGGCACAGGCTCGGGCTTTGTATGGGATCAACTGGGGCACGTGGTCACCAATTTCCACGTGATCCAGGGCGCAAGTGCCGCGCGTGTGACACTCACTGACCACACCATCTGGGAGGCACGTTTGGTGGGAGCATCGCCCCGCAATGATCTCGCCGTCCTGCGCATCTCTCCTGAGGCCACACTGCTGCGCCCGATCGAGCTCGGCACGTCCTCCGATCTCCAGGTGGGCCAACAAGTGTTCGCTATCGGTAGCCCCTTCGGCCTCGATTACACACTCAGCACCGGCATCATCAGCGGTCTTGGTCGCGAAATTCCAAGCGTGCTCGGCCTACCGATTCAAAACGCAATCCAGACCGATGCCGCGATCAACCCTGGCAATTCCGGGGGCCCGCTGCTCGATTCCAGTGGGCGGCTGATCGGCATCAACACCTCGATCCTTAGCCCGAGTGGTGCCTCGGCCGGGATAGGTTTTGCTGTGCCCGCCGATACGGTCGGACGCGTGATTCCGCAGTTGATCAAGTACGGCCGCGACGTGCGTCCGTCGATTGGCGTGGAGCTCGCCGACGACGCGCTCGCGCGCCGCTTCGGTGTCGAAGCCGCCCTAGTCCTGAATGTCGTGCCAGGCTCGCCCGCGGAAAAGGTCGGCTTGCAGGCCACCCAGCGCGAGCCGAGCACCGGACGAATCGTGCTCGGAGATGTGATCGTGGCGATCGATGACGCCGCCATTCATAAGACGGCCGACTTGTATCTACAGCTCGAAAAGCACAAGCAAGGTGATCGCGTCAAGCTCACCGTGATTCGCGCCGGCGAAAAGCGCGAAATCCCCGTCGAGCTCGCCCTGAACGTCCCCGAGTAGCTTTGGACGATTTTGCCTGATTCCTCTACACTTGGGCGCTCGTCGCGCGTGAGTGAGTGCGCCGCGAATCGACGTGAAGCTTGCATGATAGGTCTGTGTTGGAACCCAATCCCGCTTCCGCCGAGCAACCAGCGTCCCCAGTAGCCGTAACAGACGCGGTGAGCCCTGGCGCGAGCGCGGGCGACCCGGTGCCGCCGATCAAGGGCACCGCGCGCAACGCTGTGATTGAGAGCCTCGGTTACGGGCTGAGCATCGTGATCCGGCTCGGCTCCAACCTGATTCTCACCCGCTTGTTGTTCCCCGACGTGTTCGGCCTGATGTCGATGGTGCAGCTACTGCTGTACAGCCTCTTCATGTTGTCGGACGTCGGCCTCAACCAGGTGGTGATCTCCGATCCACGCGGCGACGACGAAGACTTCCTCAACACCTGCTGGAGCTTGCAGATCATCCGCGGGGTCGGCCTGACGTTGGTGGTCTTGCTGTGTACCTATCCGGCCGCACTCTGGTTCAACGAGCCGCGCATGCTGTGGATCACACCGATCGCCAGCATCTCCACCTTTGTGCACAGCTTTACCTCGAGTCGCGTCTTTTGGTGTCGCCGTCACGTGCGCGTGCTCGCCCTGTCGCAACTCGAAATCGGCACGCAGCTTATCGTTGTCGGCGTCAGCATCGCCGGCGCGTACATGGGTTATGGCGTGCTGGCGCTGCTGATTGGTAATATCGCGAGCACGTTCGTGCATGTGATCTGGAGCCACTTCCTGCCCGGCACCAACCACCGCGACCGCTGGCACATGGATCCGGCCCTACGCCACGACATCCTGAAGTTTGGCCGCTGGATCTTCCTCTCCTCCGCGCTAACCGTCACGGCGACCCGCGGCGATCAGGGCCTTTTAGGTCGCCTACTCGGCGCAGGTAACCTCGGCCTGTACAACGTGGCGCTAGCCCTGGCCGAGATGCCAGAAACGCTCGGCGCCCGACTCACCTCGTCGATCGCGTACCCCACGCTGTCGCGCACGTTTCAGACTGAGCCGGGGCAGTTCGTCCAAGCTTACTATCGCTTGCGTCTGTACTTTGACGTGCTCGTGCACGTGGCCCTGGGTGGCCTGTGTGCGATGTCCGGCTGGGTTATCGCGTTGATGTACGACTCGCGCTACGCCGAGGCGGGCATGATGCTGCAGGTGCTGTCGGTGCGCACCGCCGTATCGATGATCGCCGCCCCCTGCGAGATCGCGTTGCTCGCCCAGGGCAAAAGCGAGTACGGCTTTCAGCGCAACCTCGCGATGTCGATCGCAGTGATGATCGCCATGCCCGTCGGCTACCACTACTGGGGCGCCGGAGGCTTGCTCTGGGGCACGGTCGCAGCGCGCGTTACGTCTTTGTTTGTCCTGTGGCCAGCCGCGCGCTCCCAGGGCTTTCTGCGACTACACCGCGAGGTTTTACCCTTTCCCATGTTCGCAGTCGGCTACGCACTCGGCCTGCTGTTTCTTTGGCTCTTACCCGCCGTTTAATCGCTGGACGCACAGGTTTTTCCCCCGGACCTTACCTTCTTGCGCCCCGTTAGAGAGTCGTGCTCCTGGGAGTACCCGCGTCCTTTAGCGCCCCCGCGTTGATCGCAGCCTGCTTGGCGCGATCGGCGCGTTCTTCCAGCTGATCGAGCTGACTGCGCAGGCGCGGCGGCAGGTCCAGTCCCACCTCCTGCAACATGTCTCGTATGCGCAGGCGCCAATCATGACGCGTCAACGCTTCGTAGTAGTTGCGTAGACGAATCCGCTCGAGCCGCGCTGTGTCTGCAAAAAACGCTTCAAGCATCTCGACCGCCGCGCTCGGATCGTCGGGGATCTCGACTGTGGAATCCGTCCAGGGCAGTAGGCGATCGGCTTCAGGGGTGGTGGGCCGCTTGCCCACGACCGCGCAGCCAGTGCCCAACGCGTCAAACCAGCGCAGCGTGACGAACGAGAACGGAAACTTACGCATGCCGGGGTAAGCCGTATCGAAACACAGGCTCGCCTTGGAACGCCGCAGCAATTGGTATAGTGCGCTCACGTCTGCGTGGTCGTCACGATCATGGTAAGATCGCTCCGGATAGATTTCGATATTGCGAGGCGCCGTGCGCACAAACAGCACCGACGAAGCGGCGCGATTCCAGCGTTTGGAAAACGCCTGATGGAATGCGCGCGGAATGCGCCCGTAGCTTACTAAGTCGATCGGTCGCTCTGCACCGCTACCACCTTCTTCGTACGCGTCGACTCCGAAGGGAAGGAGCGTGGTTTTGACCCCATGTCGCTGCCAGGGTCCCATCGCGTCCGGCAGCGGGACGTAAATGCGGTCAAAGAGTGTTTGATGATCTGTCGGGTCTCCCCAGGCATCAAACATGTAGGCGAGGGCCAGGTCAAAGCGTTCGCGCCAGCCGGGTACGGCCCGGACCACATCGAGCCCGTGGTTGCTGATCACCACACTCAGGCACGCCTCAGGTTCCTTCTTAGGGGGTAAGGTACAAGCTTGGTAAGGACCTAAGGTGCGCCGCACAATTCCGCGCAAAACAGGCACATCGCGCCCCGACTTCGGGGCTACTGCCTGATACACGCGGCGGGCGCGCGGGGCGAGGATGGTAGCATCGCAGGTGTCCGCGATGATGTTCTCGAGCTCGAACAGCGGGTCCCAGGAAACGCTACTATTAAGGTGACGCCGTGAGATCAGGTAGAGCTTCATGACATAAAGACCTTAGCTCTTTTATGCCAGTGGGCCGCAACCAGCGTGCAAAACGCAGCTTATTGGTGCTTGCGAGTGACACGTGAGTCAGCGGTGCATCAGCTGTACCTGCGCCGTGCTCAGCTGACGCGCTAACCGCGATATCCCTGGGCTACCGGATAGCGGCGTCCGCTTCCGAAGGCCTTGCGCGTCAGGATGAGGCCGGGCGCCATCTGACGTCGCTTGTACTCGTTCAGCTTCACGAGTCTTACGATCTTGTGCACGACCTGAGTATCGAAGCCGGCCGCGATGATCTCCTCGATCGACCGATGGTCTTCGACATACTGCTCTAAAATTGCATCGAGCACATCGTAAGGTGGGAGCGAGTCCTGGTCGGTCTGGTTGGGCCGCAGCTCGGCGCTCGGGGGCTTGGTCAGCGTGCTCTCCGGGATGATCACGCGGCCTGCGCGTCGATTGACCTCGCGCGATGCCGCGTAGACAAAGGTCTTCGGCAGGTCCGCAATCACCGCCAAGGCGCCCGCCATGTCGCCATAAAGCGTGCAGTAACCGACCGCCACCTCACTCTTGTTGCCCGTGGTCAGCAGCAAGCTCGAGAAACGATTGGCGATCGCCATCAGCACGTTGCCGCGAATGCGCGCCTGAATGTTCTCGAAGGTGACATCGTTGACGGCCGGCTCGCCCAGCGCTCCCAACGTGCTGAGCGCATCCAGATGCGGGGAAAGCTCGTTCAGGTACGCAGCGAACATGCCTTCGATCGGGATCTCTCGAAAGCCTATGCCTAGATTTTCTGCGAGCTCGCGGGCGTCGCGCAGGCTGTGATCGGACGAGTACCGGGTGGGTAGCGCGACCCCGAGCACGTTTTCGGGGCCGAGCGCACGCGTGGCGATAGCGGCCGTGAGCGCACTGTCGATGCCCCCAGACAAGCCCAACACCACGCGCGAAAAGCCGGTTTTGCGCACGTAGTCGCGCGTGCCCATCGCGAGGGCATCGAGCGCTGCCGTCGCATCGGACTCGGGCACTTGCGCAATCTCCCCCGACCCGTCCGAGTCGGTCACGAGCAGGGCTTCTTCAAACGAGGGCGCACGCGCGCAAACCTTACCGTTTGCATCGAACACGGCCGACTGCCCATCAAACAGCAGATCGTCGTTGCCCCCCACCTGGTTCACGAACACGACCGGCAGCGAGCGGGCGCGGGCCACCTCAGACAAAAGCTGGGCGCGCCCTTCGCGCTTGTGCAGCGTAAACGGCGAGGCTGCGACGTTGACGATGAGCTCGGCACCGCGCACCACCAGATCGTCAACCGGGTTGACTGCGTAGCGGGTGACGACAAGTGAGCCGCAATCGGCCCAGATGTCTTCGCAGATCGTGATGCCGACGCGCTTGCCCGCCACTTCGATCAAGGTCGACACATCGGAGGCGGCGAAATATCGGTGCTCATCGAACACGTCATAGCTGGGCAGCAGACGCTTACGCGCCACCGTGCGGATGCGGCCACCTTCGATCACCGCCACTGCGTTGTACAGACCCGCCCGATTCAGCGCGGGCGAGACTTCGACGAAGCCCACTAAACACGTCAAGGCAGGCGGTAAGGCAGCAGACAGCGTGCGTAGCGCCGCTTGAATGTCGCGCACGAAGCCCGGCCGATCGACAAGATCCCGGGGTGGATAGCCAACGAGCGCAAGCTCAGGAAACACCGCGAGCGCCGCACCCGCGGCGGCGGCACGCTCGGCAAAATCGCGGATCTTGCGCGCGTTTCCATCGAGATCACCGACGACTGGATCGATCTGGCACAGCGCTACCCGCATGGGTTTTCGCAGTGTGCAGGCGCGGCTTGGGCGCGTCAAATCCCGCCCCTCCCCCACGTCGCCCATTCACGCTCATTCTGCGCGGGCGGCAGCGTGCTTGGCGTCCCCAGGCGTGACGATCACCAGCGCGTAGTCGGAGGGATCAAGCGCAGGCGGGATCGCAAACGCCCCGCGAAAGCGCCCCTGCTTGTCGGTCACAGTCACGCCGAGCAGCACGGCCCGGTCGCCTTGGGCTTCGGCTAGCGATACCTCGATGCGCAAACCAGGCACCGCTTGCCCCGAAACATCCTGGGCCGCACCATCGACCTCGAGCATGCCGCCGCGCATCACCTCCGGCACATAGCGGGCGATGCGCAGGGTTATCGGCTCCCGATCATCTTGGATCAAGGGCACCGACTGCTCGCCTTGCCCCGCTGCGAGCGTGGGCTTGAGCCGCCGATCGCTAGGCGCGCGCTGCACATCGCCGCGCTCCAGGCCCGGTTTGGCTGCTTTGTCCCGGGCAAGCTCCGCCGCGCGTGAATAGCTCGCCTCATACTCGAGCGGACGCGGCCAAGGGTCGGGCGTAGACGGCCGATAATTCGGTCTATCACGCAAGGAGCGCACATCGAGTCCCTCTGCCGCGCCGCCGAGATCGAGGCGCATCCAGCCGACGTCCGCGACTTTGACCTCAACCCACGCATGCGCCTCGTTTTGCACAAAACGCGCAGGGATCCCGAGCGCCTGGGCGGTGATCACAAAGGCATAGCTGCGATGCCGACACACGCCTCGTTTGCTGCGTGCCAGGTCGAGAAAGATGTTGCCGCTATCTTCGGGTGGCGCGGCGGATTCTTCAAAGGCGCGAAAGTGCGCAGCCAGGGTACGCAGCACGTCACCGACCGGCATCCCGCGCGTAAGCTTGAGCTCGCGCGCAAAACGCAGCGCATCACTCTTCACCCGCGCGGGTAGCTCGGGCACTTCGCCCGCCAGCTGATCGCTCGGCGTCATTGGCAGCGCGGCGCCGAAGTAGCTGCGCGGCGCATCGATCACGTAGGTCAGGCGCACTTGGCGCGGTTTCGTGTTCGCTGCGAGTGAGGGGGCGCTTACGTAAAAATTGTCCGCACCATCGCGCTCGAACTGCACCTGAATCGGCGGCTCAGTGCTCGCGCTCAAGATCCGCGATTCGGGTGAGACGGTGGGCAATGGTAAGACGTGTCCTTCGCTGAAATCGAGCACGACGCTGCCCCAGAAGCGGTCCCGCTCGCGACCGTCTGCAGCCGCCAACGCCTGTTCGACGCCGAGCACGGGCACGCTACGGCGCACGTCGTCGCTGACGCCAAGCACAGGCACGCTGCTCGCGCGGTTGCGGTCAACGGCGTCCGAGCCGCTACCCAGCAATGCCACACCATCGAGCGCGCTCACTCGCTTGAACGGGGCCACCGCGGGCGTGAACACCTCGAAATAGCCCAGGGTGCCTTCGAGCTCGGTCACGCGATCGGGCCGAAACGCAGGCGAACGCCGGCCCGCTTGCTCCCGGCCTTCGCCCTTGCCCGCGGCCGCCTGCATCGCCGCTTCTTCGCCCTCGCGCAGCGGTCCGCCTGGCGGCCGTGACACCGTTTGCCCACCGACCATCACCCCGCTTTCTTCACCCAGCCCGAAGGCGGCCAGCTCCTTCGGGTCAAAGCTCGGAATGTAGCTGTGGGCTAGCTCGGGCTCGGCGCAGCCGCTGCAGGCAAGCATCAGGAGTATTGAAACGCCAGGCAGGCCGTTTGCGACGAAGGCCCTGATGCAAGCTGGGACCCTGCCAGAGACGCTGCCGCTGCCAGTGGCGTCGCCGGCCAGATTGCCAGGGACGCTGGCACCGATGCAGCTGTCACCAGGGCAGGGGATGCGCCCTGCACCTGCTCTCGGGCCACTTAGGGGGTATGCTGACGGCTTGCTCGGTTTCATGGCTTCGAATCCATCGCCTTCATGAACATACTACTCGCGATCCTCGGCATCTCGGTGCTCGTCCTCTTGCACGAGGCCGGCCACTACTTCTCGGCACGCGCATTTGGCATGCGCGTGTTGCGCTTTAGCGTGGGCTTCGGGCCGACGATCGCCAAGTGGCAGCCCGAGGGCAGCCCGACGGTGTTCCAGATCGGCCTGATCCCATTTTTGGCCTACGTGCAGATCGCGGGCATGAATCCGGCCGAGGACAACGATCCGAACGACCCATCGCTCTATCCAAACAAGGGCGTGTTCGCGCGCTTTTTCACGATTTTCGCCGGGCCATTTGCAAACTACATGGTCGCTTCGCTGTTGGTGCTCGGGTTTGCGCTCTCGGGCTACCGGCTCGAAACCACCCCGCCCAAGCCGCTCGAGCCGATGATCGTCGAGCAGGTGCAGCCTGACTCGCCGGCGGACAAAGCCGGCGTCAAAGCGGGCGACGTGGTGCGCGAAGCGGACGGTAAGCCAGTGCGCCACGTGCTCGACCTGATCGAGATCACCTCACCGCGCGCGGGCAAACCCACCGCCTACATGGTCGAACGCGCAGGCAAGCGCATCGGGCCGCTCAATGTCGTGCCGGATGACGTCGATGGTACGGGCCGGATCGGCATCGTGGCCAAACAGGCCGAGCGCGTCGAAACCCGGGGCGAGCCGATGCCGATTGCGCAAGCGATAGGCTACTCGATCCGGCTGCCCTTTGAGCTCACCATGGAACAGCTCGTCGGCCTGACGCAGATGGTCAAGCGGCGCACGACCGAGGGTTTTGTCGGTCCGGTCGGCATGGTGAAGATCGTGGCCTCGACCACCCACTCGCCGGTGCCCTTTGCGCGCATGATGATTCTGATCACGGTCGCGCTCGGCATGTTCAACTTGTTTCCGTTGCCTGCGCTCGACGGCGGCCGGCTCGTGTTTCTCGGCTACGAGATCATCACGAAAAAGCGCGCGAACGAGCGGATCGAAACCATGGTGCACACCGTGGGTCTGGTGTTTCTGCTGTGCATGATCGCGCTCGTCACCTTCCGTGACGTGGCGGGATGATCGAACGCACCGTCACGGCCAACGGCCTTTACCATCACGTGATCACGTGGGGCGACGAGAACGCGGGTAAGACCGTGCTCTTGTGCCACGGCTTTCTCGACATGGGCCTTGGCTTCTTCAAGCTCGCGCCTTTGTTCGCGGCGGCCGGTTACCGCGTGGTCGCCTTTGATTTTCGCGGTCACGGCGAGACCGAATGGGTCGGCCGCGGCGGCTATTACCATTTTGCAGACTACGTGCTCGATCTGCATGAGCTCGTGCCGCAGATTGTGCCGGGTAGCGCTCCGTTTCATCTGCTTGGCCATTCGATGGGCGGCACAGTCGCCACGCTTTATGCCGCCACTCACCTGGAGCGCATCAAGTCCTTGGCCTCGCTCGAAGGGTATGGTCCCCCGCCAGAAGATCCCGCTAAAGCGGGCGACCGCCTGGGCCGCTGGCTTTCCGGCGTCGATGGCGTGCGTGCGAACGAGAGTCGCGTGGCCCTGCCCGATCTCGACGCTGCCATCGCGCGCCTTGCACGTCGCAACCCCAGCCTGGATCGCGAATGCCTGCGCTTTTTGGCCACGCACTCGACCGAACCCCACCCGCGTGAGGCCGGCATCACCTGGCGCTTCGATCCGCTGCACAGGACGTTGTCGCCCACGGGTTTTGAGCTTGCGCGCTTTTTGCGCTTTGCGGCCATGATCGAGCGGCCGAGCTTGATCGTACAGGGCGAATTCGGCATACGCAGCGGCGATGACGCGGCGCGAATCGCCGCTTTTCCGCGGGCCCAAACGCAGGTGATTGCGGGCGCAGCCCACATGCTGCACTGGACTCACGCGGAGCAGACAGCCCGTGCGGTCCTGGAATTCTGGGCTCAGACTTGAATCCAAAGCGGGCACGCCCGAGCCTAAACCCTTTACGCCGCCTGCCCCGATCCATACACTCCGCGCGACCCTGCTCCCAGCGGGGCACGAGGAGATCTCCGATGGCTTTCAGCAAGCGCGCCTCTACGCTTCTGGTTCTTACATGCGTTGTCACGCTCAGCGTCACCCTCAGCGCCGCTCGCACGGCCCAGGCCCAAGACACCGACGCCTTCTCGCTCGACGACGAGTCCGACGCAGCCGGCGAAGCCCAGGTTGAGCAGCCCGTTCCCGCAGAGGAAGGCGCGCCGCTGCTCAGTGATGAGCAAGCCCTCGAAGAGGAAAAAGCCCCGGACGAAACCTTTCGCGAGTCCACCAATCCCTACGAGGACCCGGACAAGGCTTACTTCTTCGCCGGGGCCTCCTGGCGCTTTGTGCGTTTACCCTCCTGGACGCTCGAGTGGTTTTTAGAAGCCGCGCCTAGCGTCGGCACCGCGGGCAGCTTCTTTGGTGAGTTTGGCTATCGCAAGGATGGCTTTCAGATCACCGGCTCGCTTGGCTACATGAAGTGGAACTTCAAGGGTCCGTTCCAGCTCTCCGGCGATCCCGACGTGGACACCGAGTGGCTCGATGGAGACTTCAACATGATGGTCGGCACGGCCGCTTTCACTTGGTCAACTGCCTTTACTGATTGGTTCGCGCTCGAGTACGGCGTCGAAGTCGGCCTGGCTGCGCTGTTTGGTGAGCTAACGCGCAGCGAGGCCTATCGCGACGTCAATGGCAAGTGGGGCAAGTGCCCAGGCTACGCAGGTGGCCCGGATCTGCCGACGAGCGAAGTGAACGCCAACCCTGGCAAACAGTACGCCCAGTACTGCGATCCCCCGCTCGTCGACCCGGGCCAGGCTGTTCCACGCACGAACGACGACGGCGAGCTGGGCGCCCACTACGGCGTCAAAGCAGAGAAAGTGCCGCCGGTGGTGCCCATCCTCGGCCCACGCCTGTCGCTCCGCTTCAAGCCGCTCGCGCAGCTCGTGCTGCGCGTCGATGTGCCTCTGCCGCTCTTTCCCTTTGGCTTCGTAGGCGGTCTCGCGGCCCAATACGGCTTCTGAGCCGCGGCTGAACGCTTGCGATTGTGCGGACCCCATGGGAAAAAGCCGGCCTATGCGTGAGAATATGCGCTTCCATAAACTCCGTCAGATTCTGGGTGTCTCCGCCCTCCTGATGACGAGTCAGGCCTTGGCGCAAGCTCCTGCGCCTGCCCCGACCCCTACGGCCAAGCCCGCGCCTGCGGCCAAGAACGGGCCTGCGCCTGACGCGCCAGCGCCCAGCACAGCCGCGGCTCAAAGCCCGAGTGCAGCGCCGCTCGATCCGGCCGCCGAAGCCGCCCGTCGTAAGCAGGTCGTCGCCAAGGTGCAGAGCATCGCGATCACCCTCGGGGACATCGAAGATCACATCGCGACCCAAGCCCCGATGTTGCGCACTCGCTACAACAGTCCGGAAGAGCTCAAGAAGCTCGTCGCCAACCTGATTCGGTTCGAGCTGCTCGCAGCGGAAGCTGTGCGCCAGGGCTACGACAAGAACCCAAGCGTCATCCGCACGATCAAAGAGAGCACCGTGCAGAATCTGATGCGCGCGGAGATCGACGAGAAGGTCACGCCGCAGTCGGTGCCTGCGGAGCAAGTCAAAGCTTATTACGACAGTCACCCCGAGGAGTTCCATCGCGTCGCGATGCGTCGTGCCAGTCACGTTCTTTACGACAGCGAAGCCGAGGCCAAGAAAGCCCTGGCCGAAGCGAGCAAGCTCGATCAGCGCGGCTTCTCCGAGCTGGCGAAAAAAGACAGTAAGGATATCGAGACCCGACTGCGCGGCGGCGACCTTGGCTATTTCTCGCTCGAGCCCGGTAAGGACAGCAGCGATTCGCAGGTGCACCAGGCCCTACGCAAGGCCGCCTTTGAGCTCAAGAACGCTGGCGACACTTCGAAGGTCGTGCCTGTCGATCAGCACTTCAGCATCGTGCGGCTGACCGGCGAGCGCCCCGAGCGACATACCGATTTGGCCGATGCCGAGCCCTCGATCCGTACCCGGCTTTGGCGCGAGCAGCGACAGGCTGCGATGACGAAGCTCGTCGAGGATCTGCGCGCCAAAGCAAAGCCGAAGACCTTCCCGGAACGCGTCGACCTGGTAAAGCTCGAGGACATGGACAAGGGCCCAACGGGCTTTGCGCCCGACCCCCACCCCAAGGCCCGCTCGCCCAAGAAGGCAAACGAGTGATCGAGCTGGAGCGGGCGCTGCTGCACGAGCTGCGCGCCACACACGGGCACATCAACCGCTCCCACTTTCGCGCGGCGCTTACGCTGCCGCAGTTCTCGTTGACCGACGCCAGCTCGTTTTTAGCGCGCTGGCTCAAGCACACGCGCAGTATCGAGTTCTCCCGGCGCTTTGTGCTCGGCACGCCCTGGGGCAGCGTGCTCGAAGTGCTCAAGCACGAGATGGCACATCAGTACGTGCACGAGATCCTGCGCGAGGACGAAGTCCCCCATGGCGCCGCGTTTCGCGCGACCTGCGAGCGGCTCGGCATCGATGCTAGCGCTGCCGGTCTACCGCGCAGCGAAGCGTCGAGAAAGGCCCATCCGCTGCTCGACCGCGTGCAAAAGCTACTGGCCCTGGCCCAGAGCGACAATCGCCACGAAGCGGAAGCGGCAGCAGCCGCGGCGCAGCGCTTGATCTTGAAGCACAACATTCAGGTGACGCAGGACGAGACGCAGCGCGCCTACACCTTTCGCCACCTGGGCCGCATCACCGGTCGCGTCAGTGAATGGGAGCGGCGCCTGGGCAACATCTTGAGCGAGCACTTCTGCGTGGAGGTGATCTGGGTGCCCGCCTATCGCCTGGAAGAGCAGAAGCGCGGCAGCGTGATGGAAGCTATCGGCAGCCACGAGAACCTGGAGCTTGCCGCCTACGTCTACGATTTTCTCTCGATGACGGCCGAACGCGCTTGGCTTCAGCATCGCGAAGCGGAAGGCATCAAGGGCAACCGCGAACGCATGACTTATCTTGCAGGCGTGATGAGCGGCTTTGCAGACAAGCTCACCGAGCAAGCGCGCGTGCATAAGCGCAACGGTCTGGTGTGGGTGCCGCACGCGGAGCTCGGCGTCTACACGCGCAAGCGTCACCCTTACTTGCGCTCGATTACCCACCAGGGTCACAGGCGTGGTGACGCCTTTGCCCACGGGCAAAGAGCCGGTCGTGACGTGGTGCTGCACCGCGGTCTTACGCAAAGCGGCGCAGGCGGTGAGACCAAGCTCTTGCGTGGTTGACGGCGGCGCACTCGCGCATTGGATCAACCGTAAGGTCTAAGCCAGCTTGGTTTTCGAGGTCCAGCCGATCACTTTGTGCAGGCCGGGCGCCTTCGGCAGATCATCAAACACGACATCGACATCGCCGCGCGCGCGCAAGGTCTGCGCAGCCTCGCCGTCGCCCAGGATCGCGCGCCGCGCGAACGGTACGCGCGCGCCGACCGTCAGTAGCGCAAGCACGCCTTCGGGATGGGCACGCGCAAGCACGGTATCGATCCGCAGCCAGCTTAGAATGCGCAAGGCATCTTCGGTGCGCGCCACAGCGACACTGCGCGCGCCCGAGCGTCTGACTGTCTTGACGATGCGCTCGCGTATTTGAGGATCTGGCTCGATGATCAGCACAACGCCCTGACCATCCTCTTCTTCGAGCCGTTGCAGAAGCAGAAGCTCAAGCCCACTCGCGCGCTCGGTTGGCACATCAAAGCGCACCGCGGCCCGTGGTATGCCATCTGGACCTGATGACTCGCGCACTGCCTTGGCGGGCAACCTCAGATCAGGCAGTCCCGGGACATCGAGCGCGACCCACAGGCGCTCGCCCTTTCTGGGCATCGTTTCGCCTTCGAAGCGACAGCCAGTCGCTGAGACGTTCGACACCGCTGCCTTGATGT
>JBBSJC010000037.1:0-26636 GCA_038257655.1 Polyangiales bacterium | reverse complement strand
CCGTGCGCTCGAAAAACGTAGGCGTGAGTTGCTTACGAGCCTGACCGTCTTCACCCGTGCCGAGCGCATCGACCACCTGGGTTGCTTCGAGCTTCCCGTAACTGACGGCCGCGTACAGATCGTCGATCGTCGGCACGGGCAAATGCGCCAGCGCCTTCTCGAGCGCCCCCGACTTGAGCGCGCGCGCAAAGCTCAGATCACGCTTGTGCATCTCGCGCTCGATAAGCTCGCGACCGACTTCGATGCCGCGCTTGCGCTCCTCGCTGCGCAAGTAAGCGCGAATCCGCGAACGCGCCCGGCCGGATGCGACGAAGTCGAGCCAATCGCGCGACGGTTGCTGGCTGTTGTTCGTGAGGATCTCGACTGTGTCGCCATTGACGAGCGCCTGGCGCATCGGCACGAGCGCGCCATTGACGCGCGCGCCAGCGCAGTGATCGCCAACTTCGGAGTGAATCGAGTACGCAAAATCGAGGGGCGTCGATCCCGTGGGAAACACGCGTACATCGCCCTTGGGCGTGAACACGTAGACCTCGTCGTTGAACAGGTCGACTTTGACGCTCTCGAGGAACTCTGCCGGATCGGCCACGTCCTTTTGGAACTCCATCAGCTGGCGCAACCAGGCGAACTTGGCTGCATCCTTGGCATCGAGACCGCCCGTGTTCTGCTTGTACTTCCAGTGCGCCGCGATGCCGTACTCAGCGACTTTGTGCATCTCGCGCGTGCGAATCTGCACCTCGAGACGCCGATGGCCGGGGCCTATCACCGTCGTGTGCAGCGACTGGTACATGTTGGGTTTAGGCAGCGCGATAAAGTCCTTGAAGCGCCCCGGGATCGGCGTCCACTGCGAGTGGATCACGCCGAGCGCCGCATAACAGTCAGCGACGTTCTCGACCACCACGCGAAACGCCACGTAGTCGTAAATCTGGTCGAACTCGCACTGCTGCTTCTTCATCTTGTCCCACAGCGAGTACAAGCCCTTGATGCGGCCTGTGACCTCGACTGCGAAGTTGCGCTCGACGAGCATGCGCTCGATGCGCTTACACACGTCGGAGACGAACTTCTCGCGATCACGCGCGACGCGCTTGGTCTGCTTGACCAAGTCGGTGTGATGCTCGGGATAGATGTGCTTGAACGAGAGATCAGCCAGCTCGTTTTTGATCCACTGGATGCCGAGGCGCCCGGCAAGCGGCGCGTAAATCTCAAGCGTCTCGCGCGCAATGCGCTCACGCGAGTCCACCGACATGTGATCGAGCGTGCGCATGTTGTCGAGACGGTCAGCAAGCTTGACCAACAGCACGCGGATGTCCCGCGCCATCGCCACAAGCATCTTGCGGAAGCTCTCGGCCTGCTGATCTTCCTTCGAGGTGAAGTTGATCTTGCCAAGCTTCGTGACGCCATCGACCAGGAATGCGATCTCTTCGCCGAACAGCTTCTCGATGTCGCGCTCGGTAGCGGGCGTGTCCTCGATCACATCGTGCAGGAGCGCGGCGCACACACTCGAGCCATCGAGGTGCATGTCCGCGATGATGTGCGCGACGCTGACCGGATGAATGAAGTAAGGGTCGCCGCTTTTGCGCAGCTGACCTTCGTGCATACGCGACGCGTAGACGTAAGCCTTGTTAATCAGATCGGCGTCAGCGGTCGGATGATACGCGGTGACTTTGTCGAGAATGTCTGTCAGCCGTACCATGACAAAATCAGCCTGGGGTGAAGATCCTCACGTTAACATCACGGTTTTTGCGCATCAAGGTTCTGACTAAGCAATTTTTCATCACACGCGCTATCGGACCGGTCGCCAAAAGCGCTCCGGCCCCGACTTGAACCTCGTGTTACCAACACGTTGAGTATGTCCCGCTATTTCTCACCTGCCCTGCGTCGTCGCATGGCGCCATTTATTTTAGTGATCGGACTGCTACTGGCTGGGCGCAGCGTTCAAATTGAAATGCCCCGGGACCAAGAGGTTCGTTTCGTACTATCCCCCACACAACGGAACGTGCGGTCAGTGCGCGTAGCCTATCTAGAGGCGGGTGAAGCCATTTCTGTCGTTCAATTCCAACCGGCTGCCAACTCGGAGGATGGCTCAGACCAGCCCTATCAAGCGCCGCTCGTACACACTCCCTCACTCAAACCGGGTCCTTATGATGTAACCATCGACATTGAGGATCACAACGGGGTCGTACGCTCTATCTCGCGACGCTTGATCGTGCCGTCCGAGCAGGTGACCATCCGACTCGACCCGCCCACGCCATGAACGCGACCCATACCGACCATACTGTCCATTCCCGTAGCGGCCGCGTCCTCGAGATCTCTCGCTGTGCCCTGGTGGTTCTGAGTGGGGAACAACGGGGCCAGGAGCGCACGATCGAGCGCGATTTGTTTCGAATCGGCAAAAGCGAGACCAGTGATCTCGTCCTGACCGACGACACCGTGAGTCGCGCTCATTGCGAGATCATCCGCGACGACAAGGGCTATCTGGTGCGCGATCTGGGCTCGACCAACGGCACCATGCTCGATGGCGCCGAGGTCAAAGAGGCCTATCTGAAGCCTGGGGCCGTGCTCACGGTGGGCAAGGTTGAGCTGCGGCTGCGTCCGTTCAATGAGCGGATCGAGCTACTGCCGAGCGAGCGCGAAACCTTCGGCGAAGTCGTCGGACACTCGGTGCGCATGCGCGAGATCTTCGGCTTGTGTGAGCGCCTTGCGCCCACGGATGTGACGGTGTTGCTCGGTGGCGAAACCGGCACTGGTAAAGACGTGCTCGCCCGCGCCATCCACCAACACAGCTCCCGCGCGAAGGCCGCGCTGATCGTGGTCGACTGCGGCGCGGTGGTGGGCACGCTTATCGAAAGCGAGCTGTTTGGCCACGAAAAGGGCGCGTTTACCGGTGCTACGCAGCAGCGCGCGGGCGCCTTTGAGCTGGCCCACGGCGGCACAATCTTTCTCGATGAAGTAGGCGAATTGCCGCTCGATCTGCAGCCAAAACTGCTGCGTGTGCTCGAGACGCGCAGCTTCAGACGGGTCGGGGGCAACAAAGAGATCAAGGTCGACATCCGCGTGGTCGCGGCGAGCAAACGCAACCTGCAGCTCGAGGTCGAGCGCGGCAAGTTCCGCGAAGATCTGTACTTTCGTTTGGCCGTGGTCACCGTCGATCTGCCCTCCCTGCGTGAACGGCGCGAGGACATCCCGGCGATTGCGAAACACCTGTTATCACGCATCGATGATCGGGCGGCCCAGGGCGCAAGTCCGCTCACCATGGATGCCCAGCTGCTCGATGCGTTGAGTGGCCACGACTGGCCCGGCAACGTGCGGGAGCTGCGCAACGTGCTCGAACGCGCAGCCTATCTGAGCCGCGCACAAGGCTTCTCTGCACTCGCGCTCAACGCTCTGCCCGTGGCGCAACGCGTGGGCGGAGGGCTTGGCCTGACAAAGCCGCGTGAGGCCGGCGCGAACGCCAACTTCGTTCCGGGCATAAGTTACCGCGACACGCGCACGCGTTTTGAAGACGAGTTTGAGAAAAGCTTCGTGACATGGCTGCTCGATCGCCATGAGGGCAACATCTCGGCTGCGGCGCGTGAAGCGGACATGGATCGAAAATATCTCTATAAGCTGGCCAAGAAGCACAGCTTGAAAGAGTGATCGGGCCTGCTTTCGGCGGCAGCGCTCCAAACTGTCGGCACTTCGGCCGCGGAGTACTAAACTCCGCCGGCTTTGACCGATTCCGAAACGCCCGTTGAACCCGTCGACCCGCTCCCTGATGCCCCGGCGAGGCCTGCATCTGCCACGACCGCGTCTGGCACCACCTCTGCCCATGCAGACGCACCGGCAATGGCTGCCGTCGTGCTGAGCGAGCAGCCCGTGGCGGCGGCCGATCCATCCTTATCGTCGCTGCCGAACGTCGCCGAGCCCGAGGCGCCGAAGCGCAATGTCTGGCTTGGTTTGGCGCTGATGGTCCTGGGCTCGTTCGCGAGCCTGTTGATGATGAGCTTCGAGACGCAGCTGCCGCGGGGCCCACTCTGGGGTGCAATCGCGGTCGCCACCGCGGCAGCCGGTGTGCTCGAGCTGTTTGGTCTTTTGCGTGCCAGGCCGAGTGATCGTCCGGTTGGCGTTGCTTGGTTCGGTGCCAAAGCCGGTGAGCCATTTTGGATGGCGCCCCAGGTCACGCTCCCGCTCGCACTCTTGGCGCTCGGCGCAGGCGGCATGATCGCGGGCATTTCAGGGCTGCCCTGGGTCATTACGGTCGCGCTGCTCGTGCTCGCATTAAGCGCGCTGCAGCGCCCTGCCCTGTTTGTCTACGTCGCAGGCTCCCTACTGTTCTTACCGTTGCTTGGACAGTACGGCCTGTGGGATCCGTGGGAGACGCACTACGGCGAAGTCGCGCGCGAGATTCTGTCGCGCGATGATTGGATTACCCTGTGGTGGGCTCAGGACGAATGGTTTCGTAGCAAGCCCATCTTCATTTTCTGGAGTGAAGCGCTGACCTGGGGCGCGCTCGGCATGCCGTTCGCACCGGACGCTAACCCGAGCCATCCTGAGTGGGCGCTGCGGCTGCCGATTTATGCGCTTTCCATGGGTGCATTACTCGCGAGCTACGCCGCGATCGCACGGGTATTCGGAGGTAGAGCAGGCGTGCTCGCTGCCCTCGTGCTCGCTACCACACCTTACTTTTTCTTTCTCTCGCACCAAGCGATCACGGACATGCCTTTCGTCGCCACCATGACGATCGCCTTGTCGCTACTCTTGATCGCTTTGGAGGAGCCAGCGGACCGCAAGGTCGAGCGCTTGCGCTTGGGCGGGCTGCAGCTGTCCTGGCAGTCGGTCGTGATCGTCGCGTTTGTGATGGTGGCGCTCCCGCAAGCGCTCTATCTGATCAGCCGCAATCTGACGTTTGTGCTCGATAAACAGTCAGGTTTTTGGCTGCATCGCGACGTATTCCAGTTCGGGTCCGCGGGCAATGGCGACATCTCTGGCAACGCAGCCCTGCGCACGCGCGGCCCGTACCTTACTGAGCTTTGGGCGCAGCCGATGGCCCAAGGCATCCTGTGGTTGCTTGGCCTTAGCGGCCTGTTGTGGATGCTGGGCCGTGAGCGACGTAGCCAGCAGCTCGCGATGTTCGGTTTCTATCTGTTTTGTTCCTTCGCATGGATGGCCAAGGGCATCCCCGGTTTCGCGCTGCCCGGCTTGATCGCGGGCTTCTATCTCGTGGCGACGGGACGCTGGTCATTGCTGCTGTCCGGCAAGCTGCGCATCGCCGCCGGCATGCTCACGATCGCAGTCACCGGCTTGCCCTGGTACGTCGCGATGTACGGGCGTTTAGGGCCGTTTTTTACCGACCGTCTGTTGATCCACGATCACATCAATCGGCTCGCTTCAGGCGTGCACGGCGATACCGGCAGCATCCAATACTTTCTATGGCAGCTCGGCTATGGCGCATTTCCTTGGTTAGGCCTTGCGCCCGCAGCCTTCGTGAGCTTCATCGCGCTCACGCGAGCAGACAGTCAGGAAGACCAGTCGCGCAGGCGCTCGCTAATTTTGCTCGCCATGTGGTGGATCGCAGCGTTTGCGCTGTTCAACGGCATGGTCACCAAGTTCCATCACTACATCTTCCCCGCCGTGCCACCGATGGCGATAGCGATAGGCGTGCTGCTCGATCAGATGCTCGGCCGCGAAGAAGGTGAGCAGAACCGCGCGCGCAAGCTCGGCAGCTACGCGCTGTGTGCCTTGGCGCCGCTACCGATCGTGCTGGGCACAGCCGGCCTCTGGGGCGATGTGCGCGGAATCATTCCAGAGCGTGTGCTCGCGGCCCAGCGCGCGAGTTGGGCTGAACAACATCCCTGGCACGGCGCCTTGTGCGCGGGCCTGATCGCTCTCGGCGTCGTCTTGTTCTCGGTGGCGCTCGCACTCTCGCGGCATGCACGTGAGCACAAACCGCGCGAGCGCAAGCCCCAGGATGCGGCGTTTTCGGTCACGCTAATTGCAGGCGCCGTGCTCGCGGCCTTTGCAGGCCGTGACCTGAGCTGGACGACCACGGAGCGCCCACTCGGTCACGAACGCTTGATCGACCTGTTCGTGTACAACTATCAGCGGCCGTTCCCGGACCATCTCGATTACCGGCCGATTCTGGCAGGATTCTCGATCGTCATCTTCGCCTTTACGATGGCGGCAGCCTTACCATGGCTGCGCAGGACGGCACTTTACGGGTTGCTCGGTTGCGCAGTCTGGTTCTCTGCCTGGTCCCTCGACGTATACATCATGGATCTGTCGCCACACTGGGGACAGCGCGAGCTCATCAAGCGCTATTACGAGGAGCGCAAGAGCCCGAAGGAGCCCCTGGTGGCCTGGCAGATGAACTGGAAGGGCGAGAACCTGTACAGCGGCAACCACGTGCACGTGTTCGTGCAGCTCGACAACAAGCAGATCACCGCCTGGCTCGGAAAAAACCAGCACAAGAATGCTTACTTTGTGCTCGAGCATTCGCGTCTCGCCAACTTCAAGCGTTTACTTGGCGCGCGTAAGGTCGAAGAGCTCTCGACATCCCGCGAGAACAACAAGTTCATCCTCGTGCGCGCACAGATTTGAGGCGTCATGCAGATAAGCATCATTCCCGTCACTGCGTTTCAACAGAACTGTTCGATCATCCACTGCGAGAAAACGGGCAAAGGGGCGGTCGTTGATCCCGGCGGCGACCTCGACCTATTGCTGGCCGAGATCGAAAAAGAAGGCATTGCGATCGAGCAGATCTTACTGACGCATGCGCACATCGATCATGCCGGTGCGACCAGCGATCTCGCTAAGCACTTAGCTGTGCCGGTGGTAGGTCCCGAGCGCGAAGATGAGTTTCTGATCCAAGCGCTGGCGATGCAGGGACAGATGTTCGGGATTCCGCACGCAGCGCCCTTCGTGCCGGACCGCTGGCTTTCGCAAGGGGACACGGTCACGGTCGGCGCAGAAAACTTTGAGGTGCGCCACTGCCCGGGTCACACGCCAGGGCACGTGATCTTTTACAACGTCGAATACAAGATCGCGATCGTCGGAGACGTGCTGTTTGATGGTTCGATCGGCCGCACCGATTTGCCGCGTGGCGATCATCAGACGCTCTTGCGCTCGATCCAGACTCAGATCCTGAGCTTGCCCGATGACGTGACGTTTCTGCCCGGACATGGCCCGACATCCACGATCGGCAAGCAACGCCGCATGAACCCGTATCTGCAAGGGCTCTAGGCCTTGTTCGGGCTGTCGCCTGCGTTCCCGGGGCAAGCGCAGGCGGGCGTTCAATGCTTCGTGTCAGGCTCAGAATCGTCGAGCGCGTGGCGCTTGAGCTTTTCGGTCAAAGTCGTGCGCTTGAGGCCGAGGGCGCGGGCTGCGCGCGTTTTGTTGCCGTCAGCACGCTCAAGGGCACGCCTCAGAATTTCGCGTTCCTGATCCACGAACGAACCCTGATTGATCGCCCCTTCGAGAGGAAGCGGCGGCAGGTCAGCGAGCGTGATGCGCGGGCCGCGGCAGGCCATGACAGCGCGCATCAGCACGCTCTGCAGTTCGTCGCTATTGCCAGGCCACGTGTATGCGACGAGGGCGCGCAGGGCCTCGGGCGTGACGCCCGGCACCAGGCGACCGGACACGCGCGCGGCGCGATCGACGGCGATCATGATCAGGGACTCGAGATCTTCGGCGCGCTCGCGCAAGGGCGGCACGCGATAACTGGTCGGCTCGAACCAGCGGGAAAGCTCCGGCGCAAGCGCCCCTGCCGTGACGAGCTCAGCCAGCGGCGCACGCAAGGTCGCCAACAAACGCGCGCGCAGCGGATAGGTGTGCTCAGACCCAACGCGGCGTGCGCGGCGCTCAGAAAGCGCCAGGCCAAGTGAGCGTTGCGTGTCGAGCGACAAAGCTGGCACGTCGCACAACAGCAGGGTCCCGTCCTCTGCCAACTCGAGCAGACCCGGCAGGCCATTCGTCCCCTTTGTGGCGTTGGTCGCCTGCGATGCGCCGAACAGGCGATTGGCGGCATCGTCGGGCGCGAGCGCGGCGCAGTCCATCACCACAAAAGGCATGGTCGCGCGCCCGCTCGCGTCATGGACGAGGCGCGCGAGCGGCGCAATCGGCATGCCGACCTCCGTCAGTAGCGCGACGGGCAGCTCGTGGGGGGCGACCTGCTCCAGGCGCTGCTGTAGTGCGCGCATCGTAGCGCTGTATGCGATCAGCTTGAGCCCCTCGCGCTCGGTCGCATCGCCCGCCATCAACGTCTGAAACTGTGTGCGCGTGCGCTGCAGACCGTAAGTGAGATCATCCACGCGCGTCGTCAGCGCTTCGGCCTGTTGCAGCGCAGCTTGAGCGCGCGCGTGCGCTCGTTCACGCGCAGACAACACCGCGATCATGGCACCCAAACTGCGCGCCAGTAATTCGAGTTGGGTCAGCTCCTCCAGACTCAGCGCCGAGCGGCGTGCGCCGCGAGCGACGAGCAACGCTCCTTCAAGCTGGCCCTCGGCAACCAGGGGCAGTACCACGCTCACCTGCCCCGCATCGAGCGTATGCAGCACCTCGCGCAGCTCAGGCCGCCGCATCAAAAGCACCGCTAGCTCATCGCGCACCAAGGGCACGCGACCTGCGCGATCAAACTGCTGGGCTATCGACAGGGGTAGTGCGCGCCCGCTGACCTGCGGCTGGCCGGCCGCGTCGAGGCGAAACTCGTGGGCAGGATGCGTCGTGAACAAAAGCGGCGCAGCCTCAGGCAACAGAGCCGCACGACGCAGAGGACGCAGGATGCGCGCCGCGAGCTCGTCCAATGACGTGCAGCCCGGAAGATCCGATTGGGCCTGGTTGATCGCGTCCAGCAGTCGCCCGCGCGCTGGCGCTGCGGTCGAGTAAACCATGCGTATCGCAAGCGCACGCAAGCCAGCGAAGGACAACACGAGCAACACGAGCCCGCCCGCGCGCACAACCGGATCGGACGGCCACAGCGGCAGCAGAGCCAGCGCACAAGCCAGCGTCACGGCCAGCGCCCCGCCCGTGGCGAGCCAGGCGCGCGTCAGCGGACCTGCGGACAATGCGCGCTGGGGCGATACGAGCCACACGTGTCCAGCGGTCACGGCCAGGGCCGCTGCTGCCGTGCAGGCATCCACATAACCGAGCGCCAAGTCGCGGCGGGCGAGCACGAACCCGAGCGCGAGTAGGCATGCACCCGCACAGGTGCCGATCAACGGCCACGAATTGGCGGCTAAGGCGCGCGCGTCACTGCCGAAGCGCCGCCGGGCCAGGCGGACGGCCAGAGCCAAGCACACCGCACTAAGCGCGAAAATTCCGGGGGCGACTGCGACCACGCTCGGTGCGATGTAGGCGCGTCCGCTGAGCCAGATCGGCGGCAGCGCGGCGGTGACTCCGAGCAGCGCGCCCACGGCGGCAAGCCCGCGCACGAGACTCAAGGAGCGTGCGTGGCGGGTCAGCCGCGGTGGCACGTCTGGAGCGCTGAGCGCGAGCTCGAGCAAAGTCAGGCTCGCCAACGGTAAGAGCAGGGCGACGGCAAGCTCCCCAGTCAGCGCAAACAAGCCGCGCGCGATCCAAGCGGCGAGCAGAAGCGAGAGCGTCACGCCAAGCACGCCTACCTTGGCTGGTCCCTCTTTGGCCTCGGCGCGCGGCACGAAAGCCGGCGTAAAGGCCAACGCGAGCGCCACGAGCAGTGCGAAAACCTGCCCCAGATCGAAGCGTGCGGACGCGGCGCCCGCCGAGGCAGCGATGTAAACCACGAAAGACAGCGCAACGAGCGTGATGAAGCGGGTGCGATTCACGGGCTCTCACCTCTTGCCTTGTGGAAAACACGACCTGCCACCCGGTTGTGGGCCGGGGCAAGCGACCCTATCATCAGCGCGCGCCGGGGCCAAACAGGACGCCTTTCGCGGCCCTCGCCAGTCAACGGGCACACGGATCCACGGGACCATGTCGGAACCAACGTTTCGCAAGCGCCATGCAGAGTTGTGCCGCGTGCTCGAGGAGCACAACTACCGCTACTACGTGCAAGACGCACCTTCCGTTAGCGACGCGGAATACGATCGTCTTTTTCGCGAGCTTGTGGCTCTCGAGACCGAGCAGCCGGAGCTGCGAACACAGGATTCGCCTTCGCAGCGGGTGGGGGTGACGCCACGGGAGGGCTTCGTAAAGGTCCGGCGCGCCGTGCGCATGTACTCGCTCGACAACGCTTTTTCAGAGGACGAGCTGCGCGACTTCGACAGGCGGGTACGGGAGGGACTCGGACGAGACCATCTGCCTGACTATGTCGCCGAGCCCAAGCTTGATGGCGCGAGCATCGAGGTCACGTACGAGCACGGAGCATTGACGCTCGCCAGCACGCGTGGCGATGGCGAGACCGGCGAAGACGTGACGGCGAACATCCGTACGATTCGCAGCACGCCCTTACGTATCGCGCACGCGGGCAAACTAACCTTGCGCGGCGAGGTGGTCATTCACCGCGAGGATCTCGCAACCATCAACGAAGCACGCGTGGCGCGCGGCGAGGAACCTTTTGCAAATCCGCGCAACGCGGCCTCAGGCTCGCTCAGATTGCTCGACGCGAGACTGACCGCCGAACGCCCGTTGCGGGTGCTTTTCTACGACTGCGTAGAGCGCTTGGCCAAGTCCCACCATGGCACCTTGGTCAAGCTGGCTGAGCTTGGCCTGCCCACGCATCGCAAGGAACGCGTGTGCCACGGTTTCGACGAAGCGCTGCACTACATCCATGCCTTCGAGCGCACGCGACACGCCCTGCCCTACGAGACCGATGGCGTCGTGCTCAAGCTGGATTCACTCGAGGAGCGCACACATTTGGGGCAGACCTCGCGCTTTCCCCGCTGGGCTATCGCTTACAAGTTCGCAGCAGAGCGTAAGGAAACGAAGGTGAGGGCAATCGTGGCCGATGTCGGTCGGACCGGCGCGCTGACACCCGTCGCCGAGCTCGATCCGATCGCGCTCAGCGGCACGGTCGTGTCACGCGCCACCCTGCACAACCTCGACAACGTGCGCAGCAAGGACGTGCGCGTGGGCGACAGCGTGCTTGTCGAAAAAGCGGGAGAAATCATCCCGCAGGTGATCGAAGTCAACCTGGATAAGCGCCCCGACGGTGCGGTGCCTTGGCTTTCGCCGACCCACTGCCCGGCCTGCGCTAGTCCCGTCAAACGAATCGACGGGGAAGCGGCACTGCGCTGCCCCAACCCCTCCTGTCCGGGCAGGCTCAAGGCTGCCATCTTCTACTTCACGCGCCGCACTGCCATGGACGTCGACGGACTGGGTCGCGTGCTGATCGACCAACTCGTCGAATCGGGACTGGTTCGCGATTTGGCCGACGTGTTCACGCTGGCCAACAAACGCGCCGCCTTACTCGACCTGGATCGCATGGCAGCCAAAAGCGTCGACGGCTTACTAAACGCGATCGAGCTTGCACGCATCGGTCGCAGCTTTGATCGCTTGCTGACGGGTCTCGGTCTGCCCCACGTCGGTTCGGTCGTTGCCCGTTTGATCGCAGAAAAGATCCCCGACCTCGCCAGCCTGCTCGCCATGGATCGCGAAGCCCTGAGCGCACAGCTCGCCGCTCTTGACCGAATTGGCCCAAAGATCGCCGAAAGCATCCTGTCTGCAGTTGAGGATCCCCCGCAGCGAGCGATGCTGGAGAAGCTACTGAAGGTAGGCGTGCAAACCGAATCGCAGCACAAGCAGCAGGTTGTAGGCCCGCTGACTGGCAGCTCTTTTTGCATCACGGGCACGCTGAAAAAGCCGCGCGAAGAAGTCGCCGCAGACATTCAGACGCGCGGCGGCGAAATTCACAGCAGCGTCAAGAAGGGCACCACTTACCTCGTCACCGGCGATAAGGTGGGTCGAACCAAGATCGAAGCGGCCGAGAAGAAAGGCGCGAAAATCATCGATGAGGGAGCGCTTGAGAGGCTGCTTACGCAGGAGGCTTAGTCAGCGGTCCGCAATGGCTGACGTCTCAGTCAGCGATGGTCCGCGCACACAGGCTGCTACCCCGTCCGACCTGCGCGCCACCTGCCCAGCGGTCGATTCGAGCTCTCTGCCGAGTGATCTGCTGAGTGATCTGCTCGATGGGCCTTGGTCCCAACGGCTGGCTGCCATACGCTGCGCTCACGTCGACCTCGCGCAGGTTCTCCAGGCCTCAAGGGAATTTCTGCCAGTGGACGAAAGAAAGACAAAACGCAACATTGAAGCGCGGGTCTCGAAAGGCGACAATCGGATGAGATGGGGCGCAACCAGGCGCAAATTGGCTCCGACCAGAGAATGATCGGCAAGATCATCGCCGGACGGTACAGCCTCGTGCGCATGCTCGGCGACGGGGGCATGGGTGCCGTCTACAAATCCGAAGACAACGTTCTTCGACGCTTTGTAGCTATCAAGCTGTTGCACCCTGCGGCCGCGGCGAATCCAGCGGCCGTCGAACGCTTTCTGCGCGAAGCCCAAGCCGCCGCCTCGATCGGTCACCCGAATATTATCGACATCCTCGATTTCGGGGAAGCAGACGGTAAGCCATATCTGGTGATGGAGTATCTGCGCGGGCGTTCACTCGCGGACGCGATCCATACCGATGGGCCACAACCCGTCAAAGACGCGTGCTCGATCACGGCGCACGCTTTAGCGGGCCTACAGGCTGCCCATGACCGCGGCATTCTGCATCGCGATCTGAAGCCGGCCAACCTGATGTTGGTCGTGCGTTTTGGCGATCGCGCATTCGTCAAGCTGCTTGACTTTGGTTTCGCAGCCTTGCTCGGCGGCAATCTGCCATCGGACAAGAGCTTGACGCCCGCTCGCACCCTTGTGGGCACACCGGCCTACGCCGCACCAGAGCGGCTGCGCGGCGATGATCGCCGTGATCCACGCACGGATCTGTATTCGATCGGTGTCGTGCTCTATGAAATGCTGGCGGGTGTCCGTCCTTTCGATGCGCCCACGTTTTCGGAGCTAGCGCGCAAGGTTCAAAACGAGCCCCCGCCTGCGTTGAGGCTTTATCGCCCGGACGCGCCCGAAGCCCTCGAGCGCGTGATCATCAAGGCACTTGCCAAAAATCCCGACGACCGATGGCCCGATGCGGAGAGCTTTGCAGCAGCGCTCGTGCCGTTTGGGGGACACGTCGTCGAATCCGACGATGGGGCGAGCGACAGCTTGACCATGGATCTGATCAAAATTCGCGCGCGCGAGAAGAAGCGCGAGCCTGCCGGGCACACCGTGCGGCCGAGCGAAGGCGCGATCGAGAAGCGCAAGCCCGCCCGCGAGGTAAACACCGCGGCGCCGTCTTCCAGCGACATTCAACTCGATAGCTTTGCCGTCGATCGCGACAAACTGGGGCAAGAAGTGGCTCCGGCCCCGGCCGAGGCAAAGAAAGCGTCCTTTCCGCCACCGGCCCTCGCAGCCGCGACCAAGATGCATGAGCCGGGCGCCGCAAACGTGCCCGTCGGGGCAAGAGGCTTACCGCTGCCCGCATCCAATGCTTCCAAAGCAGCGTCGCCCCGCACCGACGCTAAGCGCGCGGCTTCGCCTGCGCCCGGGCCCGCAGCGCCGCAGCTAGAAAGGCCTGCGCGATCGACCCCTCGCACGGGCGACGCCAAGCCGCGCGCGGCGCTCAAGCCGGAAGAGCCGATCGTGGCAGACACGATGCGCACCCAACCGAGCATGTTGCCAGACATGGCGGAGCCGAGCGCAGCAGGGACCGCAGCCGCCGTGGCAACCGGCAATCGCACACCGGGCGCGGCGCCCAAGCCGCCATCGTTGCGTCCGCCACCGATGCCGCTTTCAGCGCGGCCTCCCGCATTGACCTCGGCCCTGGCGCCGCAAATCCCCGGTCCACCTGCACTCCCTACCCACCCGGGCCCTTCCCAGCGCAAACGCCGCACCGCGCCCGCTGAGCGCGGCTTCGAGGCGAGCGTGAGCCTATCGATCTTACGGTTCGTGTCGCGCCGCTACGGCGAACGCGCGCTCAAGACGGTGCTTGAAAATCTGCCCGTGGACGTGCGCCAGGTGTTCACCGCTGGCGTATCGCCCGGTTCATGGATGTCGTTCGAAGCCGTGACAAAGCTCGTCGAGGTCATCGACGCCAAGCTCGGTCGCGATGACCTCCACTTAGTAGCGGACTGCGGGCGCGCCGTGGCTGAAGGCACCTTCGAGCAGATGAAGCGACTGGGGCCACCGATGCCTCCCCCAGAATTACTATTGGCCGAGATGCCTGGTTTCGTAGAGTCCATTGTACGCGGCATAGAGTGCAGGGTTCGCAGCGTAGGTCGGGGCTACGGTCGGCTCGAAGTAGAGGAGTTCGATCATGAGCCTTCGCTCACCACCTGTGTGTTGATCCTCGGCTACCTAGATCGCAGCTTGAGCCGCTTTGGCGCGCGCGAGGTCGAAGTCAATCTCTTGAACAGCCGCTACCTAGGCGACGACGAGAATCTCTTCGATATCAGCTGGCTTATCACGTAGCGCCGGCCGCGCGAGCTTGAACGCGTGTTTAGCCGCCAAAAGCCCGGCGCCCTTCGCTATCCCACCACTCCCGATACTTACGCTGCGCAAGCTCGCGATCGCGCTTGGGCAGCTGCGGGTGGTAACCGAAGTATTGCTGCGTCGCGTGCTTGAGCTCCTCGCCCGCGAGCGCGCGCGTGCTCTCGTCCGAATGCAAGAGCGACTCGATCAGCCACTCCACGCGATGGGTCGTTGCCCACTGCTCGGCCCAAGCTTCCCACTTGCGCTGCGCAAGCCCAAAGTCCTGACAGGTCAGGAGCACCAGAGCGCGATGGGCCGCCTGGACAACCGGTTCGCTCGAATCGGACAAACGCGGCAGCAACACACCCAGGCTGCGCCGGTCGCGCAGCTCACCTAACGCTTCGACGGCCAAGCGCTGACGACGCGGATCTTTGCCTGGCCGCTCGCACAAATGCGCGAATGCGTTCAACACCGTCTCGAACGCCGGCAAAAACGCGAACCGTCGCAGGGCTTCGAGCGCGAGCGTCCGAATCGCTTCGTCTTGATCGAGCGCGCGACGTGCCACGGCGTCGAGCAGGTCAAGATGCGGTATCTCGGCCGCGACCATCAGCCCGTAAAAGCAGGTGTTCGGATCGGTGCTCTGCACCTTGGAGGCGAGGTAAGGCGCAGCATCGCCCCCAAACGCGACGATCGCGCGCGCGATCGCAGACACATCGCGCCCGCGCGGCCTGCGCTTGTGAGGCCGCGTGCGATCGAACCAAAGTGGCCCTGGAAAGCGCTGAAGCAGCACCGGCAGCGCCGCCTCCCCCACCTTCACAAGCTCCGCAATTTCAGCGGGCTCGTCTTCGGCGTTAGCGCGGAGCAGACCTTCCACCAAGCCGGTCACCTGATCACCCATGTCGATGATCACCGAAGGCGCGCTGACCGAAGACAAACTGGTCACGCTGCTGCGCACTGACGCGGGCTTCAGTGCGGCGCGCTGCTGAGCTGAATGCGTGACGTCCTTCTCGGCCACTTGTTGGGCGCGCTCGCGCCCTTGCGCTTCGCGAGCCGTAGCGACTGACTCTGCCCTGGGCTTTTCGACTTCGATGCGCCGCGGCTTTACCTGGGCAAAGGACGCACCGACCGCGACGTTGGGCGTCATCACCTGCTGTACGCCCAGTGGTCCGGGGGGCTGCGGCTGCGCACGCACCGGACGGGTGTTCTCTTCGAGGATGGCGCCCGTGGGGGATGCGTAGTGATAGCTGCCATCAGCACGGCCCGCGGAAGCGGCCGGAGCCAATGATTCCCGCAAGGGCGGCGGCGGAGCTGTGCGCGGTACGCCCTGCACCCGACCGCGCGTAGCTTCGCGTGCCTTGCGCGTGACGGCAGGCTCGCGCGCCGATGGCTGATCGCGGTGCGTTTCACGGCGCCGCTCGGGCACGCGAGATAGCCGGTCCAGATCGACAGCTTCGAGGCCAAAGCCGGAGTCTGCCGTGTGGGGCTCGCGGGCGTCAAAGCCGCCTGTGGGCGTGCCGCTGAACGTGGTGGCGGGGACGTGATGTGCCTGCGCAGCCCCCTGCACCTCGCTATCAACCCCGCCTGAGAGCTGAGACTCTTCGTTCACGATCGCAGGCTCGTCCGATGCCGGCGCGGCTAGCTCCGCCGATCCCAGCTCGTTCGACGCCAGCTCGTTCGACGCCAGCTCGTTCGACGCCAGCTCGTTCGACGCCAGCTCGTTCGACGCCAGCTCGCCCGCAGGCTCAAAGTCTTTCGCAGACGACAGGTCGTCCACGGGCGGGGCCGAAGTCTGCCGCACCGGGGGTCGCGATGAACGGCGCAGCGTCCTTTGCTCGATGATGATGCGCTTTAGGGCATCCGATACTGGCTGCACCAGCGCCAACACGTCTGTTGCGTCTTCCTGCGACAGCCCCTCGCCTGCACGATCGGCGTACAGCACGAGCACGGCCCGCGAGCCGATCACAATCGGCACCACGATGCCTGGGCGACCAGAGGGTCGACCGAGTAACGCGGCGGCCGCGCGCTCACCGTCGGTCGCACTCAAATCCCCCACTAACACGCGCCGATCGCGCACAGCACGCGCGACAAGGCCCGGGCCTTTGGCGGGAATCACCACATGCTCCATCAGCTCTGCCGACAGGCCCGCGCCGTGGGCCATACGCCCGCGCGCTCCATCCTTGCTCAAGCTAAAAATGCCGACAAAGTCGAAGAACTGCTGGGCGAAGCGCAACAGGACGAACAGCACATCGTCGCGCTGGGTAGCCTGCGCGAGCAGGTCTCGCGCGCGCTCCTCGTCAAGCGGGCCGCGCGCCGCACGTGCGACGTGACTGGACACCTGCGATGGGGGCAAAGTGCTCGCCCGGTACGGGTTGAGCAACGCATCGGTCACCGCCCGGGGCGCCAGCGGAATAAGCAGGGGCGCCGACCCTGACGGTTGAGGTTCTTCTTCGAACGACGGCTCCGACAGCGAAATCCCACGTGGCACCACGGCCGCGCTGGCGCGCGCAACGACCGGATACTCGAGCGTGTCCGGCCGATCGTCGAACGGATTGGCGCCTTGCGAACGCGCGCCCGCTTCTGCAGGCTTGGTCGGACGCAAGCTCGGCCCCGGTGGACGCACAAACGGTATGATGCCAGCATCGCGTCGCCGCAGGGCATCCGTTAGCCGGCGCATACGCGGATCGAGCTCGAAGCCGTAATGATGGGCCAGCGCTGCCGCAAAGCGCGGCCGGGTGACGATACGCTCGCTGATTTCACACCCGACGGCCGACACGATTTGCGCGCGTGCGCTGCTGCTCAAGGGCTCCGCCACCGCGACGACCATCATGCGGCCTTCGACCTGAAGCGGAATCGCGCCCGCGCTGCGCGCTAAGTCGCGTGACAACGCGCGAATCGCATCGCGGGACACGCGCATGGTTTCCTCGCGCGTGGCGGGCAATCGATCGTACAGCGCCGCGCGGTATGCACTGAGCACGTCTTCTGCCACGAGATTCATCTCGAGCAGCACCGTCTCGATGTCACCACCGGCGATCACTTGATGCTGCAGCGCCTCCTCGATCTTCGAGACCGGGACGACGCGATCGCGAGCGAGAAGAGAAGTAAGCGCAGACATGCCCGTTTGACGATTGTTGGGCCCGCCATCGAGGGTGTCAACGGCGCCGCCGCAGGCGATCTAGAACAAGGGACACACCTACCACGGCAGCCGTTTCAGTCCGCAATATTGAGCGACCCAATCCCACCCCAGCAAAGCCTGCCCGATCGATAAGTGCCAGATCATCGTCGCTAAGGCCCCCTTCTGGCCCTACCAAAACCCACACGGCACCCGATCCCGGCAGGTCCGGCAAGAAAGCGTGGCTGCGCTCAACGCAAGCAAGCTTGATCGCGTCGGAAGGGGCCCGTGCCAGCACGATGCTGAGCTCCTCGGCAGGGGATATGCGAGGCACAAATGCTTGCTCTGACTGGCGGGCGGCCTCGATCGCGATCCGGCTCAGTCGTTCTATTTTCGCAGCGCCGCGATCGTCCGCACCCCGCGACACGCAGCGGCTAGACACCGCAAGGCGTATGTCCGTCACGCCAAGTTCCGTCGTCATGCGCACGATGTCATCGAGCTTTGCGCCCTTGGGTAGGCACTGAACGAGCACCACTTCGTGCCCTCGCTCGCTTCTACGTAAGCTCTCAACGAGCGAGCACGCCACGCCGGCGCGGGAGACAGACGCGATGCGAGCCGCACATGTATGCCCCTGGCCGTCGAACAACTCGACTTGGTCGTCGAGCCCCAAGCGCAGCACCTGAACGTGTTTGGCCGCCTCCGAAGAAAGCGGAAAATCGCCAGACGCCCCACGTTCCGCCAAATCGGGAACAAACAGGCGGCGATCGCTCAGGCTTTTTTCTGCAGCGCGAGAGCTACCCATTCTCCCTCCCGGGGCATCGCCAGCGCTTCGAACTGCGGATAAGCCGCGAGCACATCCGTCTCTTGTCCGATCAGAATGCCGCTCAGCACGAGCAACCCTAAAGGTGCCACACGGGCCGCGATCGGCTCGGCGAGTGGGATGAGCACGGTGGCCTGAATGTTGGCAAGCACGAGCGGATACGTCCCTGCCATCTCTTCGATCGGCGTGGTCGAGGCCTCGACCCTGTCACGCACGCCATTCAGCTCTGCGTTCTCGTCCGTGACCGCCACCGCGTCTGGATCGACGTCGATGCACAAGGCCGAGCGCGCCCCCAGCTTGAGTGCGCAAATCGCCAAAATGCCCGTTCCGCAGCCCACATCGAGCACTTGTTCCTCGCCGCGCACGCGCTGGTCGAGCTCTTTCATCACCAAGCGCGTGCTCTCGTGGGTGCCCGTGCCAAACGCGCGCCCCGGATCGACCGTCACCACCACGTCCGTTGCGCCGGGTGTAAACGGCTCCCATGAAGGCCGAATCACGAGCCGTTCCCCGAGCCGCGTCACCTTGAAGTAAGCCTTGTAAGCATCGCGCCAGGCATCGCCGACCACAAAGGTCACACTGGCTTCGCGTGGATAGAGCTCCGCAGCAGCGGCCCGCGCCTCGGCCTCATCCGGGAAGCTTGCGACCAACGTGACGCCTTGATCGCCAGTGTTGCGGTTGAGGGTCGACTGATCGCGCTCCTCCACGCCTTGGGCTCCGAGCTCCCACAACAAGTAGGAGACCTCTTCGACCTCCTCGGCAGACACTTCTACATGCACATACGGATAACGAGGCTCGTCGCTCATGGCCCGGGGACTAGCATCCACAGCAGGCAGGGTCAGGTGCTTCAGGACGACGGCGCCCATCCCGTCGCTCGCCACCGCCAGGATCCCCGTCGCTCGCCATCCCGCCCCTCTGCGTGCGTGCTAAGACCGGGCCGATGACGGATGCACTCAGAGTAGGTCTTCTCGGTTGCGGCGTTGTGGGCCAAGGCGTGCTGCGCCTGGTGGACGAAAGCGCTCGCACGATCGAGGCGCGGCTCGGTCGCCCGGTCAAAGTGCAGCGCGTGTATTTACGCGAAGGCAGCAAGACCTGCGGCCGCGTCCCAGCCGCCCTCATCACGCACAAACCCGAAGAAGTCTACGCAGCGACCGACATCGATATCGTTGTGGAGCTGATGGGCGGCGTCGAGGTCGCAGGAGCGCTTATCGAGTGCGCCTTACGCGCTAAAAAGTCCGTTGTCACCGCCAACAAAGCCCTGCTCGCCGCCCGCGCCCGCGATTTGATCGCTCTTGCCGACGCGAACGGGGTCGACCTGTACTACGAAGCCGCAGTCGGCGGCGGCATCCCGGTAATTCGCACCTTGCGCGAGTCGTTGGCGTCCGATCGCGTGCTGCGCATCCGCGCCATCTTGAATGGCACGAGCAACTACGTCCTGTCGCAGATGACCAAACACGGCATCGGCTTCGCGGAAGCTCTCAAAGGTGCACAAGAAGCGGGCTATGCCGAAGCGGATCCCACCTTGGATGTCGGTGGCTTCGATGCCGCCCACAAGCTGGCGATCCTAACCACCCTTGCCTTCGGGGCCCTGGTGCGCACCCAAGAAATCACGACCGAGGGCATCAGCGACGTCGGAGCCATCGATATCCAGCTCGCCGCCAGATTTGGCTACGTCTTCAAACCCTTGGCGATAGCTGAGCTGCTTGACGAAGGCACTCTGAGCCTGCGCGTGCATCCTGCGCTCGTCCCCGCCTCCAGCATCATGGCGTCCGTGACGGATGCGCTAAACACGGTGCATATCGATTGCGCGGCACTCGGCCCCTGCATCCTGACGGGCCGCGGTGCTGGTGCCGGCCCGACCGCGGTCAGCGTTGTGAGTGACGTGGTCGATGTCGGTCGTAATCTGAGGGTAGAGGCGACAGGTCGCGTACCCCAGCGCTCGTTCCGAGAAGAGTCGATCGACAAAGCGCGCGTCAGCGACATGGGAGCACGCGTCGGCGAGTACTACATGCGCTTTACGGTCGAAGACCGCGCTGGCGTGCTCGCAGAAATCGCGGGTATTCTCGGTCAGCACAACGTGTCGATCGCCCACCTCGTGCAAGACGCCCCCGAAGACCCGGGCAGCTGCGTGGAAGTGGTGCTCGTCACTCACCGTTGCCGCGAAGCGAACGTCGCCACTGCCCTCGACAGCATCAACAAGCTTTCGCTGATGCGCGCGCCCGCCCGGCGTTTCCGCATCGAAGAGGTGTGATGCCCACGCGCGAAAACACAGGCTTGAACGAGCTTCACGCGCTCCTAGGCGAAGGCTCCGAGTTCTCCGGCAAGCTCCTGTTCGAGGGACGCGTGCGCATCGATGGCAAGTTCCGCGGCGAAATAGTCAGCGATGACGTGCTGGTGATCGGCGAGGGCGCGGAAGTCGACGCCAAGATCGAAGTCGGACGCCTGATCGTGCTCGGCGGCACGCTGCGCGGCGAGGTCCGAGCGTCGCGCGCTGTGGAGCTCCATGCCCCCGCCCGCGTTTTCGGCAACATCTGCACGCCACAGCTTGCCATCGACCGGGGCGTCATCTTTGAAGGCCAAAGCCGAATTCCAGAAGAACCTACAAGCACCCATATCGTCTCCGACGAAGCCCCGGACAAGTTGTAACGTCACATCGCGATCACCCCGACTCAATCGCTACACGCCTTGTCATTCGCTGAGAGTAGGATCAGAGTTGACGCGGCGAGCCAGGCTGTTGGCATCGTTGGCATCGATGAATGACCCCAGCCGCCTCCCCGTCGATTGGGTCAGGAGACCGCATGAAATCCCGCTTCATCGTTGCAATAACCTGCTTGGCTCTCAGCGTGCCTGCTCTCCTCGGCACGGCGCGCGCTCAAGATGCCGCGTCCTCTAAGGCGAGCGCGCTTGGCAGCACAATTGCGATCGGCACCGTCGACCATCCCGACAGCGGTGTGGCCTGGGGCCGAGCTGACGCCGTCGTGGATGCCAAGGTGGAAGATGTGCTCGCGGTCCTGGCGGACTACAGCCAATACGCGGGAATGTTTCCCTATTTCGAGAAGTCCAAGGTCCTGTCCCAGCGCGGCAGCGACGCCATCGTCTATCTCGAAGCCAAGGTCTTGCACGGTACGGCGACCCTCTGGAGCCAGGTGCGAATGAGCTCAAAGCTCAACACCACCACGAACACAACCGTCGTCGAAGCCCGCATGATGAAGGGCAAGGGCAATATCGGCCAAATGCTGGCTCGCTGGGAAGTAACCCCAGTGGCGGGTGGCCAACGGACCCTGGTTGCGTTCCAGCTGCTCGTCGATCCGGACCTACCAGTTCCGGACATGCTCGTCACCGACGAGATGCGCAAGGGCGCCGGCCAAGCCATGCGAGCACTCCGCAAGCGCGTCAGCCAGCGCGTCAGCATCGCGTCCCGTCCGAACACTTCGATGTGAGCTGGGTTCGCTGAGCGGCGCTCGGTAACCACCCGGTCGGCGGATCTTGGAGCGGCGACATTTTTCCGAGACAGCACCCCTCGCAAGCCGCGGAAGCTGTTGAAATTACACGGTACTGAGCGGTGTATCCAGCCGCCCCCGCCCTTGACTCTCCAGAACACCGCTGCTAGATACGCGCGCGCCGCCGGCCCGGGTGCCCGCTCCGTGCGGTTTTGTTCGTGTCTGTTCATGCCTGCTTGGTGATCCTCACTTTCGTGGCGTCCTTTAACGATAGGCGTGGCGCGAGAGCCGGCTCTGCACGGCCTGCCCGAGTGCTCCCCACGAAGCATCGCCGCCGTTTCAAGCGGTGACCGGATCTCTACGAGGGAGTCAATGCAACTTTCCGCAACTCTGTCCGCCCTCCTTCAGGGCGGCTCCATCATCGACCTAGACGGCACGGTCTTCGTGCAGCTCGCGATGTTTACCATCGCCTTTTTGGTGCTCTTTGGGGTGGTTTTAAAGCCATTGGTCGCCCGGCTCGTGGCCCGCGATTATGCGATCGACGGCGCCCGCGACGAAGCCAAGCGACTCGATATCGAGGTCAAAGAAAAGCAGGCATCGTTCGAGGCCGAGCTGCGCAAGGTCCGCAGCGCTTCGGGCGAAGAACGGGATCTTCTGCGGGCTCAAGGCCAGGATCTCGAGCGCAAGTTGCTCGAGACCGTGCGCGTTGAGACGCAGGCCACACTCGAGACTGCCAAAACACAGCTCGATATCGAAGCACAGACCGCACGTCAGCGCCTTGAAGCGACGCGCGGCGAGCTGGCGCGCGATATCGCCTCCAAGGTGCTCGGTCGTGAGGTGCAGGGATGAGCCGCTCCATGAAGCATTACGCGTTTGCATCCGCCGCAACGGCTAGTAGCTGGATTGTCCCCGTGCTCGCGTTCGCGCAGGAACACGCTGAGCAAGTCGCCGAACCAGGCGAGCACAGCGGCCATGGCGGCAGCTTGGACTTCGGCGCCATGCTGCCGTCGCTTGTCAACTTCGTCCTCTTGATCGCCCTATTTGTCGTCCTGTTTCGCGATTCGGTGGGCAAGGCCTTGCGACGCAGGCGCGCCGAAATCGAGCAGGCCCTAACGGAAGCGGCGCGGCTCAAAGCAGAAGCGGAAGCGAAGCACAAAGAATACTCAGAGCGCATGGCGCGCCTCGATCAGGAGCTTGCTCTGATTCGCAAGGAGATGATCAGTGCGGGCGAGAAGGAGCGCGACCGCATCGTGGCCGAGGCCGAGCACAAGGCAGCGCGAATGCGTAAGGAAGCGCAGTTCTTGATCGAGCAGCAGGTCAAACAACTGCGTGTAGATCTGACACGCGACACGGTCGAGGCAGCAGTCGCCGCCGCCGAGCAGCTGCTGCTCAAAGCGACGACGACCTATGACCAGCAGCGTTTGGCCCAGGAGTACTTGACCGCTCTCGACCACAACAACGGTCAGTCCAAGAGCGGGCCCAGTCAGCCACCGCAGCAGGAGAGCCGCGTATGACCATGGGATCTGTCGGAAAGCGCTATGCGCGCGCCATTCTCGAGTTGGCAAGCGAGCAGAAGCTGGTCGATCGCACTGGCAAAGAGCTCGGCGAGCTTGCGGCGATGTGGTCGCAAAGCAACGAGCTGCAGGAGCTATTTTCTAATCCGACTTTTACCGCCGAGGCGCGCAAGGCTGTGTTGGTCGAGCTCACCACGCGCGCCTCAGTTTCGCCCCTGGTGAAGAACAGCGTACTTTATCTTTCTGATTGCGGGCGCTTGGCAGCACTGCCGGATGTGGCCCGGGTATTTGACGAGCTTGCCGCCGAGCAGGCAGGCACCGTCCGCGCGCTCGTCACGAGTGCAGCACCGTTGTCCGAGGCCTATTACGGGCAGCTACAGCGCGCCCTCGAACAGACGACGGGCAAAAAAGTAAGCATCGATCGCGAAACTGACCCGGCGTTGATTGCGGGTGTCGTGACGCGGGTGGGCGATCAAGTGTTCGACGGCAGCCTTCGCACGCGGCTCGGCGAGATCAAAGAGACGCTACGCCCTGTGTGACCAACCGTCTCTTGTGTGAACGCGTCCTGACTGAAGCAAGCGTTCGTAAGTAAGTAGAGTTTTCCGATTTCCATTTCGAAGTGGCGGCTTTCCACCGCACTTCTCATTTCACAACGACAGAAGGTTCGTGAGGTACCCCGATGCAGCTGCGCGCTGAAGAGATCTCCCAGATCATCAAGAAGCAAATTGCCTCCTACGAAAAGACCGTAGAGGTGATTGAAACAGGCACTGTGCTCACGGTCGGCGACGGTATCGCCCGTGTGTACGGTCTCCAGGGCGCCATGGCTGGTGAGCTCGTCGAGTTCCCCGGTGAGCTGATGGGCATGGTGCTCAACCTCGAAGAAGACAACGTCGGCGTTGCTCTCTTGGGTAGCGATCAGAGGGTGCGCGAGGGCGACACGGTCAAGCGTACCGGTCGCATCATCGACGTCGCGGTCGGTCCCGCGCTGGTCGGTCGCGTCGTGAACGCTCTCGGTCAGCCCGTCGATGGTAAGGGCCCAATCGAGTCGCCCCACCGTCGTCGCGTCGAGATCAAGGCGCCCGGCATCATGCAGCGTCAGAGCGTCAACGAACCGATGCAAACCGGCCTCAAGGCGGTCGACGCCATGATTCCGATCGGCCGCGGCCAGCGCGAGCTGATCATCGGTGACCGTCAGACGGGTAAGACCGCTGTCGCCATCGATGCGATCATCAATCAGCGTGGGCAGAATATGTTCTGCATCTACGTCGCCATCGGCCAGAAGCAGTCCACGGTCGCGCAGGTCGTGACGAAACTGACGGAAGCCGGCGCGATGGAGTACACGACCGTCGTCGCCAGCAACGCGAGCGAGATGGCGCCGATCCAGTTCATCTCGGCCTACACGGGCGTGACGATGGGCGAGTACTTCCGCGACAGCGGCCAGCACGCGCTGATCGTCTATGACGATCTGAGCAAGCAGGCGGTGGCCTACCGTCAGCTGTCGCTGCTTCTGCGTCGTCCGCCTGGCCGCGAAGCCTATCCCGGCGACGTCTTCTTCATTCACAGCCGCTTGCTCGAGCGCGCTGCCAAGATGGCCGACGAATGGGTAATCGTGAAGAAGGGCGCGCAGCCCGATCGCGCGACCGCCACCAAGATCTACCCCGGTCCAGACAAGCACGAGGCGGAAGAAGCAGCCAAGGCCCAGGGCGATTACGAAGTGAAGCGCTTGCCCGATTCGGGTGGCTCGCTCACCGCATTGCCGATCATCGAGACGCAGGCAGGCGACGTGTCGGCGTACATTCCGACCAACGTCATTTCGATCACGGACGGTCAGATCTTCCTCGAGGCGGATCTGTTCTACTCCGGTGTTCGCCCCGCGATTAACGTTGGTATCTCCGTGTCGCGCGTCGGTGGTGCAGCGCAGATCAAGGCGATGAAGCAGGTCGCAGGTACACTGCGTCTCGATCTTGCGCAGTTCCGTGAGATGCAGGCGTTCGCCCAGTTCGCATCCGATCTCGATATGGCCACGCAAAAGCAGCTCGCGCGCGGTCAGCGTTTGACCGAGATACTCAAGCAGGGTCAATACGCACCGGTGCCGGTGGCAGAGCAGGTGCTTGCGATTTGGGCGACGAACGAGGGCTACCTCGACGACGTCGAGATCAAGGACGTGCGCCGCTTCGAAAAGGAGCTGATCGAGTTCGTGAAAGGTCAGCACGCGGAGGCGCTCAACAAGCTGAGCACGGTGAAGGACCTGAAGAACGAAGAGGTCAAGGGGCTCGTCAAAAAAGCCGTCGAAGCCTTCAAGCGCACCTTCCAAGCATCTTCTAACTGACGGTCTGATCGGAGAACGCCATGGCGAGCCTCAAGCTCATCAAGCGACGCATCGGAAGCGTCAAGAACACGCGTAAGATCACGCGCGCCATGAAGATGGTGGCCGCCGCGCGTCTGCGTCGTGCGCAACAGCGCATCACCGACTTGCGGCCCTATGCGATCAAGACAGCCGAGCTGTTGTCGTCGATCGCCGCACGCGTCGATGAAGAAGAGGGCGGACATCCGCTGCTCGCGCGACGTGAAGAGAAGAAGGTGCTGCTCGTGATCATGACGAGTGATCGTGGCCTTGCGGGCGCGTTCAACTCCTCGATCAATAAGCGCGGCTTCACGCTGTGGAAGCAGCTCGAGGCCGAGGGCAAGGAAGTCACGTTTGCGGTCGTCGGTCGCAAGGGTGGTGAGTTCTTCAAGCGTCGCGGTGCGAACATCGAGAAGGTGTTCCAGGGCGTGTTCGAGAACCTGACGAGCGCCAAGGCGGGAGAGGTCGGTCGTTACATCATCGATCGCTTCATCGCGAAGGACCTCGACTCGGCGTACATCATTTTCAATCGCTTCCGGAGCGCGATAAGCCAGGAGGTGACCGCGGAGCAGGTGCTGCCTGTGAAGCTGCCGCCCGTCGAAGAGAAGGCCGCGCTCACTGACTTCATCTACGAGCCGAACAAGCGCGCCCTGCTCGATCGACTGTTGCCAATGTACATGGAGATTCAGTCGTTCCGTGCCTTGCTCGAGTCGGTCGCTTCTGAACATGGCGCGCGCATGACAGCGATGGATAACGCCACGCGCAACGCGTCCGACATGATCGACGCGCTCACGCTCCAGTACAACCGTGCGCGTCAGGCTGCGATCACCAAGGAGCTGATGGAAATCATCGGCGGTGCGGAAGCGCTCAAGGGTTGATGCTCAACCAGTGTGATCGGGCTGAGCTCCTGCTCGCCCTTCCCTTTCTCTCAACAAAGATTTTTTCTGACCACTAGTAAGTG